>NZ_JBEYZY010000063.1:0-21933 GCF_040646295.1 Streptomyces sp. NPDC046197 | reverse complement strand
CATCCGCGCACCGTGCAGACGTACACGCTGGACTTCAAGATGGTCAAGGACGGAGACATTGACGCCGGGCCTGACGGCTAATGCAACGGCGTTGCACCCCGCGGGACATGACCGCGCGCGCCGCGCCCCTGCCGCGCGTCGACCACGCGCAGTGCCCGCGGCGGCCGACGGCCGCCCGCCGCCTTCCGCCGGAAGCAGGCATGGCCGAGGGCTGCACCCGGCAGTGGCACGCCGGGAGCGACGGGCCTGTTGGAAGGTTCGCCGGACGGACCGGGCCGAGAGCGTGAACGCGCATTTGTCCCGCACTCCAGACCGCTGCACCAACTCTTCTCCCACCCCCAGGGATAAGCGAAATTTGCCCGCTTCTGTCCCTGGCGATCCTGGGCCGCTGCTGCTGAGATCACCTCTATCCGACCGATCTTCACCCTCTCGAGGAGCCTTCGATGACCCAGCGCCCGTCCACATCCCGCCCGCTCTCCGTCATCCGCCCGGACGAGTCCGCCCGGCCGTGTGCCCGCCCGGGGGAGGACCTCGCCGCGCGCCCCTTCGCCTCGTCCGCGGCGCGCCCGTAAGGACGACACCCCGCCAGTCCCTGCGCCCGCCCGGGTCCTCATCCATCCCGGGCGGGCGCCGTCGTGTCAGGGGCCCGCGCGGCTCCCTCCCCGGCCACTGCCGTCCAGCCTCGCCTCCAGCCGCAGGGGTGCACGCCGCCCGCGGACCGCCTGGCGGATCGCCGCAGGCAGCCGCGCGCGCCGCGCTCCCACACCACGGGAGGGGCCGCTCGCGGCGGCCCCGCGCGCGCGGTCGCCCTCCCCGGCATCACCCGGATCAGGCTGCCCTCAGCTTCAACCCGACTGCTGCGACAGCAGGTTGGTGCAGGTCTTCCACCTCCACTCGAACCAACAGCACCTCACGGCGCAAACCGAATGTGAGACAGGGCCGAAGACCGTACAGACCCGCTCCCGGCGCTACCGCCCGATCACATACACCCCGTGCTCTGAGCTGCCCAGTGCAAGGGAGCGGTTCGGCTGCCGCTGGTGGGATCAGGCTGGCCGGCGGGTTTTGTCGTGGATCTGTAACGGCGCCGGGTGGCGCACAACCGGGCGGAAGGGCTGCTCCTCTCAATGATCGGCGAGGGCGCCAACCGGGCGCCCTCGCGACAAGGGGGTGGGTCTGACCCTGCGGGGGAGACTCACGAGAGGGAAGAGTCCATGACCAGGACGAAGAAGACCGGGATGAAGGCGGCCGGCGGCCGGGCGGCTGTGATCGGTGCGCTGGGTCTGGCTTCGGTGGCGCTGGCCGCTGTGCCGGCGTTCGCCAAGGGCGACGTCAGCATCACCGCGCCCCACACGGCGCACGTCGGCAAGACCATCACCGTCGCGGCGTACGGCGACGACGACAGCGCCGGGTACTTGCACCAGCTGTGCCTTGAGGAGCGCACCGGCAAGCAGCCATGGCACCAGGAGAACTGCAGCACCCCCGTCAAGGGCGACGCACGGGTGACCGCACGCGGCTCGGCCGCGCACCGCGGCGACCTGCAGTTCCGCGCAGTGCTGTACGGCCTGACCAGCAAGCACGACCACCACCCCGTGCTGCTGCACGCCTCCACCGTGGTCACGGTCCGCATCCGCTGAGCCACCAACCCGGCCGCGGACAGCTGGCCCAGCCGCTGCCCGCGGCCGGACTGCCCGGTGGAGGCGCGGAAGACTCGGGTGAAGTGGGACGGGCTCACGCCGGCGACCCGGGCGAGTTCGGCGACCTGGTCGACCCGCCAGTTGAGGCGCCGTCGGGCCTGGCTTCGGACAGGAGCGCCACCGGCTCGCAGACCCGGCACGGGACGCCCAGCGCGCTCGCCGGCTGCTCGCCACATTGTCCGCACACGAAGCCTGGGCACTGCGCACAGGCGATTGGTGTCGGCGTCCGGGCTCCCTTTGAAGGCGGTCGGGCGAGTTCCTGGCAGCGCTGGTCCCAGAGTGACTGACAGCCGCCGGTTCAGGACTCCTGGGCTCCGGCGGCACCGGTCTGGCTGACGAGGGCCTCGCGCACGGTGGGCAGCAGCAGTGGGGCGTGATCATGCGCACGGTAGTCGCGGTGGACGAGTGGGACGCGCACTACGCGGTCGGCCGGGGATGCTGCTGCTTCTGATCAGGATCCAGGGCCGCCGTAGTGATGCTTCCTCGTGAACCTCCGCGTCGACGGTGAATCAGGTACGACAATCCTGATGGCTGATCGTCACGAAGCGGGAGGGTGTATGACGCAGACCGGCACAGATGCTCTCATCGACGAGTTGTATCTCCGTGACTACTGGATCGACAAGGCCACACTGACTCGAAGACTGGATGAGATTCTCGCCGACAAGAGCGTCCAGAACGCCCAGGAAGACCTCGTTCGCCTGTACGCAGCGGTCTACCAAACACGCTGGAGTGAGGTCTTGGGGCATCCTCTCTTAGCGCAGGCCGATCATGAGGCAGCGATGCGTCGCATCCCGCCAGGATCCGATGTAGGGGGCCAGAGCGAGCTCCTGGTGGCGGTGGCAACGGCCACCCTCGTCCCTTTCATTCAATCCATCGCCGCAACTGCCGGCAGCCGGGCCTTTGAGGAGGCCCGTACCCGCCTTGCCTCGCTGATGGGGCGGCGGCAGTACCGGCGCCTTCCCTCGATCACCATCCACGAGGACGAGACCGGCCTGAGTTTCGACGTTCCATCAGGCCTGCCCAACAAAGCGCTGGAGGCTCTCGCTGCAGCGGACCTCGAAGCCCTGGCGGCTCCTGATTCGCGAGGGCGGAGTGTTGTGATCTGCTGGGACATATACAGCGGCACATGGGTCCGGCAAGTCCGTGGCCGATAACTCGTTTCCCAGGATGACAGCGGGGCCGGACAGGATCACCCTGCCCGGCCCCGCTGCTGTGCCTGCACGGCTACGCCCAGCGCATCCCAATCGCGGAGAGCTGCTCGATCCGCTCCGGCGACAGCGTGGCGGCCCTGCTCCGCTGGTTCCCGATCCATGCACCAAGCCGGAGCTGTCGCTCCTCCTGGTCCTGGCCGCTGCCCTCCTTCCCGCCGCCGATGGCGATCGTCTCGATGTGCTTCCTCGGCACCCGCAGGTGTCCCTCACGCTCGTAGAACTGCTTGGCGGCCGCGTAGTTCAGCGCCCACTTGTCGGCCTGCGCCGGGACACCGTCGGGGCGCCCTATGGGGGCCTGACCAGAGGGGGAGTGCGAGGTGCGGGGCTCTACCGGCGGCGGGCCGACACAACCCCGCCCCCGCACCCTAAGGACGTTGGCGGGCTGGCCGCGAGCCGTAAAGCTGTGTCCCATTCAACGTGGCCTGCTGGGGGTGGCCTGTCGGGCGGATGCCCGCGCATCGTCCATGGCCTTGGTGAACTCCGCGTCCCGGCCGCGCCGTTGGTAGATCGCCGCGCTGCTCACGCCGATGGCGGCGGCGGCCGCCATGACGGTGGTGCCCGGCTTGCTCAGTTCCCCGAGGAAACGGGCCACGCGCTGGGGAGTCAGCCGGATGACCCTGCTGGCCCCGCACGGGGGTGAGGCGGCGCTCACGAGCACGAGGAGCGCCGGTCTGCGCGCCGTGCCGACACCGGACGGTGCCGCATGACCGGGGAGCCCACGCGCGGTGTTGTAGGTCGGCGATGCGTTTGTCGGCGAAGCGCCGAGGAGGCGGAGCAAGCGGAGCCCGCGCTGATCCGCGCGGGCCCCCGCAAGTAATTCACGAGTAGCGGACCAAGGACCAGCATGCAAGGGTGATGAAAGGGGAATTCCCCCACCTTTCTCCCGGAGTGAAGGAGGTTCGGCGTGGCCACGGTTGCAGAACTCCAGCCCGACCCGAATCGTGCCGTGCGCATCGTCAGCCACCGCGAAAGCAGCAACGGCGTGTACTACGACGGGATTGTGCGTGAGGTCACGTGCGTGAACGCCGACCAGAACCTGTATGCCGTCAAGCTGTACAAGTCGACGTACGACAGTGAGTCCACGCACTACGTCTACGGCACAGACCAGGTGACCGAGCCCACCCGGACGGCGGGACCTGCCAACACCGAGCGGTCGTACGCCGATCGCCAACGGGCATTCGACCGGCAGAACGCCGGGTTGCCCCCGGAGAACCAGTAACCGCTCAGAGGTCTGAGCTGCGCGCCAGCGCCGTCCCCGCCAGCTTGAGGCGGCACGAACTCGCCGACCTCAGCAAGATCAATCTCGGCGGCACTTTCTGTACCGCAACTGTGTTCCGGGCAGCAGTCTGAGTGGAGATGACGCCAAGGCCCCGCCCTCAGGGGGGCCATCGCTGTCTACCAGTGCTTCACGCCGCGCGGCAGACCAGCATCCAGGGGTCAGCGGCGGGTGACGGCGAAGCCGGAGCTGTTGACCGCGCGGGTCCACACGTCCCGGTCGAACCACTTGGTGATGTCCGGCTGCAACTCGGTGATGGTCCGCATCCGGGCTTCCCAGTCGTGGCCGGACGGGCCGCGGCTGCCGTCGCACCCGGCGCAGCCGTCCTCGCCGTGGATGTGGCCGGCCATCCATGCGTTGACCGCGACGTTGAGGATGGCGCTGTACAGGTCGCCGCCGCTCTGGGCGAGGGCGTTCGGGACACTGGCGAGGACCAGCGCGAGCTCGGGGTTGTCGAGCGGCGGCATGGGCGCCTGTCCCACACCGCTGTTGGCGCTGCTCTGCTCAAAGCTGCGCGCGCTGTTGGCGAGGTTGTCGGCGAGCGCGGCCGCGTCGAAATGCCGCCAGGCCGAGCGCACTTGGATACCCAGGCGTTCGGCCGCCGTGCTGACGTTCCTGTCGATGGTGTCCTCGACCATCGCCGGTGCAAGCGTCACGCCCCGCCGGGCCAGTTCCGCCAGGGTCTCGGCAACGGCCTCCTTGAAGGCCTTGGTGTTCCGCACCGCCACAGTCTAGGGGGAGCCTCATCAGTGGTTGGACCGTACGGCCAACCGACCCAGCAGGCAGAGCTGTTGTGGGCTCCAGGGCCGCCCGGCAGACCTGCACGGAAAACCCGAACGGGCGATTGCTACCCGGCCTGCGGATGCCACGCGACGCCCTTCTTCACCGGCCCGATCAGGTACCGGATCCCCTGGTTGTCGTCAGGATTGGTCCACAGACTGTTGCCGAAGACGGCCTCCGCCTTCTTCGTTTCGCCCAGTCTCCACCACGTCAGTCCAAGGCCGTGCTGCGCTCGGTGGAAGGGGCGGTTGTCCAGTTCGCTCCAGGCCAGAACTCCGTAGAAGGCCTCCGGCAAGGAGAGCTCGGCGACGCCGACGGCCGTCTGGTAGTAGCCCAGGGCCTCGGCGCCGTGAAGAGCCCCCTCTGCGCCGCAGACCAAGAAAGGGCAGACCCCTGCACCACCGGTTCAGCGAACCGTGCCCCAGCCGCTCAACGACGTCCGCGCCCTCTACGAACGCCTGGACCGGCTTCAGGCCGCGCTCGCCCCACAGAAGGCTGCATCGAACGGCGGCTGAATCGTTGGCTGGACGGTCGCCCCCAGCACCGTCCGGCGAAACGGTCGCGCAGGGCGGTCAGGGCGACGCTACGAACGCATCCGAACTGGACCGACGCGCTGGTCTCCTGCGCAATTCAGCGAACCCGCGCCTGGAACGCCGGACTCGCACAGCGGGCGCCGAGGAGGCGGAGCAAGCGGAGCCCGCGCTGATCCGCGCGGGCCCCCGTTTTACGGTCCATCTTTCGTACGCATCGCGTACGGAAGACGGTGTCCAGCGCCGGGCTACGCGTTCTGGGACGCTCAGCGAGCGACGCCGTTTGTCTGCGTTGCTGCCCAGTCGAGTCCGAGGTCGGCGAGCTGCTGGAGTTTGCCGGAGGTGAGGGTGGCGCGGCGGGTCTTGGTGTTGCTCAGGAATACCCCGAGCTTGACCTCCGTGCCGTCCTCCAGCCGTTCTACGTGGGCCCTGGGGACGGTCACGGAGCCTGTGCGGCAGGGCCGCTACGCCCCGCTCGAAAGCCCCCACGGGCGCCGTGGACGGCTGCTCGGCGGCCTGCGGCTCCGGAGGGAGGACGCCGACGGCTTGAAGGCGCTCGCGCTGCCCGTCTGCCAGGGCCGCCCAGACCTTCGGTGTCCGCTGCCGGGCGAGCCATTTGCCGATGTCCATGCCGTGGACGGTGAGCCCCGGCAGGATGTGTGCCGGGCCCTGTTCGTCGCGTTGGAGTTCGCGCAGTGCGGCGTAGTGCCGCTGCCAGTCGGCCGGCCATGGGGGGTTCCAGTCCTCGTCGACGGCTTTCAGCGCGGCTTCCCACTCGGGGCGCCCGTCCAGGGCACCGGGCCGCCGGAGGTTGGACAGCCACTGGCCCACCCGCCGGTCCAGGACGGTGGCGTCGCGGGGCGCGCACAGGGTCCAGTGCTCCTCGTAGTACACCCGGGCGGCCGCGAGGTTCTCCTGGAAGCGTTCGTCCGCGATGTTCCAGACCATGCCGAGCTTCTCCAGCTGCGCGATGCGGTCGGCGTCCATGTCGCCACGGGCGTAGACGCGCCTGGCGTCGGCGATCCACTGCCCAAGCGGGAAACCGGCGAGCGTGGCCGGCCACCCCTCGCCGTTCTCCACCTCCTGCTCCTGGTCGTCGCTGCCCGCGGTGGGGACGCGGTAGGTGAAGGGCACGCGCAGGCGCCGTGCAGCCGGTTGTAGAGGACCGCGGCCTCGATGCCGCGCCGCCAGTGGGCATGTTCGGGGTCAAGGACGCGCAAGTTGATGAACGCGGCCAGCTGCGCCGGGTCGCGGGGCGTGCTGAACTTCAGCAGTTCCCGGGCCGGCACCGAGAGTCGGTCGCTTCGGTCGCTGTCTGCTCCCTCCTCCTCCGCCCCGCTGCGGCTCTGTACGCCCCTGACACGGCTTGGCGCCTGGGGCTGCGCCAGAGCCTCCACGACCCTGGCGTCGTGCGCCCTGAGCGCTTCCAGCAGCTTGGCCAGGCCACCGAAGGCCCGCGAGGTCAGCATGCTGTCGACCGTCTCATCGGGCCCGAGCAGGACGGGCACCACGAGCGAGGCGACCTTGCCCTCTCCCGGCTGCATCCGCAACGCCCGCCCGACGGCCTGGACGAGGTCGGGCATGGAGCCGCGAACGTCCGCGAAGTACACGGAATCACAGTGGGATGTATCGATGCCTTCGCCGAGCACGCGAACGGAGCCGAGGAACGTCTTCTCCATGACTGTGCCGTCAGCAGCGATCCCCTTGGAGAACTCATCCAGGACCCGACGCCGGTGGGGATGGCCACCAGGTCCACACCCGCCGAGCCCCCCTTGAGGAGCCACCAGCACTGTCTGCTGGCGGCTTTCGACTGCAACCGGGTCGAGGGAGTGCGGCTGTTGGCGAGGCCCTCCAGTGTGGTCACCTCGATGAACGGGTTCTCGCTCCCCTTGACCGCCTCATCAAGCGTCATGCGGAGAGGGACCTCGATAGGCAACATGCTGCTCCTTCGTGTGTGTTTCTACGTTCACCTCCCGGTCCCGGTCCCGGTCGTCGGGCGGACCGGCAAAGAATCCGGACAGGAGACGTGTGATGTCCGTCATAGGCACTCCATCCGTGATGCGGCGGCCCGGTTCGCGGTCGTGGATCCCCCATGAGCTCCCCATATCGAGGGTCCATGGAAGCGGTGAACGGGGCGTCTCATGTCAGATGGTCAGAAGACGGTTGAACCGGTCGTCGTCCCGGCCGCGTCGGCCCGGCCCGGCCATGGGACTGGTGAGCTCGCATGTTCAGGTGTCGCGTATTCGCAGCCGAGCTCAGATGGGGCTCACGCTGAGTGATCTGCGCGAGCGCGGCGGGACC
Source organism: Streptomyces sp. NPDC046197 (assembly GCF_040646295.1). Taxonomy (NCBI): domain Bacteria; kingdom Bacillati; phylum Actinomycetota; class Actinomycetes; order Kitasatosporales; family Streptomycetaceae; genus Streptomyces; species Streptomyces sp. NPDC046197. Next base: position 14,141 of record NZ_JBEYZY010000063.1, on the reverse strand, counting down.
CTGCTGCCTGCTGGTCGGCGATTGGCAAGATGGGCGACGACAAGTGCTCAGGTTCTCTAGAGGAGCGACTATGGCGTTCGAGGCCGAAGCCGAACTCGGAGTCGCCGACTGGGACGAGTGGTCCTATGCGTCGGCTGTCGGCGTCGGACCGCTTCGGTTCGGTATGACCGTCGACGAAGTGATCGAGGCGGCTGAGATACTCGGCCAGACGAAGGTCAGCGATTGTGCACGGGACCACGCGATCTTCTCGCCGACTTGGAAGGTCGAAGTCCACCGTCGCGAGGCCGCTCCTTCTCCGCCTGCCGTCACGGCCTATCTGAGCCAGGCTGTGGGGCTGTTTTGCATCGCTGCCGACGCCGTGCAGGGTCCCCAGGTCGCGTACGACGGTCTCCCGCTGGTCGGGAGGGACATGGCGGAGCTGGAGAGCGACGCAATCGCCTATGCCGAGGCGATGGACGTGCAGTTTCGCATCATGCCCGAGGGTTACGCAGCACCGGATGATCCCGGGATCGTCATGCGCGCGCAACGGGTCGGGGAGGTCCTCCGATCGCGTCCGCTGTTCATGGTGCCGCGCGATGGCGCGAATACCGAATGGGACTCGTTGCCCTCCGAGGAGTACCACTTCAACAGCTGCCCTCCGAGGAGTACCACGCCAACGAACAGCCCCTGGTCCGACATGGCGTGACCCATGACGAAGGGAAGAGGAGAGACGCTCAGGTAACGCTGCCCGCCGTTCGAGGACGGGTTCGGGCGCCGGCTAGTGCACGAAGTCGAGTTCCTTGATCACCTTCGTCGCTGCGGTTCGTGCAGACGGGCGCTAATGACGGCCTGTAGCAATCACTGGCTGTGGTCACCCGGGGCGTACCGACTCCAGGTTCCGCCAGCTTCGGTGACCAGGCGGGTGGCGGTCTTGTCGTGGTAGCCGAGTGCTTTCGCGATGACGGGGGCCGGTGCCTGGAGGACGAGCTGACGGATTGCGGAGGCCCTGCCGCGCTGTGGAGGGACGCCGATCTCACGCAGGTGGACTTGGAGGCTGACCGGGTTCATGGGCTGTCCGGGCTGGCGGCCGGGGAAGAGCCACTGTGAGCTCCTGCTGCTGGCGTAGGGCAGGTGTTGCCGGGACTGGATGTAGGCCCGCATCAGGTCGGCGACGGGCTGCGGCAGCGGTGACGGGGGGTCTCCCAGCCGGACGGTGAGGGTGGTCTCGTCGTCGGTGACGTCGTCGATGGTGAGGCAAACGATACGGCTGACGGGTTGCGCGTAGAGGAGAACGAGCGCGGCGGCGACCCGGGCCCGCAGGGGCAGCGAGTCGTCGTTGAGGACCCGGCGGAGGATCGCGAGCCGGCGGTGCTGGTGCAGCGGTTCCGAGTCCTGGGTGATGACCGTCGGCGGCAGTGTGAGGCGGGGCATCCGGCCGGTCTTCATGCACCACCGCAGGAAGGACTGGGACGGGCGGCGGGTTGCCAGACCCTCGGTGTGCCAGGCGTCGATGTCGGTCTGCTGGCACTGCCCGATCGCACTTCCTCGGTCGGCGAGCCACGTGATGAAGGCGCCGGCCTGGGTGACTTCCTGCTTGGTGTGGTTGGTCTGGGAGCGTCCCAGCGGCCCCTTCTCCGCCTTCGTCCGCAGGCGCCGCATCTGGTGCCAGGTGGCGAAATGGCGGAGATGTTGGCGGTGTTCGGGGTCCTCAATGGTGGCGAGTCGCTCGGTCAGCCAGCGCTGGTATAGCAGGAGCTGCCGGTCGACCCGCGGGAGGACACCGCTGTCCATCAGCAGGTCACGCAGGTGCGTGACGGTCCGCCAGGGGGCCTCTTGGTGCAGCCCGTCATGGGAGAGCGGGATACTGCCCGTGGCCAGGCCCTGGAGGAGCCGGACGACGTTGGGGTTGCGCAACCAGATTAGTCGGCTCTTGGGCCGATCCATTTCCAGCAGGACCTTGACCAGCGGCAGGAACGCCGGGGCGACGCGGCCGGTGCCGTCGTCGAGGAGGCGGGCGAGGTTGTCGGCGAGGGTGCAGTGTTCGCAGAGGCGTCCGCCAAGCAGCAGCCCCTCGAAGCCGCAGCGATCGCAGAAGAAGTCGCGGGCGATGCCCGCGCAGTCACGGCAGATGGGTGCGCCGTCGGTGTCCCGGCCGGGCAGCAGCCGGTCGGTGTCGCAGCAGGGGCAGCGGCCACGGACTCGCATCGCGCGGTCGTAGCAGGTTCGGCAGATCGGACCCTCCGACCACTCGGCGGACTTCGAGGCGCGGCGGCCGCAGCGTGCGCAGTCGCGGATCATCCACCGCTCGTACTCCTCGGGTGTCAACGCTCACCCCTCGGGCGTCAGCCGCACCCGTGTGGGTCGGCGAGCGGCCAGGTTGATCGGCGCCTCTTCGCCGGCGGCGCGGCGGGCCGGGAGGTTCTGGGCCGAGGTGGCGATCAGGTCGGTGGGCGTGCAGTCGAGGATGTCGCAGAGGGTGGCCAGCACAGGCAGGGACAGCCGTTCCGGGGTGCCGGAGACCAGACGGTGGACCTGGGAGGAGGACAGTGTGATGCCGCGCTCGGTCAGGTGCGGCATCAGTTCGGCGACGGTGAACATGCCGCGGGCGGCCATAAGCTCGCGCAGGCGCCACCGGTAGGTGATCTGGCGTGGCATCAGGAGGTCCTTCCCGGCCGCAGCGCGGCCTCGATGGTGGCGTCCAGGACGCGACGCAGGGAACGGGTGCGGAAGTCGGAGGAGACGCAGGTGTAGATCGCGGTGGTGGAGGCGTGGTCGTGGCCGACCTGATGCTGGACGAACAGCGGGTCGTGGCCGTCCTCGATCAGGTGGGTGATGTAGGACCTGCGTAGCGAGTGGAACTCCAGCGCGGAGTCCAGGCCGATGGCGTCCCGGTAGGCGGCGAAGCGGGAGTCCAGCCGTTGGAGCCCGATCCGCGGGCCTCGCTCGGATGGCCACAGGGCCCGGCTGGTCGAGTGCCGCATCCCGGGACGCACCTCGCTGATCCATTCCTCGATCGTGTGGGGCGTCCAGTGCCAGACGGTCAGCACGCTGCGGCGCTTGGGCGGCGACCCCTTTTTGGCCTTGCCGTAGCGGACCAACAGGGTGCCGTACTCGCCGAACTCCCGGCCCTCCGGATTGCGTCCGAAATCGGTGAGATCCAGCATCCGGGTCTCGTTGCGTCGCAGGCCATAGGCGTACGCGACCTTGAACAAGGCGGCATCCCGGAAGGCCGGCAGCCAGCCCTTGCGGCCCTTGCCGCGAACGCGTAAGACCTCCTCGTCGGCATGATCGAAGAACGCCTCCAGCTCAGGCTTGGTGAAGGCTCGGCGTTCAGGCTCGCCCTCGGCTTCGTCGGCGTGCGTCGCGGCGTTCCAGTCATAGACCACCTGGACTGGGTGAGTACCGAAGTGCCGCAGGCACTCGTCGCTCCAGCCATAGGCTGGGTTGGTCAGGAAGTCGCAGAACTGCCGTACTGAGCCCTGGTAGTTGCGCAGGGTGGAGCGGACACAGCCGTGCACGGCCCGCAGATCGGCTGACCATTCATCGACGTGCTGAGGCGTCCACTGCCACGGCATCGCATCGGCGTGCCGGGTGAACGCCCGGACCGTACGTTCCTGGTCATTGACGTACCCCAGTGAAAGATTCCGGGCGAGCTGCTGGTTACGCCAGCCCTTGACCATCGCCTCGAAGACTTGCTCGTCCGGTCGCAGCAACGGCAGACCGTCGATTAGGTGCAGCCGAGCAGACCCTGGAACGAGACCGTCCCCACCCATCCGCCATCACTCTCCGTCTATCGCATCTGACGCGAGAATTTCGCATCAGATGCGACTTGGAGGCGTCATCGCAGTTCAATCGCTCGATGGAGTGAGATCCGCGGGTGTCCCCCGAGGTGGCCGCTACCGTGGTTCTGACGCCAGCGTCCCTGGTGGGACCGCTTCCAGACGGTCTCAGGCCAACCTCCAGGATGAGTGTCTCCTATTCGCATCCGATGCAATTGGCGTCAGTAGGACCAGCGGAACAGCCAGTATCGGTGAGAACGATCTTGGTCAACTGAGGGTCGGTCATGTGCGCTGTGCGGCTGCGGTCTCCTGCTCGTCGTGCTCGCGCAGCATGCGCATGACGGTGGCCGGGGCGGGGTGCTGGCCGCGCTTCTTGCCTGTGCGGATGACGAGGCGGGAGGCGATCTCACGCAGCGAGAGACGTTCGTCGTCACGCAGGCGCAGGGCGGTGGCGAGCATGTCCTCGTCGGAGACTTTGACGCCGCCGATCGCCTTGCCGTTCTTGCGGGCGGTTTCCTGGCCTTCGAGGGTCTTGTCGCGGATGTAGTCGCGCTCGGACTCCGCCATGGCGGCGAAGAAGGCGAACAGGGCGGCGCCATGTCCGGCCGGGTCGTGCTTCCCTGCCAGGGGGCCGGTGAGGAACTCAAGCTCGATCTCCGCGTCCCGCAGTTCCTCGGCGACCTTCAGCAGCTCCAGGGCGCCGCGGCCCAGTCGCTTCATCTCGTGCACCACGAGGGTGACCTTCGTGCCGAGCGAGCGGTACTCGCGGGCTGCCGCCAGGGCAGCCTTCATCTCGGGGCGCTCCCTGACCCGGGTGCTGATCTGCTCCTGGAACAGCCGGTGCACGCCGGAGGCTTCGAGGGCGTCGTGCCTCGCCCCGCATGCAGCCGCAACCGTCTCCCGGCTCAAGTGCGCCGAGGGGTTCGCCGTTCTTCCCGGAGGCGCCGGTCTCGCTACGTGTGTTCGGAGATCAGTACGGCACGGGTTCCGGGCTCCAGCGCCTGAAAGGTATGCGGTACGTCGCCCGGGTAGGCGATGTAGTCGCCCGCGTACAACTCCACGGGGTCGTTGGCGACGCCGACCATCGCCCGGCCGGTGTTGAGTACAACATGCTCCACCACCCCTGGCATGTGAGGGTCGGAGGCGCGCTGCGGCCCCGGCTCGGCTGCGATGAAGTAGAGGTCGCGCCGGGCCCCTGGGGGGCACGAGCTCAGCAGGATCGCCCGATAGTCGGCCTGTGAAGAGATCACCGCAGGCCCCTCCCCGGCCCGGATCACCTGGACCTTCGGCTCAGGCCGGGCGACCAGCTGGGCGAAGGGCACCTTCAATGCAACGCACAGTGCCCAGAGCGTCTCCAGGCTCGGGTTCCCGGCGCCGGATTCCAACTGGGAGAGCGTGGACTTGGCGATGCCGGCCCGCCGGGCGACCTCGGTGAGTGACAGGCCACTGTGTGCGCGCTCTCTACGCAGCGAGGCGGCGATGACCGCCATCGGCGGGTGGTCTTCCGGATCGGCGCCGGGGGACGTGTTGTCTGCTGCCATGCTCGTTCGCTCCACTGGACAGTCGTTCGCCTTGACGAACACAAGGGTCTTGTTCATTATAAACAACATGCGTTCGATATGGAGAACCATCGATCGGGGCCTCTGGCGCGATATCGCTCTGGTCTGCCTGGCGGTCGGGGTGGTTGGCCTGTCGTACGGTGCGACAGCGGCCTCTTCGGGTTTTCCGCTCTGGTTCCCGGTGCTCATGGGAGCGCTGGTGCTCGCGGCGTCCTCCGAATTCCTCTTCATAGGGATCATCGCTGGTGGGGGCAGCCCGATCGCGGCGCTGCTGGCCGGCCTGCTGGTCAACGCGCGCCATCTGCCTTTCGGTCTGGCTGTCCCCGACGTGCTTGGGCGAGGCTGGCGCAGGGCGCTCGGCATTCACCTGATGAACGACGAAACCGTGGTCTTCGCCATGGCCCAGCAGGGCGTGGGCCGCCAGAAAGCCACGTATTGGGCCTGCGGACTGGGCATCTTGGTGTGCTGGCCCACCGGTGCCCTGCTGGGGGCGGCAGTGGGTTCGGTCATGCGGGACACGGATGCCTTCGGGTTGGACGCGATGTTCCCGGCCGTGATCTTGGCGCTGATCCTCCCAGCGCTGCGGGATGCCGGAGTCCGCCGTCCCGCCCTGCTCGGCGCCGCACTTGCGCTGCTGAGCGTCCCGTTCCTGCCTGCCGGGATCCCGGTGCTGGCCGCCCTGGCCGGGCTCGCGGTCTACAGGTGCTCGACGGACGCAACCACGGGTGCGACTGCGAAGAAGGAGGCATCCTGATGCCGACCGCGACTCAGCTGCTCGCCGCAATGCTGGGACTCACAGCGGGGACTTTCCTACTTCGGCTTTCCGGGCCGCTGCTGAGGGCCAGGATCAACTTTCCGCGGCGCGCGGAGAAACTGCTGGAGGCGTCGGCCACCGTGCTCCTGACGGCAATGGTGGCCGTTACCGCACTGACCGAAGGGGCCGGTGCCGCCGGGGTTGCCCGCCCGGCCGGGGTGCTGCTCGGCGGACTACTGGCCTGGCGCAAGGCTCCCTTCCTGGTGGTCGTTCTCAGCGCCGCCGCCACGGCTGCCGTGCTCCGGCTGATTGGCATTGAGTGAGGTGCGGCTGGTCAGGGCACGGCGTGCGTCGCTCTCCCTACCGGGCCGATTGATCTGACGTGCGGAGACATCACGGTGTCAGGGACTGGCCGGGAGCCGCTGAAGGGGCGGCAAAAGGTGTTGCGGGGCAGGCACGGCGGCTCCATGATCCCCGGATGGACGACACGCCGAGCCGATTCCCGGCTTCTCTACCGGCCCTGCGTGCTGCGGCGCGCGAAGCGGGCTTCACCATGTCCTGCGAGGAGCGCACCGGCAGCTTGCTGGCCGTCCTTGCGGCTGCCCGTCCCGGTAGCCGCATCCTCGAACTCGGCACGGGTGTGGGCGAGGGCACCGCCTGGCTTCTCAGCGGGATGGACAGCGCTTCTCATCTGGTCACGATCGAACTCGATGAGGCCGTGCAGAAAGTCGCCCGCGAGCAGCTGAGGTCCGATCCACGGGTGACCTTTGTGGCCGGAGACGGCGGCGAATGGCTACAGAACTATGACGGGGAACCGTTCGACTTGGTGTTCGCGGACACCTGGCCCGGCAAGTTCACGCACCTGGAACAGGCCTTGCAACTCGTGGCCCTTGGCGGAACGTACCTGATCGACGACCTCGACCCGCAGCCTGGTTGGCCAGAAGACCACGGCTCCTCGGTCAAGCGCCTCCTGACCGACCTGGAAGAACGAGAGGACTTTCGCTCCGTCCGCATGGCCTGGGCGAGCGGGCTCCTTATGGCGGTGCGGTCAGCCCGGCCTTGAGAGCGTTCAAGAGCGCGAAGACCGTCAGGTGATCAGGCTGCCTTCGCCCTGTTCACCACCGTGCTTCTGGCCCACCACCTCACCGTCGGTGGGTCTTTACCTCCAGCACCGCGCCGAACTACTTGTCTGCGACGATGAGGCGCGCTCGTCGCCGGTGCCGCCACTCCCCGGTCGGTGCGTGGTGCAGGAACTCCTGGCGCATCCGCTCCATGAACTCCGGACCATGGTGTACCGCTCCCGCGGACGACACCGAGTCCGTGGACTGCCCCCTGCGTTTTCCCGGCCAGTACGCCGACGCCGAATCCGGCCTGCACCAGAAGGTACAGCGCTACTACGACCCGGAGACCGCGGCATACCTCTCCCCGGATCCACTCGGTCTGGAAGCCGGCCCGCACCCCTACTGGTACGGCCCTCACCCGCTCACCTGGACGGACCCACACGGTCTCGCGCTCTGCCGCACTACTCCCAGGCTGGAGACCGGGAATGACCAGGAGGGCTGGATCCACATCGACAAACGGCATATCTCGGGAACCGCCCAAAAAGGCCACGGCGATCTCATGCCTCCGTCCACCACTCGTGATCAGGTGGAGAAGGCCATCAAGATAATGGTCGAGCGAGGCCAGCGAACGTCGCCTCCTGGGCGTCAGCTCCAGACCTTCGAAAAGAGGATGACCGTGAACGGGTTGTCCGCCCGCTACCGGCTCATCGTCGACTCGCACGACGGAAACCGCGTCATCACCTTCTTCCCGGTAGAAAAGAGCTACACCCCGTGATCACTTTCCAGTTCACCGTGCGGCCCGACCAAGGCGCCCCCCACGGGTTCGACATGGGCGACATGGTCGTCACCGGGGATCTCGGCACGGCAGACTCGTCCGGCCACGTCCCCGACCAGGGCATGATGATCTACCTCTCGGTCATCCAGTTGCTGGACAGCCTGCGCGGCTTTCTACAGGGCGACGCCCGCGTGCTCAGCTACATCGGTGCCGACACCTCGTTCAAACTTGTGGTGCGGCGAAACAAGGACGGTCTGTCGGTCGCTGGCAAGAACGGCGTCATCGCCCGGACAACCTCTCCGGAGCTGACCTCCGCCGTGCTGCACGCGGCGGAGGCCCTTGGCCGCAGCCTTCCTCCGGAAGACACGGTCAGATTCGACTGGGAAAACGCCGTCGCCGATTTCCGTCCCCTCGTACCAGGTGAGGAAGGCTGAAGGTGCTGCGCGTGGCGTTGCCACGCCCACCCCAGCCGCCCCTCGCTGGGCGAACCCCTGCTGAAGCCGCTCGAACGTCAGCCGGTTCGCACGCGTCGGCCTCATCGATGAGGACCATCTGCGTGCTGGCCACCTGGCCCGACCGGCGGAAGGTCAGGGGGCTCTCGCCGGCCGCCGCCGCAACCTGATACAAGGGACGAGCTGGGCGACGGCGCGAGGACCTGGTAGCGAGGACGGATACAGCCCCGGGCTGGCGGCCAGACTGTCCGCCCTCGATGTCACCAACCTGCAGGGACCCGCCCTCTCGGGCGATCACTCGCCATAGACTGCGCTCTATCGCGAGGGCCCGGCGGAGGGATGAGGGTGGCGTCTGTGGCAGATCCGACTGGAGACAACCCAGAGCCGTCAGGGCTGTTCTTCGAGTCGGTTCTCCAGGCTGGAACCGGCCTTGGCGGCAGTGCACCAGCGGTCGTAAGCATGGCCCGAGTCCATCCCGCGGTGCAGCGTCTTAGCAGGGCCGATCTCGAAGCGACGCCGGGATGGGAAGAGGCAGCAACGGTTGTCAATGCGAGACTACGCGAGCAGCCGGTCGTGCTCGTACCCGACATGAGCGACCTCCTCTCTCATGGCAGCCCGCCGACACCCGCAGACCCACTCGGGGCGATGATGGGGCAGATAGTGCCGCCATCGAACACGACGCTGTTCGGCATTCTGCTCCCTGCCTCTTTGATTACATCTCGACGGCATCAGGGCTTCCGGGCGGTCGTGGCACGCCAGTGGCAGCCGGCCGTCGTCCTGTATTCCACCGGAGCCTTTCCCGAAAATGCATCCCTCTGAGCAGCTTGCCCTGCTCTATCTGCGTGCACGCGCTGCCGAACCGCAGGTGGTGCATGTGTTCCGTGTCCCGCGGACAGGCGATGGAACCATCGGGCCTTGACCCCGAATCCTGGACACGGGTTATGCGGCTGGTGCCAGCGTAGTTGATGTTGTTTCGGACGCTGTCTCGTAGGCGATCGGGCTGCGGTGTCCGAGGCGGGAGTGACGGCGTCGGGTGTTGTAGCGGTTGAGCCAGCGGAACGCGTCGAGGCGGGCTTCGCGTTCACTGGACCAGTGCTTGCGGCCCTGAAGTGTCTCGCGTTTGAACGTTGCGTTGAAGGGCTCGGCGAGCGCGTTGTCCGCCGAGCTGCCGATCGCGCTCATGGACTGGCGGACGCCGGCTTGGCGGCAGGCGTCGGCGAAGGCCCGGCTGGTGTACTGGGCTCCGTGGTCGGTGTGCATGACCGCTCCGGCGAGGCTGCCGGGGGTCCGTTCGGCGGCGGCCAGGGCGTCGGTGACGAGACCGGTGCGCATGTGGTCCGCGATGGCCCAGCCGGCCAGGCGGCGTGAGGCGAGGTCGATGACGGTGGCCAGGTAGAGGAACTTCCCGCCGTCCAGCGGGAGATAGGTAATGTCGCCGACGTACTTCGTGTTCGGTTCGCTTGCCGTGAAGTCGCGGCCGACGAGGTCCGGGGCCTTCGCCGCGGCAGGGTCCGCAACAGTGGTGCGGTGCCTGCGGCGCAAGCGCACGCCCGCCAGACCGGCGCCCCGCATCACACGCGCGATCCGCTTGTGGTTGACGCGCTCACCCGCCTCGCGGAGCTCGGCTGTGATCCTCGGAACGCCATAGGTGCCGTCCGACTCGCGGTGCACGGCCCGTATCCGGGTGGCGAGGCGAGCGTCGGCCGCCTGCCGGGCGGCCCGGTCCGCGGCCGTCCGACGCCAGTAGTAGAAGCTGGAGCGGGCGATGTTGAGGATGGTGCACAGCCGCTTCACGCCGTAGCGGCGGTGGTGGTCGGCAACGAACTGGAAGCGGTTCACCAGCGCGTCTCCCCGGCGAAATACTTCGCCGCCTTGCGCAGGATCTCGCGTTCCTCCTCCAGCTCGCGGACCTTCTTGCGCAGGGCCGCGTTCTCCGCCTCCAACGGCGTCGGTGGCTCGGTCGGCACCTCCGCCCGGCGTCCCCGAGGCCGGCTCGCGCCGGCTGCCCGGACCCAGTTCCGCAAGGTCTCGGGATTGATTCCCAGATCGGCGGCGACCTGCCGGATCGTCGCCTCGGGCCGCGACTGGGGCGATCTTGCAGTCGTACTCGGTGAGCGTCCTGCAGATCGGCTCGACACCGCCGAAGCGGTCCCGGTGCTCGTCGATGAACGCTACGAGCGCGTGTGTGGCCGGTCGAGCTCGGCCGCGAAGAAACTTGCCGCGGCCTTCAGGATCTCATTCGCCCGCTTCAGCTCGGCGTTCTCCTTCTTCAACACCTTGAGCTGGGCGGACTCCTCCGTCGTCGTCCCCGGACGTTGCCCCGCGTCGATCTCATGCTGCTTCACCCAGCTCCGCAGCGTCTCACGGGAACCGATGCCGAGCTTGTCCGTGACCGCCTGCAGGGCCGCTGTTTCGTTCGGGTAGTCGTCGCGCACTTCGGCGACCATGCGCACCGCACGACGGCGGAGCTCAAGCGGGTAACGTGCCCCTATCTCTTTGGTCAAGGTGGTGAGTGCTGGGCGGGAGGCCGTCTGGCACTCTGCCTGCCATGAGCGATGAAGCGCGTGTGCAGGCATCAGGTGATGAGGGCATGCGTCCGTGCGTCTTTTGTAATCACCCTGTCGTGATCGACTGCCTCGATGAATGGGACTGTCCTGTCTGCGGCGAGGCCGCTGAGGATCAGCCGGCTGAGGCTGGCCGGGGTTCGTAGAAGGTTCCGTCGCGGAGCATCGCGAAGAGGACGTCGGCCCGGCGTCTGGCGAGGCAGAGCAGGGCTTGGGTGTGGTGCTTGCCCTGGGCGATCTTCTTGTCGTAGTAGGTCCGCGATGCCGGGTCGCCCAGGGCCGCGAACGCGGAGAGGGAGAAGGCCCGTTTGAGCTGCTTGTTTCCCCGTCTGGAGGGTTGTTCGCCGCGGATCGAGGATCCGGAACTGCGGGTCGCGGGGGCGAGTCCTGCGTAGGCGGCGAGGTGGCCGGCGGTAGGGAAGGTGCTGCCGTCGCCGACCTCGATCAGGATGCGGGCTCCGGTCCTGACGCCGATTCCAGGCATCGACCTCAGGACCTTCGAAAGAGGGTGGGCCTCCAGCAGTTCCTCGATCCGCCCGGCCAGCAACTTGCGCTGATCAAGGACAGCGGCCAGGGAGCCGGCCAGGCTCGGGACGATCAGCGCGGCCGCCTCGGTCCCCGGAACGGTGACCGTCTGCTCGTCCAGAGCGGCGAAGATGTCCTCGACCAGCCGCTCGGCCATCCGCGGTGCCTTCGGCCGTAACAGGGTGACCAGCCGTCGCCGTCCGGCCTTGCGGATCTGGGCCGGTGACCCGAACCGCTCCAGCAGGGCCAGGACGGCCGGGTGCTGCAACCGCGGCCCCAGCACCCGCTCCAGCGACGGATGGATCTGCGTGAGCAGGCCGTGCAGGCGGTTCGCGACCCTGGTTGCCTCGCCGGCCAGGTCGTCGTCGAACCCAACGATCATCTCCAGCTCGGCGATGGTCTCGTCCTCGCCGTCGATCGCCCGCAGTGTGTGGGGCATCGCGCGGGCCGCGTCCGCGATGATGAACGCGTCCCTCGCGTCCGTCTTCGCCTCGCCCGGGTAGAGGTCGGCGATCCGCCGCATCGTCAGTCCGGGTAGGTAGGCGATTTCGCAGCCCATGTCGCGGGCCACAGCCAGGGGCAGGGCGCCGATCGAGGCCGGCTGGTCGACCACGACCAGCACCGTTCCGTGCTTGGCCTTCAGCTTGGCGAACAGCTCGCGGAGCTTGGGCTCCGTGTTGGGCAGACGCTTGTCGAAGGCCTTCTTGCCGGCCGGTGTGACGGCGGTGGCGTGGTGTTCGCCCTTGCCGACGTCCAGGCCGAGGAAGACGTCGATGTCACGCGTGTCGATCACGTGCGAGCCCCTCCGCTCACGCTTTCGTCCGGCCTTACCTCGGCACCGATCTGCCACACCCACGTTACGGGAGCTCTTCCGGCTCGGGTAAGCCGGTGCTCAAGCCCCTCATCAGCGGTCCGTCGATGCCTCCGGGCCCGGTGACACCACCCCCCGGATCATCAACAACAAGGGGGGGAAGTCATGCCGGACCCGAAGGCCGGAGGCCCCATTGCGGAGCCACGAAGACGGTAACGGGGGGGAGGAAGAGGATCACCGCGGTCACAGGATGGCACTGGATTCGGCCAGGCAACAGGGTTGTGACTGGAATCGGCCGCGTGGCGGGGTCAGCCATGGCATCCGACCCCAGGGGCCATGCCGTCTCGAGTCGCCCCGCCATCCGGGAGGGCCGCCCCTGGTGGTCCACCGGCTGCGCCGACGGCGTGCTCGAAAACGTGATCCCCATCGTGTCTACCGGCGGTAGAATCGGCTCTATGAGCAAGCCGACGAGCATCAAAACCAGCGAGGAAGTGCGCGACCGGCTGCGTATCCTCGCGCAGGAGCGCGGCACCACCATCACAGAGTTGCTGGAGGATCTCGCTACCCGGGAGCTCACGGCGGCCGAGCGGGAGCAGCGCGCCCGGGAGGCTGCCCGTGAGCTCGGCATCGAGTACACCGAGCAGGTCCAGCAGGCCGGCCAGGACGCCTGGACGAAGATCCGCGCCCATCAGGGCGGCGCCGCCGCATGAACCTGACGGCCGTCCTAGACCACACCGCTCTGGCCGCCCTGTTCCGTGCGGATCCCTTCTTCACCGGCCTCTATATCGAGGCCTCGCGTGGCACTGGCCGGGTCATCATCCCGTCGCTGTCCATGCTGGCCGCCGAACGACAGGTCGCCGGTGCCGGCCAGCACGCGGCGTCCCTGCGGTTCGCGGAGAACGTGCCGTTCACCGCGGCGCACGCGGTAGATGCGATGGACTGGAGAAACGTCGACTGGCCGGTGGCGCACGCGGCAGCGATCGCTCGGCAGGCGGTGAAGGCGGGGGAACCACTCACTGTCCTGTCGCTGGAACCCGAGCTGTACGCGGGGACCGGCATCACTCCACTGAACCCGACCTGAGCTTCGGCCTGGCGGGTCTGCGGCGCCGGCCGCAGCTCTGTGCCCGCTGGTCAGAGGATTACGGACGGGGTGTCACGGCAGGGGTACTGAGTGCGGGCTGCCTGCCGCCCTACCGGTTCACGTCTGGTCGATGTCCAGGTGGTTGCGGCGGGCGGTGACCAGGGCGCGCCACCGCTGACGGGTGGCTGGTTTGCCGTCGAGCCACCGGGCGCCGGATACCTGCGTCAGGGGCAGGTCGGCCATGTAGTCGGCGATGTCGACGTAGTAGGGCGTAGTCGCCGTTCTGGGTCTGTTCACGCAGCCGGGAAAGGGTGGCGGCAAGAGCGTCGTGGTCCTCGAGTACGGCCTGATGGAACGCCGCAGCGAGTTCGAGGGGGGATCATGGAGGTGAGGCCGGCGATGTCGAGTTCGGCGCGCACGGTGTGAATGCGGTCGTCGAGCTAGTGCCGCATCAGGCAACGTTCGCCCTGTTCACGACTTCGCGTAGGCGTTTGTCTGCGGCGTGCTTGTTCCGCCAGATGATGTAGCGGCGGATCATGCTGCCCTGTTCCTTGTGGCTGGCATGGTCCGTGCCGTCGAGAGCGAAGTAGCGCAGGGCTGTGAACTGGGCTTCGATGCGGTTGTGCCAGGAGCTGTTGGTCGGCGTGTAGGCGAACTCGACGTTGTTGGCCGCGGCCCAGTCGCCGACCCGGGTGTCCTTCTTTGTGGTCAGACATCTCATCGTGTTTGGTGTCAACCGGAAGCGGGTTGGAGCTGGGCGTGGTGGGCCCAGGCGATGGCTTCGTCGTAGAGGGTTCGGGT
>NZ_JBEYZY010000062.1:0-25035 GCF_040646295.1 Streptomyces sp. NPDC046197 | reverse complement strand
ATCCGCCGCTACATCATCTGGCGGAACAAACACGCCGCCGACGAACGCCTCCGCGAGGTCGTGAAGAAGGCGAACGTTGCCTGATGCGGCACTAGTTGAGGTAGTCGGCGACCATGGCGGCGAATTCGTCGGGGGTGGCCAGGCGGATACCGAGATCTTCGGCCTTGGCTCGCTTGGACCCCGCGCCGTCTCCGGCGACGACGAGAGTGGTCTAGGCTTCGAAGCGCAGCGCGAGCCGGTCGGCAAACGCATCACCGCCCGCCTTGCGCTCCTCGACGATCCGAACGGCGCCGTGGCCGGCCGTCCCCCCGCCTGACGCACGCTCCCGCTCCACCGCCGCGCGGCACCCGCCTGCTCCGGTCACTTCCTGCGGGCGAGCGCAGCCTGGAGCTCGGACAGGACCGTCTCGGACAAACCGGCGCCCTGCGCGTGCTTGATGATCTGCTCGGCGATCGAAGACAACTTGGTGTTGGTGTGCTGTGAGACCTCCCGCAGCACGGTGAATCCGTCCTCCGGGCTGATCCTTGCCATCATCACGAGGACCCCGATGGCCTGATCGACCACCGCATGGGAAGCGACCGCCCACTGCAGCTGCTCATTCTCCGCGCGCAGCTGCTCGACCTCCTGCACGAGGTCGTCGACGCCGGGACCAACGCCGGGTTCTCGGCCAGGGAACGCGGGGCAGGCCATGCACATCACCGTAGATGTCATCGGAGCGGGGACGCATGTTCGCCTGCCCCGCGTCCCTTGACGCATCCCTGGCCACGGGGACGTCACAGCACCTTGGCTGGAATGTACTGAGCTCCCCGAGCTGCGCTCGGAGAGCTCGGCGGGGCTGGCTTCCGAACCCCGTCCACGGCGAGTAGCCCGGGCGATCCGTTGTCATGCGGATGTCATCACGCCGCGTCGAGGCGCCGCTGGGAACGATCAACCGGACCACGCGGCTGGCTCGTGCTGCTGTGGACCAGGCGCAGATGACGGCCCCGGGCATGCCGTGCCACCCGCCTCCTGCCCGCCATCTGGTCCTCGATGCGGTCCATCCCGTACAGCAGCAGGCCCAGCACCGGCAGCAGCAACACGGCGACGGCGATCACAACGAAACATCCCTCCGATCGGCAGCACGTGACCGGGTTCCCCTCGACCCCTGGCCAGCAGCCATCTCGTGTGAAGGTCTCGTGACGACCACTCCCAGCTTGGCCCGGGTCGTGGCCGTGGCACTTCTCGTTCCGGCAGCCGTCAACGTCACAAGTGATCCGGTGGCATGACTGTGTCCTTGCGGCCAAGCGGCTCTGATGTCATGCGCCCCTGCCGAGTTGGTCTTGCAGGTGAGCTCTGCCCTGAGCCGGGCCGGCTTTCATGTGTTGGGTGATGCGGACACCGGTGTTCCGGGGCTGCGTGTGGTCGAAGTGGCCACGGGCGCTGTGGTCAGCTGGGCCACCTCGGACGGGTTCACCTCGCTGGTTCGTGAACGAGCCGGTCGCGCTGCGGGCGACGACAGCATGAAAGTGATCGTGCAGGCCGCAGTATCAGGGTTGCTGGTCCAGCTCGGACATACCGTCACCACAATGTCCGACGGCAGTGATCTTCTCGTGCTCGCCGATGCGGTAGCTCCCGCCCAAACGCCGCGGAGCTAGACCCGCAGCCATTGCTCGCTCAGGCCACAGCGCGGACTGGGCATACGGGACACGTGTGCCCAGCCACGCAGAAGGCGGGCACATCCGGGGTGCACCGTCGCCATGCCGGCTGAAGGAGGTCGACCAGTGGACCTGACCGCGTTGCTCGCAGACGCCATGCGGCGCCAGCGCCTGAGTGCCGAGGCGCTCGGCTATGCAACCAGCATCCGCGTCCCTCGCATCAAAGCGTTCGTCGAAGACGGAGCCGTCGGACCGATCCGCCCGACGGCCGAAGAGCTCACGGAACTGGCCCAGGCGCTTTCTTTGCCGCTTCCCGACGTGCTGGCGGCCAGCCAGGACCGTCGCACCGTTGCCCGCGCGGGCCACCCAGTGTGATGCACCTGCCAGACACGAAAGCCGCACAGATACCGTGCCGGGGCCGTCATCGGGTACTTGCTGCGGCATGGGATCTTTGAGCTCACCGGTGCTGCTGTTGCTGTTCGCGGCCAGTGCGGCCGTCATCTGGTACGCGGGCATCAAGCTGTCCGACAACACGGACGTGCTCGCTGAACGCCTTCACCTGGGCAGCGCGCTGGGCGGGTTGATCCTCCTCGCGATCGCCACGAACCTGCCCGAGATCGCCATCACCGTCAGCGCCGCCCTGGCTGGCCAACTCGACGTCGCCGTCGGCAACATCCTCGGCGGCATCGCCATCCAGACCGTCGTCCTGGCCATCCTGGACGCCGCCGGCGTACGGCCGCGCGCCCCACTGACCCGCCTGGCCGCGAGTCTCCAACTCGTCCTGGAGGGCGCGCTCGTCGTGGTCGTCCTGGCCGTCGTCGTGATGGGCACCCAGCTCTCACCCGGCCTGCACGCCGCCCGCCTGGCCCCCGCCTCCCTGGCGATCGCCGCGATCTGGCTGATCGGGCTGATGCTGCTCAACCGGGCCGGTCGCGGGTTGCCCTGGCGAGAAGGCGGCGACGCGCCCGACAGCCAGCCGGAACCACGCGGCCACTCCAAGGGGAAGAAGGAGAAGGCCGCCACCGACCAGGGCGTCGGCACTGGCCGAGCGGCGCTCACCTTCGGTGCCGCGGCTCTGGCCACCCTCGTAGCCGGCGTCGTCATCGAGCGCAGCGGCGAAGAATTCTTCGCCCGCCAGGGCCTCAGCGGCGTGCTCTTCGGAGCCACGGTCCTGGCCGCGGCCACCTCCCTGCCCGAGATCAGCACGGGCCTGGCCTCCACGAAGCTGGGCGACTACCAGCTCGCTGTCAGCGACATCTTCGGCGGCAACGCTTTCCTGCGCGGCCATCAACGAGTGGCTGTGACTGGCCACGTCACGATGGCGCTGCGTAACAGAGGATGGCCACCGTCTGGTGCGGGCTCCACTGCTGCTCGACTGTAGCCATCAGCTTCCAGCCCAGCCGCTCATACAGGGCTGTCGCTGCGGTATCGGATGCGACGACGTCGAGCACCGGATGCAGGCCACGACGCCGCGCTTCCTCCACTGCTTGGCCAATCAGCAGTGCGCCGATCCGATGTCCCCTTGCCGGCGGGGCAACGAACAGCCTGCTGACCACGGCGGTCATACCTCGCGTCGCCCCGTTCCGCTCGCTCCACAACATCGGGGCCAGATCGCCTTCGCCGCCTTGCGACAAACTGACATGCCCAGCCAGGCGGCCTTCGAGTTCGGCAACCCAGGAACCCAGCAGGGGACCGCGTGACAGCCACTCGCCGGGCTGATCAGGCCAGTTCACCGGATAGCCGTCAAGCTGATGGACCTCCGCGAGGACCCGCACGCACTCCTCAACATCGCCATCAACCCTCTGCCGGACCCGGCGGCTCGGCCTCTCAACAGGCACCCCAGAGCTCTCGATGTTCACTCCGGCATAGAAACACAGGCCACAGAGTCACAACCAGCCACTTTTGACACACGCCCTAGAAGGGTCAGGGCAGCGGCGGCAGCGGTCGCGTCGGTCACGGGGTGCTCTCCTCGTTGGCCCGCTCGCGGGGCCGTAACATGCCTCGCGCGGGATCGGTCTCCACGGCTAACGTAGACCTACGGCCCCGGGGCCGTAGGTCACACGCAATGACCCGCTGTCAGGACGTGATGGTGTCCGACAGCCCCAGGTCCCAGACGGCCAGGCCGTGGACGCCCTCGTTCGCGGCGAGCGTGCGCCGGGCGGCGAGCGAGCGCGCGTCCGACCACCACAGCACGGTGCCGTCGCCGAGGGTGGCCGTCCACTCTCCTGCGGTGGTGTCGTAGCGGGCCGTGGCGCCGTTCTTGCTGACCATGTCGCGGGCCTGCTTGTCGCCGACCTGCTTGACATCGCCGTTGGGCGACCAGGCGTAGCCGTAACCCGCTACCCCCAGGTCGACCTTGTTCGCCGGCACCTTGCTGAGCAGCAGGTCGAGTCCCCGCTTCTGCCAGGACAGCTCACCGACCGGTCCGGGGCCGGAGTCACCGAAGCCGTGCTCGTCGTACGCCATGAGCGCCACGGTGTCGACGGCCTTGCCCAGGCCGGTCAGGTCGTAGCCGTTCTGCGCGAACTCGTCGAGCGAGGTGAAGGTGGTGACATCGATGCCAACCGTCTTCCCGGCCGGCAGCGCCTTCTTCAGCGCCGTAGCGAACTTCGTCAGCCCCGCGGTGTCGCGGGCCTGGAGGGACTCCAGGTCGATGGTGACCGCGTCCCACCCCTGCGAAGCGACCGCGCTGCTCAGTGTGGAGACGACCGCGTTGATGTTGGCGGTGCTGGACAGCATCCGGTTGGCTGCGGCCTCGTCGAAGTCCCCCAGGGACTCGCTGAAGTTGCCGATCAGCAGGTCGGCTTTCAGACCGAGGGAGTGGGCGCGGGCGAGCTGCGCGCGGGCGTCGGAGCTCGGCGAAGTCACCTTCGTACCCTGGGAATTTATGTTGACGCCGTCCACGCCGACGCGGCTGAGGGCGGCGGCGCTCGCGTCGATCACCGAGGTGGCGTCGCCCTCCTCCTGGTAGGCGGTCACCGGCAGCGTTGTGGCGCCCGATGCGGGAAGGGCCCCCACCACGGCTGTACCGACGGCCAGCAACCCGGCGGCAACGACTGCTCCGATGTGCTTCTTTTCTAACATGGTTCTCCTCGCGTTGTGCGCCACGGTGGGCAGCGGCGGAGACGTTAGCCCATCCGCCCCGAACCAGCGAGCGGCGGTCTGCGGAGTGGTGGGGTGTGCGGGGCGGTTGAGCGTGTCCATCCGCTCGCAGACACCACGAGGGCCTCGGGCAGCGCCGTGGGACATGGCCGCGCTCGGCAGAGCTCACCGACTCGGTACGCATGCGTATGGAGAGGCGTCACCGGAGTATGTGCCTTCTGGGCGACCACTGGTTGAGTCGACCATGCGACCACGCCCGTGCCCGGAGAACGGACAACCGATTGCGTTGTCCCCTGCCATCGCTCGGACGACAGTCTTTTCACCGGCGCTGGTCCGCTTCTCACGACCACGCAGTTGCACAGCCGCACGGGGTTGTACGAAAACAACGAGGAGACATCGATGGCACCAACCGCCATCACCGACCGCGACGGCGGTCTCAGCCGGCGAAGGAAGAGGCGCCGCCGGGAGTACGCGGGCTCCCGTGACCGGTACCAGTCTCAGTGACCCACGGCCGATGTCGACAACGCCCAGCGTTTTCGACATCCTCGGCGGGAATCCGACAAAAAAACTTAGCGGCCACCCCCCGAGGGGGACGAGCCCGCAGCGGCCCCGCGACCCTCAGCGCCTGCGCAGCCGCACCGAGCGTGCCACCAGCCGACCACGGGCGCATCGCGACCCAGCGTGTAGAGCCGACATCGCGGTCGATATCGCCTCGCGCACCATCTGCGCGGCCATCCTGCGACTGGCCGGCACGCACGAAGGCGATCGACGCCGCTTTGCTCCCGGATCGGGTCTCCCTCGCCTGTACTGACCACCCAGGCGCGGCACCAGTTCGAAACGCCTCAGCCGAACCAGATCAGCTGAGACGGCCACGGGCATTCACTTTCCTCGGACCAGATCACCTGAGATTCCTGGCGCCGCCAGTCTCACTTGATCTGGTCGCTCCAGGTCTGAGCCGGTTCCGCGGACCAGACGCTCTGCGACGGGACACGAAGCACGGGGGAGGGCGCTGGATGACGTCCCCGGAGAGGTCGGGTGGTTCGGTAGCGGCTACGGGACCGTGCCCTCATAGGACGCCTGCGAGTTTGGTGAGGAGTTCCGCATTGGCCTGGACGTCATGGCCGAGGACGACCTGGTGGTGCGGAAGCGCGGCGAGCTGGCCGGTGACGGTGACACGGGCCAGATCATCGCCGCCGCCGTTGATGCCGGGGGCGAGTCCGAAGTGGTCCGGGTAGCGGTCCTCGGTGGCGCCGCTCATGAAGTCGTCCTCGCCGAGGGTCCGGGCGCCGTCGACCACGGCCGGGACGGCGCAGGGGGCAATGCGGGGGAACAGCAACGCCGCTACGTGCCCGCCGGTCGCCAGTTCCATGCCGAACCAGGTGGAGAACTGGTCGGGGAAGACCTGCACCTTCTTCTCTCGCTTGCCGCGCTGCTCCCACAGCGGCTTGCGTCGGCCGGCCAGGAGCGCGTCGGTGACGTCCTGGTGCTGTGTGGGGTGGAGCTGCTCGCCCGCCTGGAGCCGTTCGCGCACGATGTCGTACAGACCGAGGGCATCGAGCAGGCCCAGCCCGATGGCCGCCGCCGAGGGCCACGGCAGCAGCCGCAGCTCACCGTCCACGGGTTTGACGAACACCCGGTCGTTGGCGAGGAGCTGGGCGCCGCGGCTGGCCAGCAGCAGCGCCGTGGTGGTCTTGCCCGACCCTTTGGGACCGAAGGCGAGCAGGGCCTGGTCGTCGCGGACGACGGCGGAGGCGTGCAGGAGGGTCCACCCGTCCCGCAGCAGGGCGGCCCGGATCATCTCCCGTGCGATCCGGGCCGCTGCCAGGGCGAGCGCCTCGGACGTACGCCCAGCGATGGTGACGTGGCCGCTGAGCTGCTCGAAACGGTAGGCGAGGCCCTCTTCGGGGAGACGCCGGTGATGGTGCCCGTGCTGTCCCGGGCGAGCAGCAGCCGGGCCTTGGCGTAGGTGACTTCGTCGTGAGGACAGCTGGTCACCAGGGTGAGCAGGTGGGCGTACATCCCGTCGTTGATGTCGGCCGTGACGAGTGGGCCGGCGCGGACGCTTTCGGCGGGGACCTCGAACGCGTGCCACCAGGACCCGAAGTAGCGGCGGGCCCAGTTGGTGACGGAGGGCGTGTTGCTCAGGACGGTCACGCTGGCGTCCGCGGCCTGCAGCCGGGTGACGGTGGGGGTTCTCACGTCATCTCCAAGCGGGTCGAGGGTGGGGTCAGGAGGGCCGTAGCGCCTGGTAGGCGGTACGGAGCTTGGTTGCGGCTGCGGACAGTTGCGCGTCCTCATTCGCGTCGAGGTCGGGCAGGCACGCTACGGGCTGGCCGGCGGTGAACCGCAACGGAATTCCGAGCCAGTCGTCGCCGTGCCCGGTGCTCAGTTCTTCGGTGCCGTCGACCAGGGGGAGGGACTTGCGCAGGGCGGACAGCACGGCCCCGGCGGGTCCGGATCTTTTTCAGCACGAGGATGAACTGCGGGCTGTCGGCGGCCCGGCCCGCGGTCAGGAGGAGCGCCAGTGGGCGGATCTTGCCCACGCCCGCTAACGCGGCGCCGGCGTCCTGGTGAACGTGAGCAGCCGATCGACCTCGGTGAAGTCGGAAGCCGCGTACGTGCGCAGGGCGGCGACCGGGTCCCGTTCCGGGTCGGCGGGGAGTTCGTCCAGGTAGACGATCGCCTCGCGGGCGCCCAGGCCGGTGAGAACGTCCAGCGCGTTGCCGAGCAGGCCCAGACCCAGGCCCTGGCCGCGGGCGTGCGGGGCGACGGTGACGCTGCGGATCAAGCCGACCCCATCGCCGATGGGACTCTCCAGGGCGGCCTGGGCCAGGACGCGGCCGCGGCGACGGACCTCCAGGTGCTTGCCCGGCGGTGCGGCGGTGTCGTTCATCTGGACGTCGGCGAGGTGGGGCAGGCCTGCGACGGGCAGCTCGGCACGCAGGTAGCGGCACCGGCCCCAGCTCGTGAAACCCGCGGCTCGAAGAGCTTCCCCGGTGACCCGACGGTGGCGCTCCGGCAGACCGACCAGGCCTCGGGTCAGAGCACACGCCAGCGTGAAGGCATGCAGCGGCCCGGCAGCACAGCACTGAAGCGCCTGGGCGATCAAAGCCTGAGCCGTGGAGAAGTCCTCACGACAGTGCAACCACAGCAACAACGGCGGGCCGTCGCTGGGGCGCCCGGCGCAGCAGACGACGCCCGCGATACCGCCGCCGGGCGCACACAGCACCGTGGTGACGACCGGCCCCTCCAACGCTGCCCGCCCGGCGGGGTCAGTAGCCGAGCGGCCGGCTACGGCGTCGGCAAGCATCCGCGTAGAACACGCCGGCTGGCCCGGCAGCCGGTCCGCCGCGAGCAACTCCAGCACCCCCGCCTCGTCCGCCGACTCAAACGGGCGCAGCTGCGGGAATTCAGCCCCGCCCAGGAGGATCGTCATGCCGGCACCTCCCAGGCATGTGCGGCTTTTCGCTCCCCCAGCCTCCTCCCTCCAGGTCGGCGATGCCAGCCCCGCCCACCGGAGCATTACCGCCCACTACCAGGCCCAAAGACGCAACAACACCACGCCTATGGCATGGACCGATCAGACAGCCGCCTATGCCCGCCGACAGCCAAGAGTTCGTTGCGCAGTCTCATGCGCAACGGGGTGGGCGCCGTTGCGTAGTGTGATGACGCAGCCGCCCGCCCCAAGGGCACGGCAGGCGTGGTCGGCCCGGCCATGAACCCGACCACGGCAAGTAAGCGCGCCTTGTTGCCCGATCGTGACCGGTGGTCGGGGGCTGTGGCCGTCCATCTGGTCGGGGATGCCGGGTGAGCTGAGGGCATGGCTCTCGCGGACCCCTCCTCGCCCGGCGGCTGCGGTGACCTTGTGCCCGCAGGCTGGCCCCAGAGCATCGACGACTGGGCACTGGCGGTGCGTGCGATGAGCCGCTGCGGGGCGGGGATCCGGCGCGGGCTGATGGCGGCGTTCACCCGGCTCGTCGAGTCGGCCGGCTGCGGCGCTCCCACCATCGCCCCGGCGAAGACCTTTGCCCGGCCTGCCTGGCCTGCCTGGCCTGCCTGGCCTGCCTGGCCTGCCTGGCCTGCCTGGCCTGCCTGGGCTGGCCGCTGCGCCGAATGCGCCCCGCATACCGCGCACGTCCACCCCGACGGCCGCTGCACCCCCTGCGGCGCTTGTCACCTGCAACAGATAACGGAAGGACGGCATGAACGAGTCGACGTCCGCGTCATCGTCCACGGAGCACACGCGTGCTCCTGATGTGCCCGACCGCCCCCGGTCGAGGGCGAACAAGGTGTACATGCTGTTCGCCCACGAGCCCTACTACCCGGCCCCCGCCCGGGAGGTCAACACCTCCCTCGTCGCTGCGGCCAGCCTGCTCCATCCCCGCATCACACAGCCCGACGGCGCCCGCATCCACGACCGCCTCACCCGGGGCCGCCAACCAGGCGAGATCGTGCCGCTGGCCACCCTCACTCACGAACTGAACGGCGGCGCCGACTGGCCCGACGTCGCCGACTGGCACACGGTGATCACTGACCTGGTGCAGCTCATCCGCAGCGGCGGCTGCGACGCCCTCAGCCTCGGACTGCCCACCATCGAACGCACCCTGATCTGCGGCGGCCCCCACACCGTCGTGAAGGTCTTCGACCCCGACACCCAGGACTTCCACTCCTACAGCACCCAGGATCGCCAGGCCGTTTTGGCCCAGGTGCGTTGGCACCTGGCCTGGACCGAGGCCGCAGGACCCTTGTGGCCCGGCGACGGCCTGCGCGAGGAGACACCCCGCACACCAGGCCGGCCTTCCGCGCCGTAGCGCTGCGCCGACAGCTCCAGTCCGTTCCCTGGAAGGACATTCCGCTGCAGAAACGCACCCGGGGCATCGGCCACGGCCGCTCGGAGATCCGCCGGATCAAGGTCGCCACCGTGAACAGCCTCCTCTTGCCCGGAGCCCACCAGGCTGTCCAGATCAAGCGTCGACGCACCGCCGGACAGAACAAGCCACGGCTCTGACCGGTTCACATGCCGTGTGCCGTGTGCCGTGTGCCGTGTGCCGTGTGCCGTGTGCCGTGTGCCGTTGTCGGTCGGCGTCGGCCGACTTCGGACGGCCCGCGAGCGGGGAGCTTGCCTGTGCCGATGTGGCGCCGGCTGTGCTGTGTCCGCGGCCCTGTGAGTCACGTCGACGACTCCACCAGGCGCCGTGAAACAGTGCCGTCCCTGACATGTGTCGCGAAAATCCGGCCACACGGTACCTATGTCCGTCGTCAGGCTGATGGACCGCCTCCTGAGGCACCCTTCCGGGCGCCGACTGGTGGCCCTTCCGTTTGCCTTGATCGCGGTGATCACGGGGATCGACATCCAGTCCCCGGAAAGCGTCCATCTGGGGCCGCTCCTCGCGATCGCGCCCGGTCTTGCCGCTTCCCTGGCAGGGCCCCGGCTCACCGCCTTGGCCGGCGCCTGGGCCGTGGCCGCCCAGATATTCATCGCCGTCCTTCACGGCGGGCTGACCACGACCAACCACATCGCGCAGATCATCGCCTTGACGGTGCTCTCCACTCTGGTCGTCTTCGTGCGCGTTGTGCAGGAGCGGCGCAGCCAGCAGCTCAGCCTGGCGCGTTCGGTGGCGGAGACGGCACAGCGAGTGCTGCTGCGCCCGCCGCCCCGTCGGATCGGGCCGCTGCGGGTGGCCCATCTGTACCTGTCCGCCGAGGACGAAGCGCAGATCGGGGGCGACCTGTTCGCGGTCGCCCGTGGTTTCCCTTCCCACACCCGGGCCATCATGGGTGACGTCCGGGGCAAGGGCCTTGCCTCGATCGGCGAGGCTTCGGTGGTCCTCTCCGCGTTCCGCGAGGGTGCTCACCGGTACGCCACCCTGCCAGAGCTGGTGTCGGCCATCGAGGAGAGCGTCTGCCGGAACCTGGAGGAGGTCGCCGAGGTCGAGCACGACCGTGGCGAGCACTTCATCACCGCTCTTCTACTCGACATCCCCGATCTCGACCCACAGGCCGAAATGATCAATTGCGGTCACCCCCCGCCCCTGCTGCTGCACGATCACGAGGTGAGGGTCCTGCACTCGGGTTCTCCCGCACCTCCGCTGGGCATGTGCGGTGTGGGCTCCACAGGCCGACCGCCCTGGACGCACCACGCCGATCCGTTCACCTTCGAGCCGGGTGACATCCTTGTGCTCTACACCGATGGCGTCATCGAGGCCCGCTCGCCAACCCGTGCGTTCTACCCGCTCGCAGAGCGGGTCGCGTCCTTCCCCGCAACCAGCCCTGAAGCCCTGCTGCGCCACATCCACCGAGACCTGATCGCCCACACCGGCGGGCAGCCGACCGACGATGCCGCCTTGCTGGCCATCCAGCGCACCGCTGCCCACTACCCCCTTCACAGGCCGGGCGTCAGAGCTCCCTCCCCAACGTGTGCCACCGGCTCCACGCCAGGGGACGGTCCCTACTCGTAGATCACTGCCGTTCCCGACAGGCGGTCTGGAGAACCGGCGTCGTACGAGCGGCTGTCCCCACCGGGCGCTCCCGCACCCGCCCGCGCGGGCGGGGCAGCGGTCACTGTCCGGGCGCTCCCGCGAGGAGTCCGTCCATGACCAGGTCCAGGAGGCGGCGGGCGCGCGGCTGCCAGTCCCCGTGGGGGTCGATCGTCCACAGGCCGGCGATGGCGAGGAAGAAATCGTCCGCGGTCACCCCCGGCCGGATGGTTCCGGCCTCCTCGTTGGCGCGGAGCAGGACTTCGGCTGCGGAGGTCACGGGCGAGTGGCCCGGTTTCGCCTAACTCCCCGGTGCGCTGGTGGCCTGGCGGATGGCCTCCGCCAGGCCCGCCTTGGCCATCGCGAACTGGGCGAGGCGGTCCATCCACTCGCGCAGGGGCTGACCCGCCCCCGAGCACCCGCAACCGCCCCGCTACCAGGACCTATACCCACCAAAAGCGGAATCCGGCACTAGGCACCCGCGCCGGGCCCCTGGGGCGGCCAGTCGGAGGCGGGATCCTCGGCGAGCAGCGGCCGGAGGGCGCCGAGGACCGCCCCGATGCAGACGTCGCGCAGCTGGGTGCGGGTACAGCTCTCGTGTGTGAGCCAGTCGACGCAGAGGACCTGGACGAAGACCAGCCAGCTCTTCAGGACGCCGGACACGGCCTCGCGGGCGCTCTCGTCCGCGAGCGGGAGTACGGCCAGCAGCCGCGCACGGAGCGCGTCCAGCTCATTCGTCATGATCGTCTGGATCACCGGGTCGCCCGCGAGGACCCGGTTCGCGGCGAGGACGGCGTTGCGGTTCGCCACGAAGTAGTCGAGGTGGACGTCCATACCCTGGATGAGCTGTTTGACCAGGGAGTCGGCGGGATCGAGCCGCGTCTGGGCAAGCAGCTGGTCCGCCGCCTGCTGATAGACGGCTGCGAAGAGGGCGTGCTTGCTGGGGAAGTGCCGGTAGAGCAGGGCCCGGGAGACACCGGCCTCTTCGGCAACCTCCTCCATCAGCACGTCGGCGTACGGGCGTGCGGCGAAGAGCCGTGCGCCGACGGCGAGAAGCTGGGCGCGGCGGTCGGCGGGGGTGAGTCGCTGGCGGGGAGGCACGAACGAAGTTTAGTTGACATTCGTCTACTAGCGCCCTCAATGTAGTAGACGCATGTCAACTAAGCTCCGCCAAGACGGCTTGGGGGGAATATGGCCAGGGCTCTGCGCATACTCACACAGCTGATGGGCTGGGCCTGCGTGACGATCGGCCTGTTCCACGTGGCACTCGGCAACGCGGCTATCCCCGGAGCTGGTTCCGCCGGCCCGACGGTCGACAGCTGGGGCCGGTTCATGGGGGCCAGCTTCGTCGGTTACGGGCTGGCCTGGCTCTGGGCCGCGCGGCAGCGTCCGATCCCAGCTCCGGCGGTGCGGTGGCTGGCCGGCGTCTTCCTGCTGGGCGGTGTGGGCCGACTGCTCTCGCTCGCCGTGCATGGCTGGCCGCAGTGGTTCCAGATCGCGCTGGCGGTGATCGAGCTGAGCCTGCCGCCGATCTTCTTCTGGCTGGCCGACGCAGAGGAGCGGGCCCTGCGCAGCGACGTGGAGGCCGTGCCCGCCGGGCGATGAACTCACCCGAACTCGTCCAGACCGAACACACGGGCGGGGAAGCTGACGCTGCCGGTGAGGAATTGCGTGATCGAAGGCGCTGTTCGCTGCACCGACGAGGCAACCGGCAACCACACCTGCGCTGGTGACGCTGGAGGGGGCATGAACAGCGTCGGCCAACGATCCCAACGCTGTCGGTGGCGCCAGCGTCTGAAGGCTCAGGACTGCTCGTACGGGCTGCAGGCCGAGTCGGCCGAGTTCCCGTTCCATCGTCTGAACCGGCTGCGCGATCTGGCTCTCCACGTGGTTGCGCAGCTTGGCTGCTCTCACTTCGGGGTCCTGTACCTCGCTGATCTCGATGAAGTCCGGTGCGAGCGAGTCCAGGAAGGCGCGGTAATGCATCAGCTCCGGCAACAGCCTCCGCCGGGCCTCGATGATTCGCTCGATGGGCACCTCGCAAAGCGGCGTCGATCGCCTTCGCGCGTGCCGGCCAGTCGCAGGATGGCCGCGCAGATGGTGCGCGAGGCGATATCGACCGCGATGTCGGCTCTACACGCTGGGTCGCGATGCGCCCGTGGTCGGCTGGTGGCACGCTCGCTGCGGCTGCGCAGGCGCTGAGGGTCGCGGGGCCGCTGCGGGCTCGTCCCCCTCGCGGGGGGTGGCCGCTTAAGTTTTTTTGTCGGATTCCCGCCGAGGATGTCGAAAACTCTGGGCGTGCTTCTACCTACCCGTGACGGCCCCCGCCCGGGGTGGGCACGACGAACGAGGAAGCAGAATCATGAAGTACATGCTGCTGATGCAGTTCAGCGAGAAGAGCGTCGACTTCCCCAAGCTCGACGAGTGGAAGCCCGAGGAGATCCAGGCCCACATCCAGTTCATGAAGCAGACCAATGCCGGCCTGGCCGCCGCCGGTGAGCTGGTCGACGCCCAGGGCCTGGCCATGCCGGAGACCGCCCGGATCGTGCGCTCCCACAGCGGCGGCGCGCCGGTCGTCACCGAGGGGCCGTTCCCGGAATCCAAGGAGTGGGTGGCCGGCTGGTGGATCGTGGACTGCGACACCGAGCAGCGGGCGATCGAGATCGCCGCCGCCGTCTCCGCCGCTCCCGGCCCGGGTGGGCGGCCGCTCAACATGCCGATCGAGGTGCGCCAAGTCATGGCGGTCCCGCCCACCGAGCTGTGAACACCCCCTATGACGACCTTCGAACCAGCCGCCGACGACCTGCTGCGCACGCTCGCGCCGCAGGTCGTCGGTGTGCTCACCCGCCGCTGGGGGGACTTCGCCGCCGCCGAGGACGCCGTCCAGGAGGCCCTGCTGGATGCCGCCACCCAGTGGCCAGCCGAGGGTGTGCCGCGCAACCCGCGCGGCTGGCTGGTTCAGGTCGCCAGTCGCCGGATGACCGAGCAGGTCCGCAGCGAGCAGGCCCGCCGTCGGCGCGAGGAGCTGGTGGCCGGGCAGATCCCGGCCGACCGGCGGTCCGCACCGGGAGCCGACGCTGGAGACGAGGGTGCGCACGACGACACCCTCACGCTGCTGTTCCTGTGCTGCCACCCTGTGCTGTCGCCGGCCTCGGCGATCGCGCTCAGCCTTCGCTCGGTCGGCGGGCTGACCACGGGCGAGATCGCCCGCGCATTTCTCGTCCCCGAGGCGACCATGGGTCAGCGGATCAGCCGGGCCAAGCAGCGGATCAAGGACTCTGGGGTGCCGTTCCGGATGCCGGATGACGCCCAGTGGCCGGCCCGGCTGGACGCGGTGCTGCACGTCCTCTACCTGATCTTCAACGAGGGCTACGCCAGCAGCATCGGCCCCAAGCTGCGGCGCGTCGAACTCTCCCGGGAGGCGATCCGCCTGGCCCGGGCCGTCCACACGCTGCTGCCGGACAACGCCGAAGTGGCCGGCCTGCTCGCGCTGATGCTGCTCACCGAGGCGCGCGGGCCCGCACGGACCAGCCCGGACGGCGAACTCGTCCCTCTCGCCGAGCAGGACCGCAGCCGCTGGGACACAGCCGCGATCGCCGAGGGCGTCTCGCTGATCACCGATGCCCTGCCGCGCGGCCCGGTCGGCCCCTACCAGGTGCAGGCGGCCATCGCGGCCGTCCACGACGAGGCGCCCACCGCCGCCGACACGGACTGGCCGCAGATCCTCGCTCTGTACGGGGTGCTCGCCCGCATCTCAGACAACCCGCTGATCACCCTGAACCGGGCGGTCGCCGCCGCCATGGTGGACGGCCCCGCCGCCGGCCTCGCCCTGCTCGCCGACCCACCGCCCGCGCTCGCCGGCCACCACCGGCTGTACGCCGTCCGCGCCCATCTGCACGCACTCGCCGGGGAGAGGGAGGCCGCCATCGCCGACTACCGCACCGCTGCCCGCCGCACTACCAGTCTCCCGGAGCGGCACCACCTCAGCCTGAGCGCCGCCCGACTGGCCGCGCGAGCGGGAACGGAAAGGTGAGCCACCGGTCAAAGCTCGGTGAGGCAGGACAACTACTGACGTCGGCGGACCAGGTCACCTGAGATCGCAAACGAATCAGACCAGGTCACTTGAGACAGGGACCGGATTTCTGGAGACGGGACAGAGGCAGCCCGTGTCCTTTGGCATCGAAGTTGGATTGTTTGTCATCGAAGTTGGACCGGTCACGCAGTGGTGAGCCGAGCACGATAGCTGTTACCAAGGCAGGCCTGTTGTCATCGGGAGCGCCGACAGGACGTGCTGGGCCGGCCACCGGGGGCGCGGGGAGCTCCGGCGACTGGTGGAGCGCCGGAGCTGGTGACACCGGTCCTGCTCTGCGGGCTGCTGGTGACAAGACGAGCGCCGCCGGGCGCCGGGCCGGCCGAGAGCGCGTGTGGGAACCGTCGACCTGCCACGGGCCACGCCGCTGCCGTGGGAGACGCCGGATGAGGAGCTGTTCCGCCAAGGCCTGTGCTGCTCCGCCGTCGCACCTGCCTTGCCAGCTCCCCGAACCAGGGGGGGAGACGTCATGAACGCTCAGGATGCGGGCGCGGCCCGACACGAAATGGGCATCAATGTGCCGGATGACGTCTACGAGCAGCTGCACCCTGGACCGCGGGGCCTGTTCTCCCCCTGGCGAGAACAGGCCGGCCCACACGCGGATCATCGCGGTATCGGATGTGCCCGTCCGGTCACCGCATGCTGCCCGCCCCTACCTTGCGCCTGCGGCTGCCCGCCACATATCCAGGGAAGTTGACGGTCTCACGCCAGAAGAGGGGCTCCCGTGCACGATCACGAGAAGGCCGGCTCCCACACCGGGGCGGGCAACAGCCGTATCCCTGCCCGTCGGCCCGCATCCGCCCCGCCCGCGCA
This sequence comes from Streptomyces sp. NPDC046197, assembly GCF_040646295.1. Taxonomy (NCBI): domain Bacteria; kingdom Bacillati; phylum Actinomycetota; class Actinomycetes; order Kitasatosporales; family Streptomycetaceae; genus Streptomyces; species Streptomyces sp. NPDC046197. Next base: position 8,920 of record NZ_JBEYZY010000062.1, on the reverse strand, counting down.
GCATGGCCTGCTCGGCCTACAGGCCGCTGCGGGCAACGCCGCGGTCGTCCAGATGCTCCGCGGCGCCGGCCACCCCTGGGCCCGGGAACAGCACGAGCACGGCGCCGGCTGCGGCCACCAGGACAACCACCAGGAGATCGCGACCTCGCCCGCACCGGTGCAGCGCTCCGCCGTCCACGACGTGCTCCGCAGCGCCGGAAAGCCCCTCGGCGAGCCACTGCGCCAGGAAATGGAGGCGCGGCTCGGCGCGGACTTCTCCGACGTGCGCGTCCACGACGACAACGCCGCCCGTGCGTCGGCCACCGAGGTCGGTGCCCGCGCCTACACGTCCGGCCGCCATGTCGTCATCGGCGCCGACGGTGGGGACAAGCACACCCTCGCCCATGAACTGACCCATGTCATCCAGCAGCGTCAGGGTCCTGTGGCCGGTACGGACATGGGCAACGGACTGCGCGTCTCCGACGCTTCCGACAAGTTCGAACGCGCCGCGGAGGTCAACGCGCAGCGTGTCATGCAGGCACCGCTCGATGTGCAACGCGCCGTGGAGTTACGGACTGCCCCCGCCGCCGGTGCCGCCCACGAGGGTCGCGGCGGCCCGGTCGCCGTACAGACCGCGTCCAGGAAGCCGCCGCCCGTACCGAAAAAGCCCGACAGGCTGAGGCTCGGCGGGGCCGCGCAGACCTCCAGCGCCGACCAGACCAACTCGGCCGCGCAGACCTCCAGCGCCGACCAGACCAACTCGGCCGGGCAGACGTCGGCCGCCGCGGAGCCCGCGCAGGCGCCCTCCGACACCCCCGCGCACGGGTACACGCTCGTCGGATCGAAAAGCCTGGTCGTCTACCGAGCCGATGGGCGCTCTCCCAAGGACATCCGGCAGGCGAAGGGGATGAGGTCCCGCAACCCCACGACCGTCAAGGACGAACTCGCCCTGTTTTTTCAGGACCCGATCGCCTACGCCCGGGCCCATATCAGCAGCCCCAAGCGGACCTTGGTCTCCACGGCGCAGAACGAGGACTGCGGCGGGTACGCCAGCAACGACCGGCACATCTACAAGATCCAGGTCAGCGGCTGGCACAAATTCGCCGCGCCGCCCGCGCGGAGCGCGATCCTGACCAAGCCGACCGTCTACGCCAACAGCACGTCCCTGGAGACCGCGACCGCGGCCGTCATCGCTCCCGTCGGCCGCACCCGGGAAATGGATTTCATCGGGGAAATCCCCCTGGAGGCCATCACTGGCTGCCGCCGACCGGGGGAGAGCGACTTCAGCGCGCTGTGACGCCCGCGACGGGGGCGGTGCCTGCCCGGGGGCGGGCCCGTCACCGCCCCCGTCATGCCCCTGCCGCCCTCAGCAGACGTTCGTTCAGCACTCGTGGAGCCGACGCGCGAGATGGACGGTGATGTCGGCGTCAATCGCCGCGGCGAACGACTCCCGGTCCGCCTCCTTGATCAGGGGCTCGGGGCGTACGTCGACCAGCCAGACGCCGCGGCGGGTCACCGCGAGGTAGTCAGGGGTGTGGGTGCGGCGTTTCCCGCAGGTTGTGAAGGAGATCTTCAGCGGCTGCGAGACGACGTCGACCACGTCGCCGGCGAAGTCCAGGGCTAGCAGCACCCGGCTCTCCTCCAGGCTCTCCACGCCGTGGTGCCGGCCGGTGCTGGCCAGGAACTGCAGGCCAGGACGGTGCCGCTGTTCCCAGCACCATGATCACGCTGCCGCTGTACTCGCACATGTCCGCCGAACTGGTGGACGAGATCTGCGACCTGGTCACGGAGTTGCACTCTGCCAGCTGATCACGTGCCGGTGTGGGGCGGGACCGCCTTCGCCTCCCGCCCCACACCGGCGCACCACGTTGCAGCACGATCGACGTCCTGTGCCATGGTCATCGACCGAATCGGGCGCCGACCGGCGCTCTTGACCGGCACTGCCCTGATGGCCGCTGGCCACGCCCTGATGGTCGCCGTCTTCGCCGATACGCTGCCCGAAGCGGCCGGGTTCGCCGGCCTGACCGTGTTCACCATCGGCTTCAACGCAGGTTTCGGATCCCTCGTATGGATCTTCGCGGCAGAGGGATTCCCCGGGCACCTACGTAGCGTTGGTGCCTCCGCGATGCTGCTGACCAACCTGACAACCAACCTCCTCATCGCCCAGTTCTTCCTCGGTCTGCTTACCGCAGCCGGCGGCACCATCACCTACCTGCTCATGCTTGCCATCACCATCGCGGCATGGCTGTTCGTGTTCTTCCTCGCCCCCGAGACCAAGAACCGCCCGCTGGAAGAAGTGCAGGGGTACTGGGAGAACGGTCGGAGCTGGCCGGCTTCCACTCCCCTGAAGATCCATCTTGACCGCCTACCCGCAAAGGAGTGACGATGCCGCCGCCCCCGCTACCGGATGCCGGGCCCCTGCTCCAGCAGCACACCACAGACCGCCTTTCCCTTGAAGCCCTCCCTGGTACCAGGTCCCTCGATCCCGGACTCCGCGCTACCCATGGCCAAGCTGGAGGATCCCAGATAGAGAATTGCATGACGCTCAAACCGCCCAAGGTGGGGAAACCTTGATCGCTGGCAGTGCTGGACGATCACATGATTCGCCTGGAACCGGCCGACGGGCCTTCGGGCGAGGCAGCCCTGCTGCGGGCAGTAGCAGGTAGGTGTGCATGGCCCACGTCTGCACCGGGTGGTTGGGATGGTTGGAGTTGGCGACGGTGAACTGACTCAGCGGCCCGAAGCGTGCCTCGGGGGTGTCGACCGCGGGTGGGGTCCGCGGTCATGGCAACGACACGCTGGCAGGCGAGGTGGCCCGGGGGGCCGCCCCCCTTCAAGTCGCAGCCTGACGGGCAGCCCCCGCGCAGGCAATGCCGTCCGCGCGCCTCGTGGTGACTCGGCACCGCACCAGTGGGCACCGGAATGCCGCCGAACGACGCAGGTGGACGCTCGCGCGGGGCACGCTGTGGAAGAACTTAGGCGCCGCTGTCGATCCAGCCACCTCCCGTTCGACATTGCGGTGTAGGACGCATCGCCATACAGGGAGGCGACAGAACTGATGAGGGGACCCATGGATCAGCTGCTGCGCGTGCAGAACTTCACCATCTCGAGCGACGGCGTCGCCGCCGGCGAAGACCAGAGCCTGGAGCGGCCTTTCGGCCACAACATCGATCCGGGAAGGCTCTTCGCCTGGGCCGGCGCCACGGCGAGCTGGCCCATGCGCGCCGAGCCCGGGGGAAGCCGGGGCCTCGACGACTACTTCATCCGGGACTTCAGCCACAACATCGGCGCCGAGATCATGGGCCGCAACAAGTTCGGACCCCAGCGCGGCCCGTGGCGCGACCACAAGTGGTGCGGCTGGTGGGGTGACGAGCCGCCCTTCCACACGCCGGTGTTCGTCCTGACCCACCACAAGCGTCCATCGTTCACGCTCTCCGACACCACGTTCCATTTCGTGGACGGCGACCCCGCCACCGTTCTCACGCAGGCGCGGCAGGCCGCGCAAGGCAAGGACGTCCGGCTCGGCGGCGGCGTGACCACCATCCGGGAGTTCCTCGACGCCGACCTCGTCGACACCATGCATGTTGCCGTCTCACCGGTGAAGCTCGGGTCCGGGCTACGCCTGTGGGACTCGCCCGAACAGCTGCTAGACCGGTTCCACATGGAGGTCGTGCCCAGCCCGAGCGGCGTGACGCACCACCTTTTCTGGCGCAAATGACAAGAGAGACAACGCGGGAACCCCAGTACGGCCGACGCGAGCGTTCCAGCAGATGAACGCGTAGTTGTGGGCGACTTACCCCTGCAGACCCCGGTACTCGCCCACAACCACCAACCACCCACACGCGCAGCAGACCTGTCGACTGTTGTGCGCCTCAAGGACAGCCCCAAATGAACAGGCCCGCATACGGCCCAACACGAACCGTGACCTGCTGCAGCCAAACGTCGCCGCCAACTCGGCGATCACAAGTAGAGGGCTGGCACGCCGTCTTGAGACGACCGCGCACAGGAGAACACCAGAGGCGGATGCAGTGGGAGACAAAACACGGATTATTTCTCAAACCGCACCCCGCAGGGCAGTTCACCTGTCGCTGCGGAGAGTGAATCAAGTGGGCGCACAGAAGTGCACCACCGGCCCCCCAATGCTCCGCATGCGCCCTGTCAACCGCAGCCGCTTGGAACGGGGGTGCGGAGGGGGCGGGCTTGGAAGGGGAGGGGAGCGTCGGTGCCCTTGCGGTGTTCAGCGCATGCGACGTTCGGTGACCGGGGGAGTTGGGGTGCACGGCGTTCTGCTGGTGGTGGGGTACAACCTGCAGCCACAGCGCGAAGTGCACATCCGGGGCCGGCCGTTGGCGCAGTGGAGGGCGCTCGGTTACGGACGGCGGGAGACGCTGGTGTGCTTCAACTGCTTTCGCGGCATCAGCGCGCCGGCGGGTACGAAGGTGCTGCTGATGGGCGCGGGCGCATCGGCGGCCGGGCCGGACCGCACGTCGCGCACCCGGCCGCCATCGCACCGCCTGGCGGGTCCAACGGGGAGACCATCTGGCACATCAACGCCAAGCACCGCCTCGCCCACCAGGCTCGCACCCCGCCAGGCGTCACCCGCGCACAGCTGGGGGAGCGGACCGAGCAACGCGGCCCGGCGCGCGGACGTTCATGTCGTCCTGGTCGACGGCGCCCGCCCGACGCTGCAGGCCCAGCGCGAGTTGATCACCGACGAGCAGTGGCAGGGCCGGCACCGCGCCTACGCCCCAGCCGGGCTGGCTGCGGGGCAGTTAGTTGAAGAGCCAGAGTGCTTCGTGGTTCGGGCAGGGGATGCCGGCGGGATCGCAGTCGGCGCATTCCTCGCAGTGCTGCCAAAACGCCTCCATCGCCTGGCGGCGGCGCGCCGCTGCGGCGAAGCTGCCGGTGCGCTGGATGTGCCCGAATGCCCCTCCACTGAGCCTCCGCCAACGTGAAGTAGCAGGTCAAAAGGCTGGTGTGATCGGCTCTCCGAGTGCTCATGCTGGTCGCGGGCGGGAGTCTGCGGAGTAGATCATTTGACGGCGGGAGCGGGCCGTGGGTAGCCAGTTCTCCGTTCCTCGGTTGTGCAGTCACGCTGCTGACGGGGTCCAGGGCGAGGGTCCGTTCGCTGCGGCGGCCGGACCCCGCACGAGGCTGACGGCCTACTGGGGCTGTGTCGCGATCTGGATCAGGTTGCCGCAGGTGTCGTCGAAGACGGCGATGGTGACGGGGCCCGCCTCCATGGGCTCCTGGGTGAAGCGGACGCCGAGGCCGCTCAGGCGCTCGTACTCCGCCTTCACGTCGTCGACGGCGAACTGGGCGAGCGGGATGCCGTCCTTGACGAGCGCGTCGCGGTAGGGCTTGACGGCCGGGTGGCCGGAGGGCTCCAGGAGGAGTTCGGTGCCGCCGGGCGCGTCGGGTGAGACGACGGTCAGCCACCGGGCCTCGCCGCCCAGCGGCACGTCGTGCTTCTTCACGAAGCCGAGGATCTCGGTGTAGAAGTCCAGGGCCTTGGCCTGGTCGTCGACGTAGACGCTGGTCAGATGGATCTTCATGGGGTGCTCTTCTCTGGTCCGGATGGGGTGGGCGCGGGCCATCGCTCGGCGATCTGCAGCAGCGGGGCTGTGTTCAGGTCGTGGAACTTGTAGCGGCCCTCCCGCCTGGTCTCAACGAGCCCGGCGGTCTCCAGCACGGCGAGGTGCTGGGAGACCGCCTGACGCGAGATGCCGAGCTGGCGCTTCACGCTCAGTCGCGAGCAGATCTCAAACAGTGTCTGCCCGGACTTCTCCGCGAGCACGTCGAGGATGGTGCGGCGGGTGGGGTCGGCCAAGGCTTTGAAAAAGGTCATCGGCCACCACCACAGGATAGGCAAGTGCCTATCAAGTCGGGGGCGGCATCCTGTGGAGCGGATCGTCTGTCAGCGGTCGAGGTTCGTCAGGACGAGCAAGGCGCGCAGAAGGCGGGTAGCGCGGGCGGGATCGGTACGGAGTTTGATCAGGGTCCGCCGGTTCTTGAGGTGAGCGAAGCCGTGCTCGACCGGGGCGCGTCCGACGGCCAGGACTCGGTTGGCGGTCTTCTCGCCGGGGGTGAGCTTGTGGGTGCGGCTGGCGGTGTAGCCGGTGATGATCACGGGGTCGAGGATGTCGTTGTCCAGGCCGCGGAAGCCGAGGTCGGCCAGCGCCCCGAGGCCGGCCGCGCGCAGGTGGGTCAGGATGTGGTCGTGGCGGGCGGCGGTGTTGTCGTGGGTGCGGCCGGGCCGGGCGGCGGAGATCCAGATCAGGCGCCCGTTCTCGTCGGTCAGGGCGAGGAAGTGCAGGCCATGGCTGCGGTGCTTGCCGGAGGAGTTGCGCCGGTCAACCTTGCCGGTACGGCGCTGGGTGCGGATGAGGGTCCCGTCGATCAGGACCACCTCCCCGCCCTGCTGGGCGACCTTCCTCAGGGCACGGTCCAGGCGCGGGGCCTCGGCGGCGAGCAGTCCGATCAGCTCGTCGCGCCAGCGGCGGACGGTGGACTCGGACACGTCGTTGCCGCCGGCCGTGTCGGCCAGGCGCTGGTCGTGGCGCAGGACAGCCAGGACGATCACCGCGATCTTCCCCGGCGGCAGGATCCGCCACCTGGACCGGATCACTTTCAGGTGACGTCGCAGCAGATCAGCGAGGTGGTTGACGGTGCGCGTGGACAGTGGCAGACGGCACTGGTAGACAAGCGGGCAGGTGTCCTCGGCGCGCTTTTTGGTTTTCGTCACACAATTCCAACGGCCGCTGAGGGCACCGTGGTTACGGCCGCGCCGCGCTGCCGCAGGCGGCGGGGCAGGTCACAGGCGGGTGGTGAACCGGCCGTCGGGCAGTTTGCGCAGCCAGCCGCGGTCGACGAGTCTGACCAGCTTCCCGCGCAGCGGCTCCAGCTTCGACCGCACGCTGACATCGATTCCCAGCGCGTCGCCGACCTGCCGGGCCATGACCGGTCCGGCGGCCTGCCGCACGGCGGCGAGGATGCGCTGGTAGTCCGGCGGCAGCGCGCTCTCCTCCACACCCGGTTCGCGGTGCGGAATCAGCATCACCGCCCGTCCGGCCACCTGCCCGGGCGCCGGCAGATCCGAGGCGCGTTCCTCGGCAAGCTGCCCGGACACCCGTTCAAGGACCCGTTCGGCGACAGCGAGCTCATCCCGCTCAGCCCGAACCTCCGCCAGCTCCTTGGCCAGCCGTTCTTCGATCTCATCCAGTTCCGCGCGCCGTGCAAGCTCCGCCCGTCCCAGCGCGCGATGGTGGCACTGGTGTACCTGCGCGAGCACACCACCCTGGCGAAGATCGCTGCCGGGTTCGGAATCAGCGAGTCCACCGCCCACGCCTACACCAGCGCGGTCGTCCACCTGCTCGCCGAACGTGCGCCGGTCCTGCTGAAGGTCCTGCGCGAGGCCGACCCCGACTTCGCCCTGCTGGACAGCACGCTCGCCGAGTGCGACCGGGTCGGCGACGGACGGGCCGACTACTGCCACAAGCACCGCCGACACGGGGTGAACGTGCAGGTGGTCACCGATCCGGGCGGCCGGCTGCTGTGGCCCTCACCCGCATTGCCGGGCCGCTCTCACGCTCTGACTGCTGCCCGCACCCATCGGATCATCCGTATCTGCGAGCGCCAGGGCGTCCCCATCCTGGCCGATCTCGCCTACCAGGGCAGCGGCCCCTGGGTGACCACGGGGCATCAAACGCAGGCCCCTGCAGGAACTCGCCCTCACCGAGAAGACCGTCAACCGGGCCCTGGCCGCAGCACGGGCACCGGTCGAGCGCGGCGTGGCCCGCCTGAAGTCCTGGCGGATCTTCCGCAGGTCCCGGTGCAGTCCCAACCGCATGACGTCAATCGCCAAAGCCATCCTCACCCTGGAGCGGCAACGGTGAAGAAGCTCACTGATGAACGTGTCAGTCATGGCTTGTCGCTGACAACCGGTCACTGATAGCAGCGGGCGGCCCGGCGCCGTCGTGCCGGCTGCGCCATGTCGACGAGGACTCCGGCGCCCCGGCCCGGGGCGGCGTCCCAGACGCTGAGCTTGGCGGCGGCCTGCGCCAGACGCGGGTCGCCGGGGCGTACGTTGACGTAGAACAGGCCCTCGTGAGGGCGCTTGTCGTCGCCGCCCCAGCGCACCACGCCCTCGGTGTCGGCGAGGATGTCCCGGATGAGCAGTTCCTGGGCCGGGGTGAAGCTGCCGCGCAGGCCCGGCGGGTACGAGCCCGGCCGGATGACGATCGCTGTCCCGGACGCCCGGTTCGACTCCGGGAGGTGCCGGTCGTGGACCTTCGACGCGGGCACCCAGCCCTCGACCGCGCGCGGCTCCCCTCGGACGCCGAGCGGGTCGATGTCGTAGTGGAAGCGGCGGATGACGTGGACGAGGACGGTCTCGGCATCGCCCATGCGGACCTGGACCTTGAGCGGTGTTCCGGGGACGGGCCGGGTGTAGATGGTGCGGCGGTCGTCGGCGACCTTCTCCATCTCCCAGCCGTTCTGGGACGGGGTGCCGGTTCCGGCGTGGTCCTTGCGTTGCCGGGCGCGCTCCTGGGCTCTGCGTACGGCCTCGCGCAGCTTGTGGGGGTCGGGACGTCCGGACGCGGCGTGTCCGGGGGTGGTCAGCAGTTGTGATCCGATAACAGTGCCTGCGGTGATGAAGCCGGCACGGCGCAGGACCGTGCGGCGGGATACGTACGTCAACGCTTCTCCTCACGGACTTTGACGAGTACGACGGCGAGAGTGCTGGCCAGGGCGGCTCCGAATGCTCCCGGATTGACGTATACGGGTACGTCGTCGGAGCTGTACTGTCCGCCCGATGCAAGCCGGCACTCGACACGGAGCGGCAGGGGTCTGCCGCACGATCGGGTGACATCTGAACTGGCTTGCCCTGTGGGGCGGGTGGGAAGGATGTCGCTGTGCCCAAGCCTTATCCGGAGGAGTT
>NZ_JBEYZY010000061.1:0-25368 GCF_040646295.1 Streptomyces sp. NPDC046197 | reverse complement strand
CCCGCCAGATGCAACGCGACCAACGACGACGAACACGCCGTGTCCACACTCACCGCCGGGCCCTCGAACCCGAACACATACGCCAACCGACCCGAAGCCACACTGGTCGAGCGGCCGGTCAGCAGGTAGCCGTCGATGCCCTCGGTCGTGGACTCGCCTTGGCCGAGGCCGGAGGCGTAGTCGTTGTACATGACGCCGGTGAACACGCCGGTGCGGCTGCCCTGCAGGCCGTGCGGGTCGATACGGGCGTGCTCCAACGCCTCCCACGCCGTCTCCAACAGCAACCGCTGCTGCGGATCCATCGCCAACGCCTCACGCGGACTGATCCCGAAGAACTCCGCATCGAACCCCGCCGCCCCCCGCAGAAAACCACCCGCACGGGCATACGACGTCCCCGCATGCTCCGGATCCGGATGGAACAACCTCTCCAGATCCCAGCCCCGATCCGCCGGGAAACCCTCGACCACGTCCCGGCCCTCGGCCACCAGCCGCCACAGATCCTCCGGACCCCCCACACCACCCGGGAACCGGCAAGCCATCCCCACGATCGCCAACGGCTCATCCACCGCGACCACCCCACCAGCCACACCGGCGGACACATCGGCATCCCCCGTGAGCGTGCGGCACAGATGCTCGACGAGAGCGTCCGCGGTGGGGTGGTCGAAGAGGAGGCCGGCCGGCAGGCGCAGGCCCGTCGCCGTCTCCAACCGGTCGCGCATCTCCACGGCGCGCAGGGATGTGAAGCCCCGGTCCTTGAACGTCCGGTCCGCGCCTCGGCCGTCATCGGAGCGTCCGTCCGGTTCGTCGTCGTCCTCTCCGAGGACGGCGGTGACGGCTGTCTCCACGAGGTCGCGCACGGCGGCCCGCAGGGCGTCCCCGCGCAGCCCGGCGAGCGGATGCTCGTCTTCGGCCTCGGAGGTCTCCGTGACATCCCCGGTGATGTGGACCGCACGCGCCGGACGGCCCTCGGTGTCGAACCGCGGCCAGTGGGAGCGCCGCTGGAAGGCGTATGTCGGCAGGTCGCAGTCCGGGGTGCCGGGCGGGAAGACGACGGACCAGTCGATGTCATGGCCGACGGTGAACAGTGCGGCCAGGGCGCTTGCCGCGCCGAGCGCGTCGGCGCGGTCCCGCTGGAGAGTGGTGATGACGACCGGCCTGCGCTCCTCACCGTCCAGGCAGGTGCCGACGGCGGGAGCTAGGACGGGGCTCGGGGAGAGCTCGAGGTACGTGGTGACGCCCTCGGAGTGCAGGGTGCGCAGGCCGTCGGCGAAGCGGACGGTCGCGCGGACGTGGCGGACCCAGTACTCGGGGTCGGTGATCTGCTCGACGGTGGCCACGGTGCCGGTGACGTTGGAGATGACCGGGATGCGGGGCGGTGAGTAGGTGAGGCGGCGGGCCACCGTGCGGAACTCGTCGAGGATGCCGTCCATGTGCGGCGAGTGGCCGGCGACGGTGACCGCGATGCGCTTCGTCTTGCGTCCGCGGGAACGCCACCGTGCGCACAGTTCGAGGACGGCGTCCTCGTCGCCGGAGATGACCGTGGAGTCCGGTGCGTTGATCCCCGCGATGGACACGGCGGCGGAGAACTCGTCGAGCGCGGCCAGCACCTCGTCCTCCGAGGCCTGGACGGCGGCCATGGCTCCGCCGGCCGCGGACTGGATGAGCCGGGCGCGAACGGCGGCGAGTTCGCAGACGTCGGGCAGGGAGAGGACACCGGCGATGTGGGCCGCGGTCAGCTCGCCCATGGAGTGGCCGGTGAGGTGGGTGGGGCGCAGGCCCCAGCTTTCGTAGAGGCGGTAGAGAGCGACCTCCACGGCCAAGAGCGCGGGGAGGGCGAAGTCGGTGCGGTCGAGCAGCCGGGCTTCCGGGGTGTCCGGTTCGGTGAAGATCAGCGGGCGGACGGGCTGCGGGAGGTGGCGGTCGAGTTCGTCGCAGACGGCGTCGAAGGCGGCCGCGTACACCGGGTGGGCGGCGTACAGCTCGGCGCCCATGCCGGGGCGCTGGCTGCCTCCGCCGCCGAAGAGCACGGCGAGGGGGGTCGGTCCGGCGGCCGGGGCGGGGGTGGTGACCAGGTGGGGCGAGGTGGTTCCGTCGGCGAGGGCGCGGAGTCCTTCGAGGAGTTCGGCCCGGGTGGTTCCGACGGCGGCGCCCCTGCGGCGGAAGGCGGTGCGGGTGACGGCGAGGGCGTGGCCGACCTGGTCGGAGGTGGCGGAGGGGTCGGTGCCGGTGAGGTGGGCGTGCAGGCGGTCCGCCTGGGCGCGCAGGGCGGTCCCGGTGCGGGCGGACACCGGCCATACGCACGGCAGACCGTCCGTCGCCGGGGCGGAGGTCTCCTGGGCGGCAGGTGCCTCGGAGAGGACGACGTGGCAGTTCGTACCGCCGATCCCCCAGGAGTTGACGCCCGCGACCAGTTCCCGCTCGGGATGAGGCCAGGGCCCGTGCTCGGTCTGGACCTCCAGGTGGTGGGTGTCCAGCCGGGCGTCCGGGTGGGGGCGGAGGTGGTTGAGGGTGGGCGGCAGGGCGCGGTGGCGAAGACTAAGGGCGACCTTCAGGAGGCCGACGATGCCCGCGGCGGCTTCGAGGTGGCCGAGGTTGGTCTTCACGGAGCCGACCCGGAGGGGTCCGTCGTCGCGGCCCGCTTCGGCTCCGGCCGCCCGGCCGACCGCGCCGGCCTCGACGGGATCGCCGACGGGGGTGCCGGTGCCGTGGAGTTCGACGTACTGGAGGTCGGTCGGGTCGACGGCGGCGCGACGGCAGGCGGCGAGGATCACGGCGCGCTGGGCGTCCGGGTTCGGGGTGGTGAGGCCGTCGGTGGCGCCGTCGTTGTTGACGGCACTGCCGCGGATGACACAGACGACGCGGTCGCCGTCGGCGAGGGCGGCGCGCAGCGGCTTGAGGACGAGGAGGGCTCCGCCCTCTCCCCGCACGGTGCCGCTCGCCTCGGCGTCCAGGAGGCGGACGTGGCCGTCGTGCGAGAGCGCGCCGAGCCGGCCGAGGGCGGCGGCGGACTCGGGCAGCAGGTTGAGGTTGACGCCGCCGACGAGGGCGAGCGTGGACTCACCGCTGCGCAGGCTGGCGCAGGCGGCGTGCACGGCGACCAGGGAGGACGACTGGGCGCTGTCGATCGTGAGGCTGGGGCCACGCAGACCGAGCGCGTAGGAGACCCGGTTGGCGATGATGCCGCGGTGGGTGCCGGTGAGGCCGTACTGGCCGGCGGTGTCGGGGCTGTGGCCGTGCAGCAGGCGGGACCAGTCGTCCCAGATCGCGCCGACGAAGACTCCGGTGCTGGAGCCGATGAGCCGGTCCGGGGTGATGCGGGCGTCCTCCAGGGCCTCCCAGGCGAGTTCGAGGACGAGTCTCTGCTGGGGGTCCATGGTGGCCGCCTCGGCGGGGCCGATGCCGAAGAAGGCGGCGTCGAACCGGTCGACGTGGGCGAGGAAGGCTCCGTGGGCGAGGGCGGGGGCGTCGGCGGACCCGAGCATGGCCGGATCCCACCGGTGGGCGGGGGTCTCGCCGACGGCCTCGACTCCGTCGCGCAGCAGCCGCCAGAACGCGGCGGGGTCGTCGGCCCGTGGCAGCCGGCAGGACATGCCGACAACCGCGATGGATTCGTCCGGGGTGGCAACGGTCCTGGTCGTGTCGGTCATGCCTGCCTTCGTCCCTCGTCGCTCGTGTCGCGGATGTCTCGTGTCGCACTGGTGCCCGGCGCCGCCTGGGTCGCGGTCGCCGGGCAGCCGGTGGCGGGGGTCAGCCCATGAGTGGTTGCAGCGCCTGGTTCCACGCCTCCTCGCCGCCCACCGCCGCCATGGGCAGCCAGGGGTTCCAGAAGTCGCGGTAGTGCGTGATCAGGCCGTCCTCGAAGCGGACGACGGAGAGGTAGTCCTGCCGGTACTGGCCACCGGTGGCGAGCAGGGTGCAGTCACCGGGGAACTCGGCGACGACCACTCCTTCCGGGGTGACGGCGTGGAAGACGGGTTCGCCGTACTCGACCTTGAGCTGCTGCGGCATGAAGCTCATCTGGGCGCGCAGCTGGTCCGTGCCGCGCATGACCGTGGGGAATCCGGGCGGAGCGTAGACGAACTCGAGGACTCCGTCGGGGGCGAACAGCGCGATCCACTCCTCGACACGGCCCTCCTGAAGCAGCTTCAGGCTCGTGGCGAACGTCTCCTTGAGCTTGTCGGGTCCGGGGTTGGTCACGGGGTTCCTCCTGAGGGGGTGACGAGGGAACGGAAGGCGCGGTCGAGCGCCGCGTCGGGCAGCAGCCGGGTGAGCACGCGACCCGCGGCGGCGTCGCGCCCGACGGTGTACCGGGTGCGCGGCCGCCTGTCGGACAGGGCCCGCAGCACGGTCCGGGAGAAGTCCTCCGGTGTGGTCCTGCTGGTGCGCGCGCTGTGCTCGTTGCTCTCCATGAAGCGCAGGAAGGTGCCCTGGTACAGCTCCCTCAACGGCCCGGGAGTGGCCTCCAGGATGCGTGTGCCGGTGTCGGTCACCTTGTCCCAGATGGGGGTGAGGATGGCTCCGGGCTGGACGACGCTCACCTGGACGCCGCTCGGGGCGACCTCCCGTCGCAGGGCGTCGCTGAACGCCTCCTTGGCCCACATGGCGGCGGCGTAGGCGCCCAGGTAGGGGATGGCGACGTTGCCGAGCCCGGAGGTGACGTTGACGACCCGGCCGCCCGCGTCGCGCAGCATCGGGAGGAACGCCTGGGTGGTGGCGACCTGGCCGACGACGCTGGTCTCCAGCTGCTGCCGCAGGTCCTCCAGCGGCAGACACTCCAGGGGCGCCGAGACGCAGATGCCGGCGTTGTTGACCAGCCCCCACAGTCCCGTGTCGCCCACCTTGTCGCGCACGACGTCCTCGGCGGCGGCGACCGACGCCGCGTCGGTGACGTCGAGGATCAGCTGTTCCACTCCGGGGCGAGGTGGCTCGCCGACCGGTTTGCGTACGGCGGCGAAGACACGGAAGCCGGCCGCCGCCAAGTACTCGGCGCACGCCTTGCCCAGACCTGAGGAGGCCCCGGTGACGACCACGGCGCGCCCGCGCGGGCTGGGGATACGGGGGGACATGAGGGGCTCCTGTCAGGTGAGGGCGGCCAGCACGGACTCGACACTGGCGTCGGCCATGCGTGCGGCGCGGTCCCGGGGGACGGCCTGGTCCACGTGGGTGAAGTTCCAGGCCAGCCGGCCGTGGCTGGTGTTGACGGTGGCCACGAAGTACGCGTTCACCGACAGGCCGGTGACGAACTCGGCGTCGCTGACCTCCCAGGGGCCGATCCGGTCGGGGAAGTCGAACCGGCCGAGGTTCGACAGGCACAGGGCGATGGGCCCCTTGTCCTCCATGAAGCGAAGGAACCGGTCGCTCTTCGCGACGGTCTTGGGCGCGACGAACCCCATGGTCGCGACGGCGGTGAGGTGCTCGCCGCGGTTGCGGCGGCGGGCGAGGTCACGGCTGATGGCCCGGGCCATGGGCCACAGCGACTGTCCCGGTCGGTAGGCGACGACCGACGGCACGGTGGCGACGTACGTGCCGAGCTCGTCGTCCGTGACGGGCGGCTCCAGGGTCTCGCGGAAGGTGATCGGGGAGCCGATGGTGAGGTGGCCCGGCCCGGTGTCGGCGTCCTCGGCGACGGCGGTCACCATGGCCGCCGCCAACATCCCGTGGACCGTGGTGCGTTCGCGTTTGCAGGCCTGGGCCAGGACCTCGACGTCCTGCCTGTCGAGTTCGTGGTGGATGAGCCGTGTGGCGCGCTGCGCGAAGGGCACCCGGCGGCTCGGCTCCAAGCGGCTGGGCTTGAGTCGTCTGGCCACCGACTGGTCGGACAGCAACTGCGCGGCGACCTTGGCCGCCCCCTTCAGCCCCCGGTACTCCGGCGGCAGCAGTCCTTCGGGGCCGGGGAGGGCGCGTGCGGGCTCCAGCTTCGCGTCCCCACGCACTTCGCCGGTCTCGCAGCGGGCCGCGAGGTGCAGCCACTGGCGCAGCAGGCTCAGCACGGTCGTACCGTCGGCGACGCAGTGCGGCACGGTGATGATCAAGTCGTGCACTTCGCCCCGGGAGATCGCGACGGCCCGGGCCAGCGGGCCGGTGGCCCAGTCGACGGGCTCGCTGAACTCGTGCTCGTTCAGCTCGCGTTGCCAGGGCGGCTCGCCCGGATGCTCGTCGCCGTCGGGGAGGGAGACGGTGCGCAGGGGGATGGGCTGCCCGGTGAGCGGCATGAAGTGCGCCCCCCTGCCGTCGGCCTCGGCGCGGATGGCGGCCCGCAGCAGGGGGTGGCGGGCCTGGAGGGCGTCCAGGCCCTGGCCGAGTACTTCCTCGGGGAGGCGTCCGCGGACGCGTACGTGCCCGATGACGTTGAGCGGGGAGATCTGGTCGCAGATCCAGTACCAGCGCTCGAGCGGAGTCAGAGGCCGGGCGATCTCGGCTGCGGGCTTCACCGGTTCACCTCCCCGGCGACGGCGCCGTGGTAGTCGAGGAGTTCGATGTTCTGTTTGTCGAGCGCCGAGCGCGGCGCAAACGTGAAGAACAGCCGGCGTCCCACCAGCTGGGGCCAGGCTTCGGTCTGCTCCAGTTCGCTCAGGGAGCGGGCGGCGGCGACGATCTTGCGGGTGCGGGGCAGCCGGGCACCCTCGTAGGCGCGCAGGGCGCCGGGCAGGTCACTCGCGCCCTTCAGGTGGTGGGCGAGGACGACGGCGTCCTCCATGGCGATGGCCGCGCCCTGGCCGAGGCTGGTCATCATCGGGTGGGCCGCGTCTCCGAGCAGGGTGACCCTGCCCTTGCCCCAGCGCTCCAGGAAGGGCCGGTCCCGGGCCGGGAACGCGGTGATCCTGTCCTCGGGCGTGGCGCGTATGCACGCCTCGACCTCCGGCGCCCAGCCGGCGTACGTCTGCTCGATCTCGGCCCGCGTGCCCCGCCACTCCCGGGCGCGCGCGGCAGGCATGTTCTTGGTGCCCCACCAGTACACCTGGCCCTTGCCGATGTTGGCGATGCCGAAGCGGCGGCCCCGGCCCCAGTAGTGGGCGCCGTACTGCTTGGTGATGGCGGGGTGGGAGACGTACGGGGTGGCGACCCAGCAGACGTATCCGGGCTCGTACGGCGTCTCGGGGCCGACCAGGGTGCGGCGGACCGTCGAGTCGAAGCCGTCGGCACCGATCAGGACGTCGCCGCGGGCCTCGGTGCCGTCCGTGAAGTGCACGCTCACCCCGTCGTCGTCGGCCTCGAAGTGGCCGGCCCGGGCGCCGAGCGTGATCGGGACGTCCTTGACCGCTTCCAGGAGCAGGCGCTGGAGTTCCGCGCGGTGCAGGCCGAAGCTGGGGGCGCCGAGGCGGTCGCAGATGTCCTTGAACTCCAGGGTCCGGATCAGCCTGCCCCGCTTGGTGCGGAAGTGCAGCTGCTCCAGGATCTCTACGTTCTCCTCCAGCTTCAGGTCGATGCCGAGGGTCCGCAGGGCCAGCACCGCGTTCGACATCAGCGACAGTGCGCCGCCGACCGGCTTCAGTTCCCGGGCCCGTTCATAGACCTCGACGTCGACACCGACGCTGCGCAGGGTCGCGGCGGCGGTGAGGCCGCCTATGCCGGCCCCGACGACCAGGGCACGGACAGGTGGACGTGGCGTCACTTCGGTGGCCTCTCTTCGGTGAGGCGTCGGCTCACTTCCTGGACGTACGGTTCGTCGAGCAGACGCAGGTGGTCGCCCGGAACTTCGATCAGGCGGACCTGGCCGCTGGTGAGCGTGGACCAGCCGTTGAGCGGGTCCCGGTGCAGGGTGCGGGCCGCGCCGTGCATGGGTTTCAGGGCGTCGGGCAGTTCCCCGGTGGCCTTGACGAGGGTGACGTCGACCGGCAGCGGGCCGGGCTGGTAGTCGCGCAGCGCCGCCCAGTTGGCCTTGTAGACACGGAAGAGCCGACGGACCGCCGAGCGTGCCGTGGCGGGCGCGAGGATGCCGGCGGCGGCCGCGCGGGCGGCGATGAAGTCGAGGCGGTCCTCGTCGCTGTCCAGGGTGTCGGGGAGCGGTTCGACGGGAGCGTCACCGCCCCGGTCGACCCAGATCAGCTCCCAGAAGAACCACTCGAGCATGGCCCGGTCCGCGACGTCGGGCCGCTCTCCCGGGTCGGGCGCGATCGAGTCCAGCAGGACCAGCTGCTCCACCTGCCCGGTGCCCGCGGCGTGCAGCTGCCAGGCCATCTCGAAGGCGACGAACCCGCCGAAGGACCAGCCGCCCAGCCGGTAGGGGCCCTCGGGCTGGATCCGGCGGATCGCCTCCAGGTAGCCGCGGGCGATGCCGCTCATCGTCTCGACCGGCTCGGTCCCGGGTTCGGCGCCCGCGGCCTGGAGCGCGTACACCGGCTGGTCGTCGGGCAGGTGCCGGGCCAGTCTGACGTAGCAGAGGACGTTGCCGCCGAGCGGGTGGACGAGGAACAGCGGCCGACGGGTGCCCTCGGTGCGGATCGGCACCACTGAGTCGAAGCCCGCGACGGCGTCCTGCGAGCGCAGCCGTGCCGCCAGCGCGGCCACGGTCGGGGTGGTGGCGAACGCGGCGAGCGGGACACGGGCCCCGAACCGCTTCTCCACGGCGACCATCAGCCGCATCGCGGTCAGTGAGGTGCCGCCGAGCTCGAAGAAGTCGTCGTCGACACCGGGCGCGGGGATGCCGAGGAGCTCGCCGAGGATGTCGGCGACGGCCCGCTCGTGGGCGTCCCGGGGTGCGGTGCGCGCGGCCGCCGGGGCTGCTCGGAGCGGGAGGCTGCGCAGGGCACCGTCGTCGCGCTTGCCGCTGGGGGTCAGCGGCAGGGCGGGCAACCACGCGAGGCGGGAGGGCACCATGTGGTCGGGCAGCACGGCCCGCAGCCGCCTGCGCACCTCGGACAGGTCGACCGTGTCCGGGGTGCCCACCAGGAAAGCCGCCAGGTAGGACTCGCCGTTGTCGCGACGGCGGGCCACCACGGCAACCTCCTCGATCCCGGGCTCCTCCAGTGCCCTGATGGCGAGTTCGACCTCGGCGGGTTCGACGCGGAAGCCGCGCACCTTCACCTGGTCGTCGGCGCGGCCCAGCCAGACGACGTCGCCGTCGGGCAGGGTGTGGCCGAGGTCGCCGGTGCGGTAGAGCCGGGCGCCCCAAGGCGCGGCGACGAAGCGCTCAGCGGTCAGGTCCGGGCGCCCAAGGTAGCCCCGGCCGAGACAGGCTCCGCCGAGCAGGATCTCCCCGCGCACCCCGGCCGGGGCCGGCCGCAGCCGTTCGTCCAGCACGTACATCTCGGCTCCGCGGATGGCGCGGCCGATCGGCGGCAGGGCGGGGAAGTCCGCCGGGTCGCCGGTCATCACGTACGAGCTGGCGAGGTTGGTCTCCGTCGGCCCGTACTGGTTCTCCAGCACCGTGCCGGGCAGGGCGGAGCAGAACCGGCGGATCTCGTCGGTCACCCTGAGCTGCTCCCCGGACGACACCAGCACCGACAGCCGCGACGGGCGCAGGCCCAGCTCCCCGGAGGCGTCCGCGAGCTGCTGGAGCGCGACGAACGGCAGGAAGGCCCGTCGTACCCGCTGCTCCTCCAGCAGGCGCAGCAGTGCCGACTGGTCACGCCGGTCCTCCTCGGAGACCAGCACGAGGGTGCCGCCGCCGGCGAGGGTGGAGAACATCTCCTGGAAGGAGACGTCGAAGCTGAGCGGCGCGAACTGGAGCGTGCGCTCTCCGGCCGCCGCAGTGGCCGCCTCCAGCTGCCAGCGCACGTAGTTGGCCCACAACCGGTGCGGAAGCTCGACCCCCTTGGGCTCGCCGGAGGAGCCGGAGGTGAAGAGCAGCAGCGCGAGGTCGTCCAGGCCGACCCGGCGACGCACGCCGGCCGTGGGCTCGTCGTCGGCGGCCTGCGTCAGGGCCAGAGACTCCGCGAGAACCAACAGGGCCCGCTCGGAGACGAGGTGGGCGTGCCGCGAATGGGCTACGACCCGGAACGGCTGCGCCAGTTCGATCATGCGCGCCAGCCTCCCCGCCGGGTAGGACACGTCCAGCGGCAGGCAGACCGCCCCGGCGCGCAGCACGCCCAGCACCACGGCGACCGTCTCCGGGGAGCGGTCCATCGCGATGCCCACCGGCGCTCCGGCGGGAGCCCCGAGCCCGACGAGTTCCGCGGCGACGCGGTCGGCGGCTCGGTCCAGCCGCTCGTAGCTCCAGGTGACCGGGCCGAAGACGACGGCAGGTGCGTCGGGCCGGAGCCGCGTCCGCTTGTCGATGAGCGTGAGCACGTCCACCGGGTCGGGCAGCCGGGCGGGCGCGGGCAGGGGGTCCGACAGGAAGCCGAAGTCGACGGTCTCGTCGGGCTGCTCGACGATACGGCCGAGGATCCGCCGGAAGACGTCGCCGAGCCGGTCCGCCTGCCCCGGGCTGAACGACCGCCCGTCGCAGTCGAACCTGATCCGCAGCGCCTGCCCGTCGCGTGGATCCACGACCGCGTTGACCAGCAGGGCGAGGTTGGTCTCCTCATGCGTGACAAGGTCGAGCAGGGTCAGCCCGCCGCGCCCGAGGACCGCCTCCAGGGTGTGCAGCCGTACGAAGTTGAAGGCGGTCTCGGTGACGGCGCCGCCCAGGTCGGTCTGGATGGCGCTGAGCGGGTAGGCCGAGTGCGGGAAGGACTCCCTCTCCTGCTGGACCACCGCACGCACCACGTCGAGCCACGTGCCGTCGGTCGTCTCCGCCTTCTCCAGCCGGAACGGCATGGTGTTCAGGAACAGCCCGGCCATCCCGTCGGCTCCGGCCACCCCGGGGCGGCCGTGGGTGACCAGGCCGGTGGTGACGTCCGGGCTGCCGGCGAGCAGCCGCAGCGTCAGGCAGTGCGCGGTGAACAACAGCAGCCGCATCGGCACCGCGTGCCGGCGGGCGAAGCCGTCCAGCGCACGGGCGAGCTCGTGGGGCAGCTCGATGTGCCGGACGATCAACTGCGGCTTCCGGGGCGGCTCGTGTGGCACGTACGGGTCGATCCGAACGGGTTCCGCTCCGGCCAGCAGATGCTGCCAGTACGAACGGTCGGCGGCCGACTCCAGGCTGGCCCGTTCGGCACGGACACAGGCCGCGAACGAGGGGAGCGGGCGGTCGTTCACCGGTTCGACGTCGGCTCCCAGCCCATGCAGGTAATCCTGGAAGAGCTCCCGGACCAGCACGGCCACGCTCCAGCCGTCCAGGATCGCGTGGTGGAAGCTGAGCACGAGATCCAGTCGTCCTGGACGGACGTGGACCCGGAACTCGTACAGCGGCGGCTGCTCGAAGTCGTAGCGGTGGACGCGTCGTTCGGCGACGCACGCGGCGATCGCGGCATCGGCGTCGGCGTCGGTGACACGGACGATCCGCAGACCGCCGGTCGCCTCGGTCCGTACCGTCTGCAGGGGTTCCGAGCAGCCGGTGAGGTCGAAGGCCGAACGCAGGGCCGCGTGCCGTGCGACGAGGCGGTCGAAGGAGGCCCGGAAGGCGGGCTCGTCCCAGTCGACGGCTTCCAGGCCGAACGCGTAGTGGAAGACGTCGTGGTAGAGCGGGGAGTCCGCCTGTTCACGGCTGTGGTAGATCATGCCGAGCTGGAGGCGCGTCACCGGAAAGGCGTCGGCCAGGCCCGGGTCGCTGAGCCGGGCTCGGTCCGCGCCCGTGACCAGCTCGAACGGTTCGGGCAGGGCATCCGGGCGCCCCGCGGTGGCGTACGGGGCCTGGGTGGCCACGGTGGTGTGGCGGACCATGTCGGCCAGCGTCAGGGCGAGCCCGCGCCGCTCGGCCGCCGCCCGGACCCTGAGCAGCAGCAGGGAGTCACCGCCCAGCGCGAACCACTCGTCGTCGACGCCGACCCGTTCCACGCCCAGCGCCTCGGCCCACGCCCCGGCCAGGATCCGCTCGACGTCCGTCGTGGGAGCGGCGTACGAGGCCGGCTCGCCGTTCGGCACGGGTGCGGGCAGGGCCGCACGGTCCAGTTTGCCGTTGGGTGTCAGCGGGATCCGGTCGATCCGCACGAAGTGCGCCGGGATCGTGAACTCCGGCAGCACCGAGGCGAGCCGGCCGCGGATCTCCGCGTCCTCGACCGGAGCGTCGGCGACGTAGTACGCGACGAGCTGGACACCGCCGCCCGGAGAGGGGCGGTCCGTGACGGCCGCGGTCCGCACCGAGGGCAGCCGCGACAGCTGGTGTTCGATCTCCCCGAGTTCGACCCGGTTCCCGCGGACCTTGACCTGCCCGTCGATGCGCCCCAGGAACTCCAGTGTGCCGTCGGCGAGCCGGCGGGCGAGGTCGCCGGTGCGGTACATCCGTTCCCCCGGCATGAACGGGTCGTCGATGAACCGCTCGGCCGTCAGCTCGGGCCGGTCGAGGTAGCCGCGCGCCAGTCCGACGCCGGCGATGCACAGCTCGCCGACCGCGCCCACCGGCTGCGGGTCGTCGAACCGGTCGAGGACGTACAGCCTCAGGTTGTCGATCGGCCGCCCGATGGGCACGCGGTCGACGGAGCCGCTGTGGTGGCAGTCGTGGTACGACACGTCCACGGTGGCCTCGGTCGGGCCGTACAGGTTGGTCAGCCCCGGCCCGTCGGGACCGAAGATCCGGTGGAAGGCGGCCACCTGGTCCGGGGGCAGCGCCTCGCCGCTGCAGAAGATCCGGCGGACGGACGCCGCCTGGGCCAGCAGCTCCGGCTCCGCGTCGAGCAGTTCGAGGAAGGCTCCGAACATGGAGGGCACGAAGTGCAGCACGGTGACCGATTCGGCCGCGATGGTGCGCAGCACTTCCCTCGGGTCCTTCTCCGCGCCCGGCGGCAGCAGCGCGGCACGGGCGCCCGCTGTGCCCCACCAGAACAGCTCCCACACGGACACGTCGAACGCGATCGGCGTCTTGTGCAGGATCACGTCGTCCGCGCCGACGGGGTAGCGGCGCTGCATCCAGGTGAGCCGGTTCACGACGGCCCGGTGCTCGACCATGACGCCCTTGGGGCGGCCGGTGGAGCCCGAGGTGTAGATGACGTAGGCCAGGTCACGGGGGCCGGCGAGGGCGGGCAGCGGCCGCACCGGCCCCGGGGCGGTGGGCTCCTCGTCCACGCGTCGTACGGCCACCCCTGCCGGCAGCTCCAGCTGCGGTGTCCCGGGGCCCGTCAGCACCGTGCGGACCCCGCTGTCCTGGAGGACGTAGGCGATCCGTTCGGCCGGATGGCCGACCTCGACGGGCACGTAGGCGGCGCCCGCCTTCAGCACGGCCAGGACGGCGACCACGGTGTGCTGCGACCGTTCCAGGAGCACGGCGACGCGGTCGCCCGGGGCCACTCCGTCGGCGCGCAGCGCCGCCGCGAGCCGCTCGGCGCGGGCGTCCAGTCCGGCGTAGTCGAGGCGAGTGCCGGTGGCGGCCTCGACCAGAGCCGTGCGGTCCGGGGTGCGTACGACCTGGGCGGCGAACAGGGCGTGCAGCGTCCGGGTGTCTGGGAAGGCACGGTCCGTGGCGTTGGCCTCGTGGACGACCGCGGCCCGCTCGGCGTCGTCCAGCATCGGGACGGCGGCGACGGCGCGGCCGGGGTCCTCCAGCGCGGCGAGCAGCAGGGTGCGCACATGACGGGCGAGCGCCTCGATGGGGAAGTCCGCGTCGAACACGTCGGTGGCGTAGTCGAGGTCCACCGCGACCTCGCCGGTGCCGCCCTGCTCGTTGACGACGACGGCGAGGGCGTCCTGGTCGTGGACCCGGGTGGCCCCCGACGACTCGACCCGCAGACCGGGCAGCGGCCTGCCCTGCGGCCACTGCACGTACGACAGCGTCACGTCGAACACCTGCCGGGCGTGGCCGGGCCGGTCCCCGAGCAGGTCGCCGAAGGCGAGCCGCTCATGCCTCTGGAGCTCACGCGCGTCGCGCTGCACGGCGGAGACCAGGTCCCGCCAGGGCGTGTCCGCGTCCACATGGACGACGAGCGGCAGGGTGTTGGCGAACTGCCCCACCGTCCGTCGTTCGTCCTTCCCCCGGCGGTTGAACAGCGGTGTGCCGAGGATCACCGTGTCGGTGCCGTGCATCCGTGACAGGTAGACGGAGAAGGCGGCCGCGATGAAGGCGAACGGCGTCTCGCCGCGCTCCCTGACCCGCTCGGTCAGCTCGCCCGGCAGCGCGAAGGAGTACCGGCCGCTGCGCCGGGCGCCGGCCGGGACGCGGCGTGGGAACAGGGCGGGCTCGACCGTCTCCAGCGTGCGCCTGAAGTACTCCCGGTCCTCGGCGTGCTGAGGCGAGGACCGGTAGCGCCGCTCGTCCGCGACGTGGTCGGCGAAGCCGGGCGGCGCGGCCGGCCGGAGGCCCGCGTACCGCTGTCGTACCTGGTCGAAGAAGAGGTGCATCCCCCAGGCGTCGGCGATCAGGTGGTGCACCGCCAGGAAGACCCGGACGACCGTGGCTCCCTCCCTGATCAGCGACAGCCGGCACGGCGGCCCGTCGTTCAGGTCGAAGGGCCGTACGGACTCGGCGGCGATCCACTCCTCACAGCTCGCCCCGGGATCCGCGTCCTCGGAGAAGTCCAGTACCTCGACCTCGGGCGGTTCCCCGTCGGTCCGTTGGTACGGAGTGCCGTCCCGCTCGATGAACCGCAGACGAAAGGCGTCGTTCGCCCGCACGGTATCCCGCACCGCGGTCGACAGCAGCTCGTGGTCGACCTCCCCGAGGAATCGCTGACTCAGGTGGATCGTGAACTGTGGGTTTTCGGGAAACAGCTCGTGTGCCACCCATATATCACGCTGATAAGCTGTCAAAGGAATGGATGCTGTCCGGATTGCCCTCAGCTCCTGGAGTCGGCGGCCGTTCGGCGGTGATGAACTCTGCCTGGCACGTCCGGCACCATCCAGAAATTCCGCAGCCTGGTAGCCCCAGTACCAGTCACCGCAATTCCACATACTGCGTGCTGGGTTGGGTGCTTCCACTCGCGGCACGGAATCCGTGGATTTTTTTTCCGAGCAGACGTAGCGGAATACACACGCGCTCGGGAAGAATCTGCGAGCGGACCGGCCGACCGTTCCCTCCTCATGGGAACGCCCTGCCGACAGGAGCTTCCATGAACGAGTTACTGGCAGCAGTCACTCAGGCTGCCGATCCGGACGACTTCGCCGCACTGCCCGTTCCCGAGTCGTGCCGTGCCCTCACCCTGCGCAAGGACGAGACCGAGCTCTTCGCGGGTCTCGACAGCCGCGACAAGGACCCGCGCAAGTCCCTGCACCTGGCAGAGGTGCCGGTGCCCGAGCCGGGGCCGGGTGAGGTGCTGGTGGCCGTGATGGCCAGCTCCGTCAACTACAACACCGTGTGGAGCGCCATCTTCGAGCCGGTGCCCACGTTCGCCTTCCTCGAGCGTTACGGCCGGACGTCGCCGCTCGCGCGCCGTCACGACCTGCCCTACCACGTCATCGGGTCCGACCTGGGGGGATACGTGCTGCGCACGGGACCGGGCGTGCGCGCCTGGCGGCCCGGCGACAAGGTCGTCGCGCACTGTCTGTCCGTGGAACTGGAGTCCGCCGACGGCCACGACGACACCATGCTGGACCCGGAACAGCGGATCTGGGGCTACGAGACGAACTTCGGCGGACTGGCCGAGGTCGCCCTTGTCAAGGCGAACCAACTGATGCCCAAAGCGGGGCACTTGACGTGGGAGGAGGCCGCCGCGTCGGGGCTGGTCAACTCCACCGCCTACCGCCAGTTGGTCAGCCGCAACGGCGCCGACCTGAAGCAGGGCGACAACGTACTGGTCTGGGGGGCGGCCGGGGGCCTGGGTTCGTACGCGACCCAGCTCGTCCTGGCCGGCGGCGCCCAACCGATCTGCGTGGTGTCCGACCGGGCCAAGGCGGACATGTGCCGGGCGATGGGCGCGGACGCGGTGATTGACCGCGGCGCCGAGGACTACCGGTTTTGGAACACGGACGGCACGCAGAACCCGCGCGAGTGGCGGCGGTTCGGCAGCCGCATCCGCGAACTCACCGGCGGCGACGACCCCGACATCGTGCTGGAGCACCCCGGCAGGGACACCTTCGGAGCCTCCGTCTACGTGACCCGACGAGGTGGCACCGTGGTGACCTGCGCGTCCACCACCGGTTACACGCACGAGTACGACAACCGCTACCTGTGGATGTCGCTGAAGCGGATCATCGGTTCCCACTTCGCCAATTACCGCGAGGCGTGGGAGGCGAACCGGCTGATCTGCAAGGCACGGATCCACCCGACGCTGTCCCGGGTCTATCCGCTGGCCGACGGCGGCCAGGCCGCGTACGACGTCCACCGCAACCGGCACCAGGGAAAGGTCGGCGTCCTCTGCCTGGCCCCCCAGGAGGGTCTGGGGGTGAGCGAACCGGAGCTTCGAGCACAACACATTTCGGCCATTACGCGATTTCGGAACGCCGGAGAGTCCGCCGCCTGACCGTGCTCTGCTGTCAGCGAAGCACCCGGGGAACCGAAGGACAGGCCCTGACTGCCGTGTTAGCGTCGAGATGTTATCCGCAGTCAATCAAAACGCCGGTTCCTTCGGCGTGTTGGGACGGCGGGTACGAAGACGTGAGAAAGCTCCGGGCGGCTGCCACAAGCGTCGCCTCCATGATCTTGGAGGTCCAGTGACCTTAGCGCGCAACTATTCGTCGGACTCGCGGTTGCCGCGAAGCGAGGGCGGAATGAGCGGGATGGGAATGGGTGACCAGGTATTCCATCGACTGCTGAGCGACCGTATCGTCTTCCTCGGCAAGGAAGTCGACGACGACATCGCGAACAAGCTCACGGCACAGTTGCTGATGCTCGCCGCGGAATCCGAAGACGACATCTACCTCTACATCAACTCCCCCGGCGGTTCGGTGACCGCGGGAATGGCCGTGTACGACACCATGCACTACATCAAGAACGACGTGGTGACGATCGCCATGGGCTTCTGCGCGTCCATGGGCCAGTTCCTGCTGACCGCCGGCGCCAAGGGCAAGCGGTACGCCCTCCCCAACACCAAGATCCTCATGCACCAGCCGTCGGCCGGCCTCGGCGGCTCGGCCACCGACATCAAGATCTACGCCGAACATCTGCTGCGCACCAAGCGCGAGATGGCCGAGCTGATCGCCCAGCACTCCGGGCAGGACGTCGACACGATCACCAGGGACTCGGACCGGGACAAGTGGTTCACGGCCCAGGAGGCGGCGGAGTACGGGCTCATCGACTCGGTGATGAAATCGGCCTCGGGCGTCCCGGGGGCCGGCGGCACGCTCGTTTCCTGAACGGACGACGGCCCGGCGAGGTCCGCCCTCCCGAACATCGGGCACCGAGCCGGGCCGGCTGCCTCCAGCCACCGCAGTCGCACCCGACCCCGAGGGAAACCGAGACCATGGCCCTGCACGATCGTCCGTTCCTGGCATCCGGCGGTACGCCGCCACAAGCCCGTTACGTCATGCCGCGGTTCGTCGAACGCACGGCACAGGGAACGCGCGAGTACGACCCGTACTCCAAGCTCTACGAGGAACGCATCGTGTTCCTCGGAGTGGAGATCGACGACACATCCGCCAATGACGTCATGGCGCAGCTCCTCTGTCTGGAGTCGATGGACCCGGACCGGGACATTGCCTTCTACATCAACTCGCCGGGCGGCTCCCTCACCGCCATGACGGCCATCTACGACACGATGCAGTTCGTCAAGCCCGACATCCAGACGGTCTGCATCGGTCAGGCCGCCTCGGCCGCGGCCGTCCTGCTGGCCGCCGGCACCCCGGGCAAACGCACGGCGCTGCCCGGGGCACGCGTGCTGCTGCACCAGCCGCACAGCGGGGGGCAGCGCGGCCAGATCTCCGATCTGGAGATCCAGGCCCACGAGATCCAGCGCGTGCGCACGCTGGTGGAGACCATCCTGGCCCGTCACTCCGGCCGGCCGGTGGAGCAGGTAGCGCAGGACATCGAGCGCGACAAGATCCTTACGGCCGAGCAGGCGGCTGAGTACGGCCTGGTCGACCGCGTACTGACCAACCGCAAGAACGTACTGAGTGATCGGAACAACGGAACGTCATGACAGACCGCAAGGATCGGATCCCCGCCGATCACTTCTTCTCCGCTGACCTGCGGGTGGGGCGGATCCTGGACGTCCAGGACTTCCCCGAGGCCCGCAAGCCGGCCTACCGGATCCAGGTCGACTTCGGGGATGCGGGAGTGCTGTGGACCAGTGCGCAGATCACGAACTACTCGCCTGAGGAACTGAAGGACCGGCCGGTCGTGGGTGTGGTCAACCTGCCGGACAAGCGGATCGCCGGACGCACCAGTGAGTTCCTGCTGCTCGGGTCCTACGCGGCGGACGGCCTCGTCCATCTGCTGTGCCCCGCGCCGGAGTCGGCGCCCGGAGACGTCGTCGGCTGACCGGAGCCGGCCGGCGCCGGGCAAGGGCACGACCCCGATCTCGTACCGCAAGGAAGTGCAAGGACTGGAGGCGTCGGCATGACCAGGGAAGCCCCACAGGTGGCGGGAAGCAGACTGCTCGGCACACTCGTGGACCTACGCGACGACACCTTGGGCACCTATCTGCGCGCCCAGCAGGACTACGGGGACGTCGTGCGCTTCCCGGTCGGGCCTCCAGGACTGCGCACCCACCTGTACGCGGTGTTCTCCCCGGACGGAGTGCAACAGATCCTGGGCACCCAGGCGGCCGGGTTCCGCAAGGAGAACTCCGTCTACGGCGAGATCCGGGCATCCATCGGCAACGGGCTGCTGACGAGCCAGGACGACGAGTACGTCTTCCAGCGCCGGCTGGTCCAGCCGCTGTTCACCCGCCGCCGCGTCGACGGTTACGCATCCGCCATCCACACCGAGGTGGCGGCCACGGCCGACCGCTGGGCCGCCCGGGCCGACGCGACCGTGGACGTCGGCGCGGAGATGGCCGAGTTCGCGCTGAGGGCCATCTCCCGCATCCTGTTCGGGGCCGACCTGGACGAGACCGTGGAGGTGGTCCGCCGCTGCTTCCCGGTCCTGGGCGAACACGTCCTGCAGCGGGGAGCCAACCCCTTGCGCTCGCCCAGGAGCTGGCCGACCCCCGCCAATCGCCGCGCCGCCTCGGCCCAGCAGGAGCTGTACGCCGTCTGCGACCGCATCATCGCCGAACGGCTCGCCTCCCGCACGGCCCCCGGAAGCGACGGCGACGACATGATGACCATGCTGATCAAAGCCCGGGAC
Organism: Streptomyces sp. NPDC046197; assembly: GCF_040646295.1. NCBI lineage: Bacteria > Bacillati > Actinomycetota > Actinomycetes > Kitasatosporales > Streptomycetaceae > Streptomyces > Streptomyces sp. NPDC046197. The sequence goes on along the minus strand of NZ_JBEYZY010000061.1, from coordinate 6,233 downwards.
GAGGACGGCTCGGCCCTCGACACCCAGGCGGTGCGGGACCAGGTGCTCGTCTTCCTGCTCGCCGGCCACGAGACCACCGCGACGGCCCTCGCGTTCGCCCTGCACCTGCTGGCCCTTCACCCCGAGGCTCAGGAGAAGGCCCGTGCCGAGGTCGACGACGTCCTCGGCGGCCTGGCTCCGGGCGCCGACGACCTCGACCGGATGCCGTACATCACGATGGTGCTGAAGGAGGCGATGCGGCTCTACCCGTCGGTGGCCATCATGGGCCGCAAGGCGACTGCCGACACCGAGATCGGCGGCTTCCGCATACCCGCGGGCGCCGACGTCTACGTCAGCCCCTATGTGACACACCGGCATCCCGACCACTGGAAGGACCCGGCGGCCTTCGACCCCGAGCGCTTCACTCCTGACGCGGAGGCGGAACGCCCCCGCTACGCCTTCTTCCCATTCGGCGGGGGACCCCGGGCGTGCATCGGTCAGCATTTCGCGATGCTGGAGGCCACCCTCGCCCTGGCGACCCTCCTCCAGCGCTTCGCCCTGACAGCGATCGACACCGAGATCCCCCTGGAACTCGGGATGACGATGCGTGCTGCCGGCCCTGTTCGCGTGCGCCTCACCCCACGCTGAGGCAGAAGCGCGGACGCCACCCACTCGCGTCGTGTCCCGTGCGAGGAACCGTCGCTGAAAGCCACCGTCCGACAGAGCGCCTGACGAGGGGGAGCAGGGATGAAGACCTCGCTGAACTGGGACGGCGAAGCCGTCGTCGCGGTGGACCAGCGTGCACTGCCCGGAGAGTACCGGCTGCTGCGGCTGGCCTCGGTGGACGAACTCATCAGTGCCATCCGGTCCTTGGCGATTCGCGGAGCGCCGGCCATCGGCCTGGCTGGCGCCCTGGGAGTGGCCCTGTCCGCACGTCTGCACGCGGCCGCGGAGGACGGTCTCGCAGAGGCGGTGACAGCCGACGCGGACCGTATCGCACGGGCCCGTCCGACCGCGGTGAACCTCGAGTGGGGAGTCCGTCGCGCACTCGGCCGACTGGACGACGGCCCGGAAGCCGTACTGGCCGAGGCGCTCTCGATGATCGAGGAGGACACCGCGACCAACCGTGCCGCAGCCCGGCGCGCGGCCGATCTCGTGCTGTCACTCACGGACAGGCGCCCGCTGCGCCTCCTCACGCACTGCAACACGGGACGGCTGGCCACCGCCGCGGGCGGAACAGCGCTGGGAGCCATCCTCGAACTGGCCGAACGCGGTTGCGTGGAGGAAGTGCTCGTCGACGAGACCCGGCCGCTCCTCCAGGGCAGCCGTCTGACCGCCTGGGAGCTGGGCGAGGCAGCCGTGCCTCACCGGATATGCGTCGACTCCGCCGCGGCGGCCGCCATGGCCCAGGGAATGGTGGACTGTGTCCTGGTGGGAGCCGACCGGATAACCGCCAACGGCGACGTGGCGAACAAGATCGGCACCTACGGGCTCGCCGTGGCGGCGGCCCACCACCGCATTCCCTTCCTCGTCGTGGCTCCCGAATCCACCTGGGACCGGTCCCTGCCCGAGGGGTCGGCCATCCTTATCGAGGAACGCGATCCGACCGAGGTCACCCACTGTGCGGGGACAGCCGTGGCACCTGCCGGCGCGGGCGTCTACAACCCGGCGTTCGACGTCACTCCCACGAGCCTCATCACAGCGACCGTCTCCGAGGAGAGGGCGGTGCTCCGCCCCGGCACGGCGCTCTCCGGGACATCAGCCGACCTGACCGCAGCGACCCCGCTGTCGGCCCGTATCGAACGGCTGCTCCTCGCCTTCCCCGACCATCCCGAGCCCGGGATCGTCTTCCGCGACCTCGCGGGGGTGTACGCGCAGCCTGGTCTGCTGGCCGAACTCGCCGACCACGTGACACGTCACTTCGACGGAGGTTTCGACCGGGTCCTCGCCGTGGAAGCGCGCGGGTTCCTCCTCGGCGCGGCGCTCTCCGTCCGCGAGAACGTTCCGCTCACCCTCGCCCGCAAGCCGGGCAAGCTGCCGGGCCCGGTGCACGGGGCCGAGTACGAACTGGAGTACGGCACCGACCGGTTGGAGATCCAGAAGGGGGTGATCGCCTCCGGTGAGCGCGTGCTGTGCGTGGATGACCTGCTCGCCACCGGTGGAACCCTTTCGGCTGCGGCGGCCCTGGTGGAGGCCAGCGGTGCCCAGGTCGCAGGGCTGGCGGTGGTGGTTTCGTTGGCCGGGCTCGGAGGAAGTGAGCGACTCTCGCGACACCCGCTGCTGATCCTGCACGAAGTGAAGGAAACGGACGACGAGGGGGAGCAAGCATGACCGGACAGCCTCTCGAACAGGCTGAGATCGTTGTCATCGGCGGCAGCGGATTCTACGAACTGCTCACCGACGCGCGCACCGTGCAGGTAAGCACACCGTACGGTGAACCGTCGCATCCCCCCGCGGTAGGGGACTTGGAGGGACGCCGGGTGGCTTTCCTGCCCCGGCACGGTGCGGAGCACCGCTTCCCACCACACAAAATCAACTACCGTGCGAATCTGTGGGCTCTGCGCTCCCTGGGCGTACGTCAGGTCCTTGCCCGTGTGCGGTCGGATCGCTTCGCCCGGAACTGGGTCCGGGCAAGGTCGTGGTCCCCGACCAGATGGTTGACCGCACGAGCGGACGGATCCAGACGTACTACGACACAGGCGCCGTACACGTTTCGTTCGCGGATCCCTACTGCCAAGCGGGAAGGACCGCCGTCCTCAAGTCCGCCTCGTCCATCGGTACCGACGCCCACGACGGCGGAACCATGGTGGTGGTGGAAGGCCCGCGTTTTTCCTCGCGCGCCGAATCGAAGTGGTACGCGGCGGCCGGATGGACCCTCGTCAACATGACCGGCCACCCGGAAGCGGTCCTGGCACGAGAACTCGCGCTGTGCTATACGGCCGTGGCACTGGTGACCGACCATGACGCGGGCATTCGGCGTAGCGAGAGCGTCGACCAGGAGACCGTCTTCGCGGTGTTCCAGGCCAATCTGGAGCGGCTGCGGGCTGTCATCCTTGGGGCAGCGAAGCTGTTGCCCGAACACCGGATGTGCACATGCGTCACCGCCCTTGATGGGCTTCGCCTGCCTTTCGAACTGCCCTGATGCGTTCGTGAACGGCACTCCGTAGATCCGCGCATCACTCACGGGATCCATGAAGCATCCTGCAGAACCTCCGTCCACTCGTCTGTTACACGTCTCCTTGGGCCTGAAATGACACAACTGATCACCTGGCCGGACTCCGGCCCACAGACCGTCCTCCGCCGCACGTCCAAGCCGATCGAGATCGCCGCCGCCCTCGCCCCACTCCAGGTACGTTACGAGCGGTGGCCCGTGCGTCATGAGGTGCCGACGGATAGCGACAGCGACACAGTCATCGCCGCGTATCACAGCGAGATCGAGAGGCTGAACGAAGAAGAGGGGTTCGTCACTGTCGACGTCGTCTCCCTGCACCCCAGCACTGCCCCCGACTGGCCGGCCCGCGCCCGGGCGGCTCGCGAGAGGTTCCTCAACGAACACACTCACGACGACGATGACGAAGTGCGCTTCTTCGTCGCCGGAGCCGGGATCTTCTACCTGCACATAGCCGACGAGGTCCATGCCATGTACTGCGAGAAGGGTGACCTGTTGGGGGTGCCGAAGGGAACGCCCCACTGGTTCGACATGGGTACTCAGCCCTCCTTCACCGCGATCCGGTTCTTCCATGAGGAAGACGGCTGGATCGGCAACTTCACCGGCTCCGATATCTCATCCCGGTTCCCCGATTTCGACGTGTTCCGTACCAGCTTCACCGAGGAGCGGGCAGGGTGACCGTCGCCTTCACAGCGGACGCCGTGGTGCTCGACATCGAGGGCACCACCAGTGCCACCGAATTCGTGACAGAAGTGTTGTACCCGTACTCGCGCCGACAGTTCAGCACACTTCTGAACGAACGGAGCTACGAGGCTGATGTCCGCCGAGCGATTGACCAAGCACGCCGTCTGCTCGGGGAACCGGAGGCAGACGCGGCGCGAATCGAAAGGGCTCTGAACACCTGGCTGGACGAGGACCGCAAAGTCACACCGCTGAAAACGTTCCAAGGCATCGCATGGGCCGAGGGTTTCGCGAGTGGCGACCTGGTCTCGCACTTTTACGACGACGTGCCGCCCGCCCTGCGCCTCTGGCACGCCGCGGGCGTAGGACTCCATGTGTACTCGTCGGGCTCGGTGGCGGCTCAGCGTGCCTGGTTCACCCACAGCACCAGTGGCGACCTGTTGCCTCTCATCGATGGACTGTTCGACACCGAGAACATCGGCCCCAAGCAGTCCCCCGAGTCGTACCAAGCTATCAGCGTAGTCCTCACCATTCGCGCTGGCCGGATCTTATTCCTGTCCGACCGGCCGGCCGAACTCGACGCTGCCCGCGCGGCCGGTTGGCTCACCGCGGGGGTGCGCCGTCCCGGCGAGCCGTACCACCGGCACGGCACCAAGGGTCACCCCGAGGTCGGGTCTTTCGCCGATATCCAAGTCGGCCCGGCCAATGCCAACGATGCGAGGAACCCGCGGTGACCAAACGCGCGATCAACCTCGATTCTGGCCTGGCAGAGGCTGGAGCCGTGCTGGCCAACGAGGCAGCCCGCTTCGCCTCCCTCGGCTGGATGCGGGGCACTTCCGGCAACCTTTCGATGGTGACGAGCCGTGACCCGCTGCGTCTCACGGTCACGGCCAGTGGCATGGACAAGGGAGAACTGACAGAAACCGACGTTGTTCTGGTCGACGCCACCGGCAACGCCGTCAGCGGCGGCAGACCATCGGCCGAGGCGGCGCTGCACGCCCGAGTCGCCCGTCTGACCGGCGCGGGCGCCGTTGTACACGTCCATACCATCGCTTCGGTTGCCGTCGCAGAGCGCTGCCCCGAAGGAATCATCTTCCGCAACCTCGAAATGCTTAAGGGCATCGGCCTGCCGACACACGCTGAGGAAGTGATGCTCCCGGTCATCGCGAACAGCCAGGACATGACCGTCCTCGGCAACCGTCTGGAGGCCGCCCATAATCCGCGCATGCCAGCTGTGGTCGTGGCCGGACATGGCCTGTACGTGTGGGGTGCGGACCCTCGACAAGCGCGGCACCACACCGAAGTCGTGGAATGGATGCTGGAGCTCGAACTGGCCAAACGTTGAGACGGCGGCGTGCCGCTGCCACCAAGCGCCTCGCTCAACTCCGTGAGTGATGGAGGCTCCGAATCGATCCCGGCGGTTCGCCTCTCGGCGCGCACCTGATCGACCCCGTCGAAGTCAGCCGCGTTGGACAGCAGCAGCCGGTCGGGGCCAGTGTCTCGATGTGGCTGTCGATCGAGGCAGCGTCGCTCAACAGTGCATACGGAAGGGGATCAGCATCTCTCCAGATAGCGGTGTACGGCCGTTCCGACCTCGGTCGACGGGCAACCGGCCTGGCCGGTGCCCCTTAGGGGTGGTGCTGCTGAGGTGCCGTCGGCCTTTGCCTCACGCAAGCCCAGGTCCGGACGTCGGCCCGGAACGGACGTCTCCCGCCCTTTCCGTCCGCCATCGTTTCGGACGGGAACGGGGACGAGGCCGAAGACGTAGTCGTTAAGGTCGTCGGGGTGGATGCCCATCTGGTCCGCAATCTGCGCGGGTGCATGCCCTTGGTTCGCAGGGCGTCGAAGATCTTGGCCAGGAACTGGCTGCTCTCTCTGGCCTAGTACTGCAACGGTGCTTGCCGTGACTGGTGGCCAGCTGGGTCGTTGGTCTGGTTATGGGTGGGGACCTTGCTGATGTCAGGTTGTGGGCGGGTGAGCTCGAAGCGGTGCATGAGCGGTTCGTGCACCGGTTCAGCCGGGAGGAGCCGCGTCAGTCGGCGCTGGCCTATATGCGCGGGCTGGTCGCGCCGCTGGAGCGGAAGAACGGCTGGACGCTGGCGGAGGAGGCCGGTCATGGCGGTCCCGATCGCATGCACCGGCTGCTGAACCGGATCGAGTGGGACGCCGACGAGGTCCTGGACGACGTACGTGACTACGTCGTGGAACACCTCGGTGACCGGGATGCAGTGCTCATCCTTGATGACACCGGCTTCCTGAAGAAGGGTGTCCGTTCGGCCGGGGTCCAGCGGCAGTACTCCGGCACCGCGGGGGCTTGTTTCTGAATAACTGTCAGGGTTGATCTTCCGGATGGTCCTCGTCAGGCAAGCGAACTCGAAGCTGTTCGAGGGTCCGGGCGGGCGAC
>NZ_JBEYZY010000060.1:0-26721 GCF_040646295.1 Streptomyces sp. NPDC046197 | reverse complement strand
CACGAACACGATCGCGGCCAGCACCTCCCGGTCACCATGCCGACGACGGCCACCACCCTGAGGCCGCACCGGCGCCTCAGGCACCACTCGCTGGAGCAGCTCCCACAATTCGTCCGGCACCAGCCGCTCAACGATCCCCACCACGGCCGACAGCCTACCTAGGCAGCCAAATGAGATGACGTCTAAGACCGACCGGCAAATGGATCACTTGAGGCGGCGTGTGGTGGGACGCTGATCCCAGCGGTAGTGAACGGCGCCGTGGCGGAGCAGCATGCGGAGAGTGACGAGTGCTGCGGCCAGGTGGAGGTAGAACGCGACGACGGTGCCGTTCTTCTCGGTGCAGCGTCGTAGCTTGCTGTAGCTGTTCATCCACGAGTGTGTTCGTTCCACGACCCACCGCTTGCCGGCCTGGATCGGGGCGGGCACGCCCTTGCGGGCGATCTCACTGGTGAAGCCCAACTCCCGGAGCGGAGCGCGGGTCGACGAGGGTGGCGCGTCCGGCGAGCTGGGCGCCGGTGGTGGTGCGGGGATTGAGGCGGTGGATTTCGTCGATGAGGACGAGTTGGACGCTGGCGGCGGTGCTGGGCGAGGTCGACGGCCGTGCCCGCAGTCCGTGGATCATGTGCCCTGATCACAGCACCGACCCTAACGGCGGGCACTGACACCGAGCCGTTCCCGTCGCGGTCATCAGCACCCACGATGCCGGCCTGCCCACTCAGCCTGCACGGCCGTGGCCAAACACGGGTCGCGGCTGCGGCCGTCGCCAAAAAAGCGGCGGCCGATGTCAGTGGGGGATGCCACCATCATCCCCGTACCGAGGCGAATCGCCGCGGCACACACCACCAACGGTCCTGGGAGGCAGGATGGCCGACGCCGCACAACCAGCCAGCCTGAAGACGACCAGACCCTCGGTTTACCTGGATCAGTGGGTGTGGGTGCGTCTGGCGAGCGCAGCGATCGGCGAACCGCGCGAGCCGACCGACCTGCAGGTGCTCGCCGCGGTACGTCAGGCCTGCAAGGCAGGTGTCGCCTTCCCCCTGTCCGCCACCCACTATCACGAGACAACCCGGATCACTCACCCCCGGCAGCGGGCAGATCTCGCCCGCACGATGGCGTCGATCTCGCATTGCCGGACTCTGTGCTCCGACAGGATCCTGCTGCGCCATCAGTTCCTCGAGGCCATGCACCTGAGCTTCGGCCGGCCGACGTTCAGACCCACACCACCCCAACCGCTGGGTATCGGGTGCGGCTGGGCGCTCGCCGGCAGGCGGCTGCAGCCGCAACTGCACGGGCCATCCGGACCCGTCGATCCAGCATCACGGCCGGGCATGACCGACTTCCTTCGCAGGGCCGCCCAGTTCACCGAGTACCAACTGTTGGCCGGCCCACGAGATGCCGACATCCCGAGGCTTCGGCAACTCGGCTACCGGCCCGAGGAAGTCGAGAAGGCAGGCCAGAGCAGAGTCGACTGGGAAATATTCTTCGCCGATCTACTGGCCGGTGATCCCGTCAGCCGCCCGGAATTGCGGGTGCGCGTCCAGGCCCGCGAAATCATCCACGAACACCACGAACTCCTTCGTGACCTGTGCGCCGAATACCGGCTGGACCTGCTGCGCGCCACCGGAGCCGATCCCGCCCGCCCCAAAGCATCGCGACCCCACATGGTCGCTTTCGCCGACCGCATCCCCTCGGTGCGCATCGCCGTCGACGTGAAGGTGGAGCTGTTCCGCAACAGAGCCAGGACATGGAACCGCAACACGGTGAACGACATCGACGCGGTGAGCCGCGCTGTTCCCTACTGCCACGTCGTCGTCCCCGACCGGGAGATCGCTGATCTGATGGGCCGGTCGAAAGCCGGGCCGCGCAACGGCACGCACGTGCTGCGCGGGCTGCGTGACCTGCCCGACGTCCTGGCCGACCTGTCCGCCCAGGCCGCGCACAGCAGCTGGGACGGCGAGGACTGGGTCAGGGACGGCGAAGAGTTCTGTATGGACCTGGCAGACCTGCGGCCGCAAGCCACCACCCCTCCCGCCAGCGGCTGACTAGTTCCGCCACCCGGGCAGGCACCTCCGCCAAGGCAAGCGCACGTGGCAGGAGCACAAGGGCGCTGCTGGCCGCCGCCGGCGAGGACGGCGTCGGCACGGCTCCTCACGGTGCCGAGCAGCAGTACGGGGCAGCGAGCGGGCCCACGAGATCCGAAGGACCCGGCACATCCGCTGGACACCGAAAGCCTCGGCGTGGGCGGAGACGAAGTCCCAGCGGCGGGTCTTCACTTCATCTCCTTGGCGAAGTACGCCGCTGCCCGGCGCAGGATCTCCCGCTCGAGCTCCCACTCCTTCTCCGCCTTGCGCAGCCGGCCGTTCTCCGCGCGCAGCCGGGCCCGTTCCTCATCCCGGCTCTCCGCACTCCGCTCGCCGTGGTTATGAGCGCGGCCCGCGTGCTCGTCGGCCTGGCGCACCCAGCTCCGCAGCGTCTCGCCGGTCACCCCGACATCCGCCGCGACCGCCGCGTACGTGCGCTTCCCGCCCGCCGCGCGGGTACAGCGCGACAGCGTCGTTCCTGAACTCCGCCGGATACGGAGACTTACGTCCCACCAGGGCACCTTCCCTTGGATCTGCAAGATCCATTGTCAGAGTGCCCACGCCACGGGGGTCGCCTCAGCCCAGAGCGGACGCGCTCGCGGCCATACGCCGTTACATCGACCAGGACCCGCTCCTCAGCGTGATGTGGCAGTCAGTTCCGACCGACATCGAAGTCACGCTCGACCGGGCAGGACAGCTGCACCTCCGGGTCATCTGTCCGACCAGATGAAGCAGCCGGCGACAGATCTCCTCCGGCCGGGGTTGCCGCGCTCGGCGAGATAGGCCTCGAGGGCCTGGACAGCGAGCGGCACCAGGGACACCCGCTTGTCGATGCCGCCCCTCACCACCCGGCCGGGGTTGCCGCGCTCGGCGAGACGCGATGTGGTTCCACCGGCCGTTCCGGGCCGACGAGTGGCTGCTGTACGACCAGAAGTCCCCGTCGGCATACGGCGGCCGCGGCCTCGGTCAGGCCCGCATCTACACGCAGGACTGGCGCCTGGCCATCTCGGTCATCCAGGAGGGCGTGGTACGGGATCCGCGGGAACACTGAGATTCATGGCGAAAGCTCTGCACCCGGACCGGCGGGACACCGGCGTCGGAAGTACCCTCACGGTCGTCGTCGCCGCCCTCGCCAACCTCGGCATCGCGATGGCCAAGGTGGCGGCCGGCCTCATCAGCGGCTCCAGCGCCATGCTCTCCGAGGCCGCGCACTCGGTCGCCGACACGGTCACCGAGGTGTTGCTGCTGACGGCGCTCAAGCGCAGCCGGAAACCCCCCGACGAGGACCATCCCCTCGGATACGGCCCCGAACGCTACGTCTGGGCGCTGCTCGCCGCAGTCGCCACCTTCGTCGGCGGCGCGGTCTTCTCCCTCTACGACGGCATCCACACCCTGACGAGGGGCGAGACGCTCGGTGACCCGCGGGTGTCGTACATCGTCCTCGCGGTCGCCTTCGTGCTGGAGGGCTTCTCGCTGCGGACCGGGGTGCGCCAGGCGCGCGGTGACGCGGACCGCCGCGGGATGCCCTTCCGGCTCTATCTGCGGCACACGCCCGACACCGCCGTGAAGGCGGTGGTTCTGGAGGACTCGGCTGCGCTGATCGGCCTGGTGCTGGCGGCGGGCGGCCTGCTGGGCGGGCAGCTCACGGGATCCGGGGTCTGGGACGGCATCGCCTCCCTGTCCATCGGCGTGCTGCTGCTGTATGTCGCCTGGGTGCTCGGCCGGTCGAACGTGGAGCTTCTCATCGGGCGGCCGCTGCCCCGGCCGGTGCGGGAGCGGATCCGGGCGGAACTCCTGCAGGTGGAGCACATCGAGGCGGTACTGGAGCTGACGACGCTGGTGCAGGCGCCGGGGGAGGCCCTGGTGGCGGCCAAGGTCGACTTCCGTGACCTATCGACCGCCGCCGAGGTCGAGTGGGCCTGCGAGCGGGCCGAGCAGCGACTGCACGAGGCGTTCCCGGCGGTGTGCCGGGTGTATCTGGACCCGACGCCCGGGCATGCGCAGCGGCGCTCCGAGGGCCTGAACCCCGGTTCGTGAAAACGGCTTGTGCGTGCGAGGGCTGGTTGGGCACATGTTCTGGCAGGAGCTCACGCTGCCCGGGATGGGACGTCCTCGGACACACCGCTGATGTGGCCCTTCTCCAGCCGCGTCCACCACTCGGTGCTGACCCCGGCCAGCACGGCGACCTCCTCGCGCCGCAGCCCGGGAACGCGGCGGCGGCTGCCGCTGGGCAGCCCGGCCTGCTTTCGCACGCCGCTCCGCAACCGGGACCCGGCAGGCCGGCCGTCGCGCCGTGACGTCGGCAGGACGTCCGTCGTTGTCCTGGCTGGTGCCGCCCCCTTGCCGCGCTGTGACGGTGCCCGGCCGAGTGCCGCGTCAGCCCACGACTGACGCGGACAGGTAGGCCCCAGACGCGCCGCGTCACTCACAGCGCCCCGCGTGTGGCCACGCCACCCAGCAGGCGCCGGATCGTGGGACCGGCCGTAAGGACGGCACGGACCATGACCTCCCCCCCACGCAAACGACCACAGCGGCGCAGCGAGATCCCCCGCGGCCCGCAGCAGGACACCGGCCTGCAGCAGATCCGCGACACCCTGCCGCCCGCGGCCGCCCCCGCACGGTCGAGCCAGCCCCGCGCCCGGTGGGCGAGGAGGTGCCACCGGAGCTGCTGGCGCTGGTGACCCACCACTGCCGCCGCATCAGCGCCTACCTCGCCTGTGCCCAGCACCTGCAGATGCTGCACGGCACCTGCATGAAGCAGTGGCAGCGGCTGGTCCTGTACGCCCTGACCGACGCGCTCGCCCACAACCACCTCAGGACCTCGACGCCGACCTGGTGCGCCGCTATCTGCAGTCCCCGGACCCCGACCGCTACATCACCTGCGAGGCCGTCCAGCACCTCGACGGCCTCACGCCGTACCCGAGGAAGCGGCCGCGCCGGGCTGGACCACCGTCGGTCGGCACGTCGCCCGCGACGGCGGCTGACAACCGGACCGGGCAGGACACCCATGCTCACCTTCGGTGGCGAGGTCACCGCGGGCGCCAGTACGCGTGTGTCTGACGTACGTCAGCGTCGATCACATCGCGCAGGAGCTCGCGATTGTCTGCGGGCAGGTGGCCGCCGAGGAGGTTCGCGGACAGCCGGTACGCCTCGGCCAGCTGTGGATCGCCGGCCGCGAGGACGCTGGAGAGCAGTGGTCCGTCCCGCCAGCTGGGCGTCAAGCCGCTCGAGGTGCCGTCTGCGGCCCCGGCCGCCGGGCGTGTGGCGGAAGGGGCCCAGCAAGGCGCAGCAAGCCTCCCAACGTGGACTCGCCGCACTCACACGGTGGTCGAACGGGAAGGCAGGCGGCCCGTACCCCGCAGCACCGTCCAGATCGCCGTCGAGCGCGAGACAGAACCGGTCCCCCTCAGCTGGGCGTATGGATCTCCAACACCCGAGCCAGGCGTGGCAAGCTCACCCCTGACCAACTGGCCGCACAACGAAAACTCGGGGTGGGGTAGGCGTAGACCTGCGACGCGACACCGGCGATCCGACAGGGCATGTGCGCTTCTCGTACGGCATACATGCGTTATGTGTACGCATGCCGTACGAGGAAGTAGGCACCTAGTACTCCAGTGCGACTTTGCGATCTACGTGCTTGAGGGAACGGAGAGTCGCCGCCGGTAGTGGCTGCGGCGTGCCGATGCCTGGTGGCTTCTGCGCCAATTTGACCAGTGCAGGAGCGCGCTCAGGGACGTGACCGGCGGGCTGAACAGTGCCCCGATCAAATGGCGGACCTCCGGGAGGTCAGGTCGACCGGCTCGACGCTTCGGGCGGGGCGGTTCGGATCCGCAGGTCTGGTCGGCCTCGCGTCGTCGGCTGCCACGGCCAGGAACGCGAGGGCGAGCATGGCCAGGGTTATGTGCCGGTGCCAGGCGGTCCAGTTGCGAACCTGATAGTGGTCCAGGCCGACCTGCCCCTTGGCTGCCTGGAAACACTCTTCTATGCACCAGCGGATGCCGGCGACGCGCACGAGCTCGGACAGCGCCACGATCCGGGGCGACCAGCACAGGTAGAAGGCGAGCTCGCCGGTGGTGGGATTGCGGCGAAGCAGCAGGTGGCGATGGTCGTCGGTGCCGATATGTACCCAGGCTCAGTCGTAGTAGCGCGGGCCCTTCGCCCCGGGACCGGCGCTCTGCCGGTTCCAGGCGGAGACGGGCAGCCGAGAGGCGACCTCGTCCGCGCGGACCAGGGTTCGGCCCTGGTTGATCCGCGCCCTGGTCGCGCAGGAGACGGCCAGCACGTAGCCGACCTCGCGGGCCTCCAGCCCGGCCCGCAGGCCGGGGTCCTGGCCGTATGCCTCGTCGCCGGTCACCCACGACGTGCTCACTCCGGCATCCAGGGCCGCCGCGATCATCTGCAGGGCGAGACGGGGCTTGGTCGAGAAGACCACGTCCTCGGGCACGCCGGCCTTGCGGCGCCGTTCGGCGTCCTGGCACCACGTGTGTTCGGGCAGGTAGAGCCGACGGTCGATCAACGCCCTTCCCCTGCTGGAGGCGTACGCGAGGAAGACGCCCACCTGGCTGTTCTCGATCCGCCCGGCGGTTCCGGTGTACTGCCGCTGGACGCCCGCCGAATCGCGGCCCTTCTTCAGGAAGCCGGTCTCGTCCACGATCAAAACGCCGTCATCGGTGCCGAGATGGTCCACGACGTAGCGGCGGACCTCGTCACGCACCGCGCCCGCGTCCCAGCGCGCACTCCGCAGCAGCCGCTGCATCGGCCCGGGACGGACATGACCCGCGTGCTCGGCCAGCCAGCCCCGCTCCACCAGCCGTTTCAGCTTCGAACGGAAGCCCTCCACCTTGTTCTTGTCCGTCGACAACCCCAGCGCTGCGCACAGATGATGCGTCCACATCGGATGCACCGCGTCCTGCATCACCTCGACGACGTCCCGGTACGAGCGCGGCAGCACATCCGCCTCAAGCCCCGGCTCCCACTGCGGCACCAGCCGCACCCCGACCGGCGATCCCGCCCGGCTCCCATCCACCGACACCGGGGCTTCCCCCGCGGCCTCGTCCACGGACGCCCTCACCGCCCCGTCGCCGGACAGGATCTCCGTCATCGTCTCCCGGGTGATCTCCAGCCGGGACAACACCGTCTCCCAGTCAGCAAGACGCCTGGTCAACTCTTCGATCTGGGAACGCAGTTCGGCGGTTTCCTCCCGCGCGGCAGCCGGTCGAGCTTCTCCAGCCACGACACCATCGCCGCATCCAAGACCATGTCTCAGAACACGACGATCCGCCGTCCGCGCACGCACGGCAACGGCGCACGGCATCACCAGCTCACTGAGGAAGAGCCGCACCCAAGTAGCCCTTGCCCAGGGTGCACAGGGACTCCCGCAGGCGTTCCTCGGCGGGGTCGTAGCCCTCGTACTCCCACAGCAGTCCCGGCACTCGGGCGGTTCCCCTTCCGGTGTCCCTCGTCGCGGTCGTCACCGTTCGGCCAGCAGGCCGGTGAGGACGCGGTCCGGGGTGAGGGGGAGTTCGCGGAACCGGATGCCGGTGGCGTGGTGGACGGCGTTGCCGAGGGCGGCGGCGGTCCCGACGATGCCGATCTCGCCGATGCCCTTGCTGCCCATGGGGTTGAGGTGCGGGTCGTCCTCCTCGATCCAGTCGGCCTCGATGCCGGGGACGTCGGCGTGGGCGGGCACGTGGTAGGAGGCGAGGTCGGCCTCGGTGAAGTCGCCGAACGGGGCGTCCATGGTGCTGCCCTCGGTCAGGGCCATGCCCAGGCCCATGATCATGCCGCCGACGAACTGGGAGCGCGCGGTGCGGGCGTTGAGGATCCGCCCGGCGGCGAAGACGCCGAGCATCCTGCGGGCCCGTACCTCGCCGGTGACGGTGTCGACGGCGACCTCGGCGAAGTGGGCGCCGAAGGCGTGCCGGGCGTACGGGGAGTCGGCGTCCGCCCGGCCGGCGGTGTCGGAACGGACCAGGAGACCCTCGGCGGGCAGCGGACCCGGGTGCTCGGCGAGCCGGGCCGCCAGGGCGGCGCACGCCTCGTGCACGGCCCAGCCCCATGAGGCGGTGCCGGAGGAGTCGCCGGCCAGCGACGCCGGGGGCAGGTCGCTGCGGCCCACCTCGGTGCGCACCCGGTCCAGGGGCGCGCCGAGGGCGTCGGCGGCGACCTGGGCGAGGACGGTGCGCGCGCCGGTGCCGATGTCGGCCGCGTTCACCCTGATGAGGAAGGTGCCGTCGGGCAGGGCCTGGGCGGTGGCGGTCGACGGCCGGATCAGGACCGGGTAGGTCGCCGCGGCCACTCCGGTGCCGATGAGCAGTGGGCCCTCGGCCCGGGAACGCGGGCGCGGGTCGCGCCGGTCCCAGCCGAAGCGGCGGGCGCCCTCGCGCAGGCACTCGGCGAGGTGCCGGCTGCTGAACGGCTTGCCGCTGCCGGGTTCCCTCTCCGGCTCGTTGCGGATCCGCAGCTCGACGGGGTCCACGCCGAGGGCCCCGGCGAGTTCGTCGACCGCCGACTCCAGGGCGTACATGCCGGGGGCCTCGCCGGGGGCGCGCATCCAGGACGGGCTGGGGACGTCCAGCGGCACCACCCGGTGGGAGCTGAGCAGGTGCTGGGCGGTGTACATGACGCGGGACGGCACCGCGGCCTGCTCCACGTACTCCCTGACGTGCGAGGTGTGCGTGGTGACCTCGTGCAGCACCGCGGTGAGGTGTCCGTCGGCGGTGGCGCCGAGGCGCAGCCGGTGCAGGGTGGGGGCCCGGTGGCCGACGACGGTGGGCATGTACCGGCGGGGGTAGGCCACCGTGACCGGCCGGCCGGTGTGCCGTGCGGCCATGGCGGCGAGGACGACGTCGGGGCGCGGGGTGCCCTTGGAGCCGAAGCCGCCGCCGACGTGCTCGGCCACCACGGTGACGTGCTCCTCGGGCAGGTCGAAGAGACCGGCGAGCACGGACTGGACGGTCGTGCTGCCCTGGCTGGAGGTGTACACGGTCAGCCGGTCGCCGTCCCAGTGCGCGGTGCTCGCGTGCGGTTCCATGGGGTGGTTGTGCAGGGGCGGCACCCGGTACTCGGTGTCCAGGCGGACGTCGGCGGCGGCGAAGGCGCCGTACGGGTCGCCGTGTTTGAGGCGGCCCGGCTGAGCGCCCCTTCGGGCTCGTAGGCGTCCGGGTGGTCGGGGCGGAGTACGACGTCGTGGTGCTCGGTGGCGTAGCCGACGCGGACGGCCCGGGCGGCGGCGCGGGCCGCCTCCAGGGTCTCGGCGACAGCCAGGGCGACGCACCAGCCCCGGTGCGGCACGTGGCGGTTCTGCAGGACGGCGAGGGTGGCGTCGTCCGTCTCGCCGAGGCGCGGGGCGTCGCCGGGGGTCAGCACGGCGAGGACGCCGGGCAGCGCGAGCGCGGCCGAGGTGTCCACGCCGGTGACCCGGCCCCGGGCCACGGCCGCCGGCACGGGCCAGGCGTGGACGCGGCCGGGCACCGGGTACTCGGCGGCGTAACGGGCGTTACCGGTGACCTTCTCCCGCCCTTCCCGCCGCCCGGCGGGCGCCCCGAGGGCGGTGCCGGTGCGCGGGGTGGGGTGGGGGTCCTGCTCCAGGGCGCCGGTACGGGGCTGCCGGCCCTCGCCGGACTCACCCGGGGCGGCGGAGGCGGCGCGGGTGACGAGGTCGTCGTGCGGCAGAGCGGCGCCGGCCCGCGGATTGTCCCGGGCCGGTCCGGTGGCCGCCGTCGGATCGGCGTGCGGCAGACCGGTCCCGGCCAGCGGATCGTCCCGGGGCAGCCCGGTGGCGGCCATCGGATCGTCGTCCGGCAGATCGGTCCCGGGCAGCGGGCCGCCGTGCTCCAGTGGGTCGTTCGCCATCGGTTCTCCTGGGGTCGGCCGGGTCCGGAAGAGGTCAGGCCGTCGCGGGTGCGGGGGCGAGGCGGTTCAGGACGTCCAGGGCGAGGTTGCGGGCGAGGGGCACCTTGTAGGCGTTGTCGCGCAACGGCTCGGCGCGGTCCAATTCCAGGGCCACGGCGCCCTCGAAGGCCTCGGGGGTCGCCGCCGCGCCCAGCAGCGCCGTCTCCGCGTGGTGGGCTCGCCAGGGCCTGTGGGCGAGGCCGCCGAAGGCGAGCCCCACCTGGTCCACGACGCCGTCCGCGACCCGCAGGACGACGGCCACGGAGGCCAGGGCGAAGGCGTACGAGGCACGGTCGCGGGCCTTGCGGTAGGCGGAGGGCACACCGGCCCGGGCGGCCGGCAGCAGGACGCCGGTGATCAGCTCACCGGGGCGGATCTCGGTGTCCCGCTCCGGACGGACCCCGGGCAGCCGGTGGAAGTCGGCCACCGGGATGCTGCGCCCGCCCTCGGCGCCGTACAGCTCGACCCGGGCGTCGAGGGCCGCCAGGGCGACGGCCATGTCGGAGGGGTGGGTGGCGATGCAGTGCGGGGAGTGGCCCAGCACGGCGTGGTCGCGGTGCACGCCGTCGCGGGCACCACAGCCGCTGCCCGGCTGCCGCTTGTTGCAGGGTTTGCCGAGGTCCTGGAAGTAGGGGCAGCGGGTGCGCTGGAGCAGGTTGCCGCCGGTCGTGGCGGCGTTGCGGAGCTGTCCGGAGGCGCCCGCGAGGAGCGCCTGGGACAGCACCGGGTAGCGGTCGCGGACCAGCGGGTGGGCGGCGAGATCGCTGTTGCGGACGGTGGCGCCTACGCGCAGCGCGCCGTCCGGCAGTTCCTCGACCGAGTCCAGCGGCAGCCGGCCGACGTCGATGAGGACGCCAGGGGTCTCCACGCCGAGTTTCATGAGGTCGACGAGGTTGGTGCCGCCGGCGAGGTAGTGGGCGCCAGGGTGGGCCGCGTAGGCCTCGACGGCCTCCTCGACGCCGGTGGGCCTGAGGTATCCGAAGCCTTTCACCCGATCACGTCCTCCACCGCCTCGACGATGCGCGGATAGGCGCCGCACCGGCACAGGTTGCCGCTGAGCCGCTCGCGGATCTCGGTCCCGTCCAGCGGCACGGGCCGGTCGGAGGGCTCCGCCGGGTCGGTGACGTGGGACGGGTGACCGGCAGTGGCCTCGGCGATCATGCCCACGGCGGAGCAGATCTGCCCGGGTGTGCAGTAGCCGCACTGGAAGGCGTCGCGTTCCAGGAAGGCCCGCTGGAGGGGGTGCGGTTCCTCGCCGTCGCCGCCGAGGCCCTCGATGGTGGTGACCTCGCTGCCGTCGAGGGTGACGGCGAGCAGCAGACAGCCGTTGACGCGGCGCCCGTCCACCAGGACGGTGCAGGCGCCGCACTGGCCGTGGTCGCAGCCCTTCTTGGACCCGGTGAGGCCCAGGTCCTCGCGGAGCAGGTCCAGCAGGACCCGCCGGTGGTCGATGAGCAGGGTATGGGGTTTGCCGTTGACCCGGAGGGTGATCTCCGAGTGCGGGTCGAGCGGTTTTTCGCTGGTCATGGCAGGGAGGGTCTTCCGGACGGGCCGTGGTGTCCGTGCACACCGCGTATCCAGGCTGCGACGCCTCACACGTCCCGGCCACTCCAGGGCACCCCGCGGCCCCCGTCGCCGGGCCGGTCGGCCGGTCCGGCGACGGGGGCGGGAAGGGCTCGGTCAGGGGCATGTGACCAGGTCGGCGACGTTACTGGTCCGGTTCGAGGGTCCTCCCGTGTTGTTCACGACGTGCTGATGGTGCCGGTGCCGCCCAGGGAGACGGTCACCATGCCGGTGAGGCGGACGCCGGGGGTGCTGGGCGCCTCGATGGCGTGGGCCGCCGTGACGGCCGGGGCGACGTTGAAGTAGCAGTAGCTGCCGAGGCCGTAGGCCTGGTGGCTGGTGACGGAGTCGGCGACCTCGTAGGCGGCGTAGCCCTGGGTGGAGCCGTTCATCCAGGCGGACTGGTTCGGCGGGTCGTAGGGCATCTCGTTCTGGAAGAAGTAGGTGCGGCCTCGGTTGCCGCTCCAGACGGTCTGGTACTTCTGGAAGTGCTCGACGAACAGTCCGTACATCGTCACGTCGTCGCCGTTGACGACGAGCCCGGTGTCGGCGGTGTTGCTGGTCCAGCCGACGCCGCTGCCGTGGTCGGCGCGCCAGATCCACATGTGGTCGCCGATGACGTTGCCGCTGTTGACGACGAGGCTGGTGGCCGCCTTGCCGGCGCCCGCGCCGCCGAGGCGGAAGTAGACGTCGTGCAGGGAGGTCGGGTCGGCCGCGTGGGAGGCGGCGGAGCCGGCCGGTCCGCCATCGACGACCTTCCGCCCTGTTTGCGACCGCCACGCTGGGAGCAGCGCCGCCGCCGGTGACCGGACGGCCTACCAACTACGCTTGGAGTAGGCAGGGGGCGACGAAGGCCCGCCGGGACGCACCCGGCGGGTCTCTGCGGTGGGTTGCTACGCGTTCACTTGGCGGCGGCCGCGTTCGTCGTCTCGTCGTCGGCCAGGGCGCACAGCATGAGCACGGAGCCGTGCTCGGTCTCCACGACGGCGGCGACGTCCAGGGCGACCAGCTCGGAGACGCGGGCCGCCGTGGCGAAGCCGAGCAGCACCAGGGCGGCGTTCCGCTTCCCGGCGAGGGTGGACCGGCCGACGCCGGCGAGCATGGCCCGGATCTGCGGAGGCTGGGCGGCGGTCGCCTGGCGGGCCTGCGCCTTCTCCTCGGCGAGTCGGTCCTTGCAAGCGTTGAGGACGGCCCGGGCGCCGCGCATGTTCGGTTTGGGGTGCCCCTGCTCGAGGTGCCAGGATGCCACGGCGGACATGGCGCGCTCGATGGTCGACGGGCCAGCCGGGCGGTTCGTGCGCGGCCGGGGCGTGACGGTCAGGTGCCGCACCCACTCCGCCATCGTCTCGCCGGACACCGGCACCGCCGTGCGGCCCTGCTCCGTGCACAAGGCGGCGAACGCCTCGTGGTCCGTGCCGTACGCCCGGCACGCTCGCCTCGATGGCGGCGACGGTCTCGGGGGAGAGCTGCCGGTCGCGGTCGGTGTGAACGGCCACCTCTGCCCGGGTCGGTCCGTCGTCCACCAGCTCCGCGTCGACGACCTCGGCGGCCGCCAGGGCGGCCAACCCTCGGCCCGCTGCGCCCATGTGGTCCTCCCTCACGTCTGACTCTGGAGAAGGAACAAGAGCCAGAGCAGATCGGAGGTACTTCGACATACGCGCACCGGAAACGATGCTACCGAGGTCGACGGCCGCCACGCGTCGGCCCGACTCCGAGCCGCGCCCGCCTGGTCGACGAGCACGGCGGCCACGCCCCCGGTGCCCTGGTCCGCTTCGGCGACGGCCGCCCGGCCGTGGTGTACGCCGTGGAGTGGGACGAGGACGGCCCGCCCGTCGCCTACCGCGTTCGGGGGTGGGGCTAATAGCACATCCGCATCCGGTTCCCGTCGACGAGCTACCCCCAAAGCCGGGGAAGAGCCCGGCGTTGGGGGCGCTCACGGGGCTGGGGGCGCTCACGGGGCTGCGGGCCTAAAGGTCAGCCGGGGGTACGTCGGGCAGGAGACGACAGAGGTCGAAGACGGTGGGATTCACGTCGGCCGCCACGAGCAGCAGCGCCAGCGGCTGTGCGCGCAGTCCGGTCACGGTCGCCCGGCGCTCCGGGCCGCTGCTGGTGGCGGGGGTGAAGAGGAGGTGGAGGCCGGTGACGTCCATGAAGGGCGTGAAGGTCAGGTCCCACTGCAGGTCGGTCACCTGCGGTGGCAGCGCGTCGACGGCGGCGCGTAGCGGGGGCAGGGTATCGAAGTCGATCTCTCCGCAGAGGGAGATGTGTGCGGAGGTGCCGTCGATCGTGGTGGTGATGTTCATGCTGGGCGTGCCCCCTTCCGGGGGTTGGTGAGCCCAAAGGCGAAGCACCCCCTTGAGAGGTGTACGACGATGGCGGGGGTCGGGTGCCCGGGGTGGGGGCAACGCCCGAATGCCCCAAAGACCGGCAGCCAGGGACGCCGGTCGGTCTCGTTGTCTCCCCCCACCGTGACACAGATACGCCCGAAGCCACGACTGCCAGTCCCCAAGGGCCCGCGCACTGGTGTGGTCGTGTGGACCTTCGCCTCGCCTCATCTGCGGGGGCTCGCAGAATCCGGCCACCTGTCGTACCTTCCGCGGCACCGCCCGACGGGAACCAGCCAATTCCCGTACCCGCTGATGAGAGGTATCGAGACCTGACTAGATGTGACTAGATGACGCTCGATGAGTTCCTTTGAATGCCCTTCACTTCATCGCGGGTGACCTGGGCAGATGCCTGCCATGGTCGAGATTGCGAGCGGCCCGTGCTGCGGCTGATCTGCTCCCCTGGCGTGTTCTCGTCCGGCACGGGAGGCAACGCGAGGCTAAATGTGGCGGATAGCACAATCAGAGAAGTAGAGGCCGGCGTTCCGCCGGGTTCATTGGGTGTTCCGCTGCATTAGCGAAGCACTGGCGAGTATTGGCGAACACAGTAGAACGGACGCTCCGTCACCAGCCATGCGCGCGGGCTGAGTCGGGGGGTCCTAGCACTCATCGGCTCTACCAGAGCCTCGTACACTTCTCGGCAAGCAGAAGGAGCCCAACCCCAGCGCGAGTTTCCTGCGCCCAGCGCCAGGAGGGCTCCCTGCGGATGTCCCGTCCGATCAGGCAGTTGAAAGGAAGTGCAAGGAACATCGTGAGCAAGGCTAGCAACGACCAGGAGGGAATGCACCCGTGGGTGCATCGGTTGCGGCACCTGCGTGAGTGGGCTGCATCGAAGACTGCACGGTATGGCCGCGATGCAAAACGCCAGTTCATCCGCGGTGCCTCGTACAGCGTCGGTAGCGGCGCCGTCAGCATCTTGTTCCTCTTGTGGGAGCGCCGGCACTAGCAGCCGGACCCGGGAGGCCCCTACCCATGACCTCCAGGGCATCACCGTCGGTGGCGACGTCGACCAGGTACGGAGACACTTCGCCGTCGTCCACGCGTTCCACGGTGATCTGCGGCGCCTCCCCGGGCGCGGCAGGCCGATCCGATTCACCCCTGAGAAACGGATGGACCGATCCTCGGCTGGCTGCTGATCGACCGGATGTCGGTGTACGCGTGAAGCTGCTCGACTTCGTACGCGGCTACATCCACAGCATGCAGCGCTTTGCGGGATCGGAGGTGTGGGCTTCGCTAGTGCCGCATCAGACAACGTTCGCCCTGTCGGCATCCCTGCCCGGGCCAGGGTGGAGTCCTTCGTGATACGTTCCTGCCGCCGTGCACTGCTGCGAACTGAGGTGGTGAGACCGATCAACGCTTTGACAGGTCGGGCCTCCCTCCCTCGCATGGCCTAGGGAGCGCCCGCAGAGGCATCCCGAAAGGCATGAACCGCTATGCGCTTCATATCTGACACGTCGTCCGACGGCGTCCGCGAACAGCTCTTCACCCTCGGCGACATTCCTGGCGTGTTGTGGACGCCAGAAGGTGCCGTCGCCACTCGTCCGCTCGTCTTGATGGGACACGGTGGCGGTCAGCACAAAAAGGCCCCCGACGTCCTGGCTCGTGCACGCCGCTTCGTGACCGAATGCGGTTTCGCGGTCGTGGCGGTCGACGTTCCCGCCCATGGCGACCGGCCGAAGGTTGAGGCGTACGACCGGATCGCGACTGAGAACCAGGCTCGCGTGGAAGCCGGTGAAGAGTTGGCCCCGCTGATCGCCCACTTCCAGGCGCTCGTGGCCCGCCAGACCGTGCCGGAATGGCGGGCGGTCCTGGACGCGGTTCAGCAACTCGAGCACGTAGGCGCCGGCCCGGTGGGTTACTGGGGGGTTTCGCTGGGATGCGGACTCGGTGTTCCGTTCGTCGCTGCCGAACCGCGGGTCCGCGCGGCGGTACTGGGCTTGGGCGGGGTGCTGGCGTCGGCCGAGGCCGCCGCGCGGATCACCGTCCCAGTGGAGTTCTTGGTGCAGTGGGACGATGAGCGGGTGCCGCGGGTTCAGAGCTTGGCGCTGTTCGACGCCTTGGCCTCGGCCGAGAAAACGTTGCACGCCAACCCCGGCAAGCACGGGGAGATCCCGGCATTCGAGCTGGAGAGCACGCTGAGGTTCTTCGCCCGGCACCTCGGCTGATACCGCCGCCTGCAGTCCGCGACGCGCCGATCGGGAACCGGATCCCGATCGGCGCGTTCACTGAAACTGGTCGGCGTGGCCGACAGAGTTCAGGTTCGACACATCGACGATGACGAGGGACAGCGCCTGCTGCGGATCATCCGCAGAGGCACCGGGTCAGTGGTGACATGGCGGCGGGCCCATCCAATGGCACACCGCACGCAAGGACCAGCTGCGCGCCACCGCCGCCCGCTTCTGCGCACCGGCTCTTTGCACACCGCGGGATCCTGTACCACGGCTGGACTTCGGCCCTCATCAACCGTGCCCGCCGAGGCCGCCGTAGCACGCTCGCCCGCCCGGCAGGAGGTGGAGTCGATGTTCACACGGCCCATTCGCGCCTGCGCTGCGCGCTCTCCGCTCCTACCGCCTTGGCCAGGGCCCCTTCGGGATCGGCGGCGCCGACCTCGATGTGTAACTCGGGCAGGATCTGCCGCCACGTTGCATCCGCCGACCAGCGGCCATGCCGTTCATAGATGCTCTGCCAGGGGCCGTACCGCTCAGGCAGGTGCGGCCAGGGCACCCCCGGTACGGGCCCGGAACAGCACTCCGTTGATCACTTTGCCGTGATCGGACCACTGCCCGCCAGGCTTGCCGTTCGCGGGCAGTAACGGCTCGAACTTCTGCCACTGCGCGTCCGTGAGCTCGTGTCGCCGCACCATGACGGAGTTGACGGCCGCCATCGGCCTGCGTCCGGCCAGCGGTGCGGACGGGATTTTAATGCCCCCAGTCGCATGAGGCCATCGTTCTTCCGCGGTCGCGGCTCGGCACGAGATGAGCGCCGAGGCCGTGGCCGCCCTTGAGTCGCGGCGCGCCTCTTACGACTCGCGGTGGAAGACGCCTCAGCAGGTTCGGCACCCGTCGAGCGGCTGGTCGCGGCACAGCCTCTCAGCGTCGCGCGCGAGCGCTGGACGGCTCGACGAGGCGATCGTCCAAGAGGCGGGTGCCAGCCTGTTTGACGTACTTCAGCACGGGTGAGACCTCCATGCTCTGCAGTCCGGTCAGGGACCCGATGCGTTCCGAGGTGAACTCGAACAGTTCGTCGAGGTCCCGGGTGTGTGCGACGGCATGGATGTTCCAGGGCCCGGAGATGGCTGCGGCGAAGGCGATCTCGGGTTCCTGCGCGAGTGTGCGGCCCGCGCTCTTCACCGCCGACGGGTGCACGCGAAGCCAGAGGTGCGCGCGAGCGTGATAGCCCAAGGCTGCTGCGGCGATCTCGACGTCGATGTGGACGACGCGATGCTGGAGCAGAGCCTCAAGGCGCCGCGAGGCGCGTCCCGGAGTGAGGTCTGCGGCTGTGGCGAGATCGACGAGACTGGCACGGCCATCTGCGGCGAGCGCATCGAGCAACTTCTCGTCCTCGGGGGTGAGGCGCAGTGGCTCGCGGGTGACGACCGGAGACTCGGTGAAAGGGGGCCCGCCGCTCCCCAACGCTGCTTCCTCCCGAGGGGACAGTGTGCCCTGCAGGGCGGACCAGTAGTGGCCGCGACCTCCGAGGAACTGCCGGAGCATGGCGAAGGCGTTGATGTCGATCACCGCCGCGGTGCGGGGAAGCCGCTGCACCAGGAGATCCTCGCGCTGTTCCCGCGTCCGGGATTGCGTCGCGCAGGTGACCTCACAACCCGCCGCACCCAGGGCTACCCAGTTGATGTCGTCACGCTTGGCGAGCGCGTCGGCGATCGCCGCGACACTGCCGGGACGGCAGCGCAGCCGCACCAGCCACCTGCTCTGCCCCAGGGCACCCGGGTTCACCACGCCGGCCACGCGGATGACGCCGTCGGCGCGTAGCCGGCGATACCGGCGGTTGACGGCCCCCTCGGTCAGACCGAGGGCGGTCGCGATCGCGGCGAACGAAGCCCGTGGAGCGATCTGCAACGCGCGGATGATTCGCACATCGTCGGGCTGAATCGAAGCGGATTCCGTCATGAGCGCCCTTGTCATGTCGCCGATCCTACAAACGAGCCCTCGTAGCTCGCCTGCGATGCGGTGTGGACGAAACACTTGAACCGCACGGGTTGAAGGGCCGCGGCAGCGGGCACCCCCCTGTGCCGATCCCGGGGCCTCGACCGATGCCCGAACGGAGTCCAACGCTCGAAGAACGGAGATGACGCTGCATGTCATCGACCCCCACTGAACAACACCCACCGACCGCTCTCATCGTCGGGGCCTCGCGCGGCCTCGGTCACGCGATGGCGGCGGAGTTCTTCGGCAGGGGCTGGAACGTCGTCGGCACCGTTCGCGACACCACTGCCCGAACGCCGCTGCACGACCTCGCGGACCGCGCCGACGGGCGGGTGACCATCGAGCATCTCGACATCAACGACCCGGGCCACCTGCCCCCGCTGCACGCACGTGTGGCGCACCGCCGACTAGACGTGCTCTTCGTCAACGCGGGCACGACCAACAATGAGCAGACGCCCATCGGCGGGGTTGCGACGGCCGACTTCATCGACGTGATGGTCACCAACGCGCTGAGCCCCATGCGCGTCATTGAAGCCCTCGAAGACCTGGTGTCCCCGGCGGGACTCATCGGGGCGATGTCCTCCGGACAGGGCAGCATCACGAACAACGCGACGGGAGGCCGCGAGGTCTACCGGGGGAGCAAAGCAGCCCTGAACATGTTCCTGCGGAGCTTCGCGGCCCGGCAGGGGGAGACGCGGCGCGCCTTCGTGCTCATGGCGCCGGGCTGGATACGCACCGCCCTGGGTGGTCCGGACGCGCCGTACACCATCGAGGAGACCGTCCCCTTGCTGGTGGACGTCCTGCTCTCCCGACTGGGCACGCCCGGCCTGGCATATCTGGACCGCTTCGGCCAGACCGTCCCCTGGTGATCCCTGCGGCCCACCCCAGCACTCACCGCTCGCCACCGGCCGACTTGGAGCGGCCTCAAGGAGGAGATCGTGCCGATCATCGCCATCGAAGAACACTGGAGCATGCCGGATCTGACGGCTGCCCTCCACGCCCTGCCGCACCCGGATGAAAAACTCGTTTTCGGGGAAATGGACGACAACCAGGAGCGCTTGGAGGACCTGGAGGCGGGCCGGATCGCGGCGATGAACGCGCAGGGTATCGACGTGTCGATCCTCGCCCTGACACCGCCGGCAACCCAGTCGCTGCCACCCGGCGAAGCCCTGGCGCTGAGTCGCGCCGCGAACGACGTGGCCGCGGCGGCCGTCGCCCGAAACCCTGCCCGTCTTCGCTCGATGTCCACCCTGCCCATGTCCTCACCGAAGGACGTCCCGGCCGAGCTTGAAAGAGCCGCGAGTATGGGGCGCGTGGGAACCATGGTGTACGGCCGATCAGGGGACCTGTTTCTCGACGATCCCGTCTACGACGATTTTTTCGGCGTGGCCTCGGAACTCGGTCAGCCCGTGTTCATTCATCCCCAACTGCCATCGCGAGCTGTCCGTTACGCCTCATACCGAGGATTCGACCCCATGACGGAGCTCGCCCTGGCCACTTTCGGCTGGGGATGGCACCTGGACGCCGCAACAGCAGCCTTGCGGCTGATCCTCCGAGGTACTTTCGACCGTCATCCCGACCTTCAGATCGTGCTCGGTCACTGGGAGAGACGTTGCTTTTCTGGCTCGATCGGGCCGACAGCATCTCCCGGACCGCCGGCCTGCAGCGCTCCGTGTCCGACTGCGTCCGATTGAATTTCCACATCACCGTCTCCGGGAACCGGCGATGGGCGGTCGACTTCGAGACGCCGAAGCATGGTGGCAGAGCACGCCATGCGCAACCGCTGACCAGGACGTAGATGATGGCCGCGAACAGCGTCTCATCAGGCGTGTCCTGCGTTCCACCGCCCTGAGGCCGCACCTTCGACGGCGGGATCAACGGCTTCGCGATCTCCCATAATCCGTCCGGAACAATCCAACTCCACGTTCCCCGCCCCATGCCCAGACCAACGACCGCCTCACCACGTAGGACACGGTCTTAGGTGCCGCGTATTCGACGCTGGGGCCGGCGAGTCATCAGCTTGAGTGAGGGCCCTGTGTCGTTGTCCGGGTCCTGGCTCAGCCGACCTGCAGCACGGTCTTGCCGCATAGCCGCGCGGTCCGGAGGTCGCCGGCGAGGGCTCGCGGTGCTTCCCCAAGGGGAAGCACCGTGCCGATGACAGGCCGGATGCTGCCTGCGGTGACGAGCTTCGTGAGTTCGCCGAGCCGCTCCGGCTTTCGGTCGAGCGAGTAGTTCGCGGCGTGGATGCGTGCGTCGGCCATGAGTTGGTCGTCGAGACCGAAAGCGGTCGACAGCAGCGCACCGCCGTCCTTCACCGTGCCGGCCAGGCTGCTGGTGAGTGAGCGGTCGCCGACAAGGTCGAGGACCGCGTCGAGACCCTCGGGTGCGAGCTGGCGTAGAGCCTGGTCGAGGGGCTGCGCCCCACGGACGACGATCTCGGTGGCGCCGAGCTCGCGTACCTGCTCGGCGTGCTGAGCGGACGCCGTGGCGATGGTCCGGATCCCGCGGGCTGCTGCGGCCTGCACTGCGAACGTGCCGACACCTCCCGTGGCGCCGATGATGAGCAGCGTGCCGCCCTCGGGCACCTGTGTGTGCTCGATCGCGCCGAGCGCGGTCATGCCGGCGGTCGGCAGCGCGGCGGCCATGTGGCTCGCCATCCCGGTGGGGATGGTTGCCAGCGCGCCGAGCGCGGGCTCTGCCTGGACGACGCAGACCTCGGCGAAGGTCCCGAAGTGCAGTGGCTGGCTCCAAAACTGGCCGACGACACGGTCGCCAACGCGGAATCGGGTCACGTCGTCACCGATCGCGGTCACGGTGCCGGCACCGTCCAGGCCGAGCGTGAGCGGGAACCGGTACTCCCCGAGCCATTCCAGCGCGCCGGACGCGATGGCCACGTCCAGCGGGTTGATCGCCGCCGCCTCGATGGTGACCTGTAGCTGGCCGAGGCCGGGTTCGGGCACGGGCAGCTTCCTGAGCTCCGGGGTGTCGCCGAAGCGCTCGATGCTGATGGCTCGCACGTGTCTCTCCGTTCTGCCGCGGGCCGTTCGCCCTGCGGCGACACCAGCGTGCGGTCAAGGCGAGGCCCAGGGGAACGACCGATCCGGCAGCCATTAGGAACAAGAAGGTAGTAATCCTGATGCCGAGCAGGTCGTAGTGTGTTCTCCATGGCAGTGGAGTCCCGGGCCTTGCGGTACTTCGTGGCGGTGGCCGAGGAACGCAGCTTCACCCACGCCGCGAGGCGGCTCGGCATCGCCGGCCCCGCGCTGTCGCGAGCGATCCGCAACCTTGAGACCGAACTCGGCGTACGCCTCCTGGAGCGGTCCACGCGCGTGGTGGAGCTGACCGAGCCCGGCGCAGTGCTGCTGACCCATGCGCGGCCTGCCCTGGAGGCTCTCGACGCGGCGGCCCGACGCGCCGTGCGGGCCTCGGCACCGCATCGCAGCCTGGTGCTCGCCGTGAAGGCGGACGCGGACGGGGGCCTGCTCGAAGCCATCCTCGCCGCGGTGGCTGCCGAGCCCGACACCAGGCCGGTCGCCGTGCGCCTGTGCGGATGGCGGGAGCACACGCGGCTACTGCGGGCGGGAGACGCCGATGCGGCGCTCATGTTCGAGCCCTACGATCCGGACGGCATCGACGCGGATGTCGTCGCGGTCGAGCCGCGCGTGGCGGCGCTGCCCGTCGACCATCCACTTGCCGGAGCTGGCCGGGTACGGCTCGCCGATCTCGGAGTCGCCCCGGCGGACGTCCTCGAACGGGTGGAGCGCGACATCGGCGAGCACGGGGTCCAAGGCCTCGCGCAGCTGCTCGCGCTCATTGGCCTCGGCCAGACGATGACCGTGCTACCGCGATCGGTCGCAGCCCAGTACCCGCGACGCGCGGTGTCCTACGTCCTCATCGAGGATTGCCCTCCCGCCGCACTGGTTATCGCCTGGCCGGAATGCTCCCGCAGCCGCGGCGTGGCCGCGCTGGTACGCGCGGCGGCGGCCGTCGCGCAGTCGCGTGGCATCGGTGCTGCATCAGACAGGACGACCGGACAACTGGAATCCTGCGGTGTCGCCCCACCAGCCGAGCCATGATGGCCGCGCAGCGGCCCCGAGCATTGGCTGACCCGTGCTGCTACTGGTCGTTCAGGTCCTCCGTTGTGGGAGGCAGCGACTGCGAGACACCGTCAGGCCAGAAGAGTTGGGCCCGACGGGCGTGCTCGCGCTCCAGCGGAAGGCCGCGTTCGGGGGGTGCTCTCGGATGGTCGAGCCACCACCTGATCGGGTCCGATGGTGGTGGCCGCACTGGCAGCCCCTTCTACGGTAGGGCGGTGTGAGGCCCCACACGACAGGGCCTACCATCGCTCAGCACGCTCTCCGACCAAACCGGGCAGATCCCCCGAACGACGCCGCCCTGGGGGGCGTGGCGCTGGCATATGGGGATCAGCCGGTCTTGTCAGGGAGCCGGTGGGGTGAGGGTGGTGCGGTCGAACGGGCCACCATGTGAGGCGGCGTAGGTAACGGCGTCGTTGACGGCGTTGAGGCCGAACGACCGGACCCGTTCGGCGGCGAGGTCAAGGCGGCCGGAGGCGAGGAGCCTGATGATGCCGACGTTCGCTGTACGCGGGTACATCCACTGGCCGCGCACGGTGATCGAGTTGCGCATGATCCATGGGTACGGGAGGGCGAGGTCGTCGCCGCCGAGCATGCCGACGCCGCCCATGAGGACGACGCGGCCGTATTCGCGCACGGTCATGGCTGCCGTGCGCGCTGCCGAGCTGGGTGCGCTCGGCGGTAGCAGGTCGATCACCATGTCGATCGGGCCGTCGGCCGCCGCGGACATCGCCGCGCGGTCGCCGGCGTCGTCCCCGGTGAGCGGGACCGGGCGCACGAGCGGACCGAATCGGTCGGCGAGGAGGTCGAGCGCGGCCTGGTTGCGGCCTGGGGCGACCACGCGGCCCGCCCCCATGGCGAGCGCGACCGCAACCGCACTGCTGCCGAGGTTGCCGGTGGCCCCGTTGACGAGCAGCGTCTCTCCGGCTGCGAGCCCGCCGGCCATCAGCCCGCCATAAGGGATGACGTGCACGCCGAGCGCGGCCCAGCGGGCCGGGTCGTCCCCCGCCGCTGCGGGGAGCGGGAAGACGTTCTCCGTCGGGACCCGCATGAGCTCGGCGAACGATCCGTCGTGCAGGTACCGGGCGAGGCGCGCGCCGCCCTCGCCGCGGGAACTCCAGCCCTGGAGCGTGATATCGGGCGTCAGGGCGTCATCCCGCGAGCGCACCGTCGAGTCGCACCACACCAGGTCGCCGGGGCGCAGCCGGGTGGCGTCCGGGCCCACGTGGACGACCCGTCCCACGCCGCCGATCCCGGGCACGACGGGAGGGACCAGGGGATAGTTCCGCTCGCCGCTGAAGACCTCAGCCGCGTAGGGCGCCACGCTGGCGGCGAGGACCTCGACCACCACCTCGCCGCCGCCGGCCTCGGGGTCGGGCACCTCCCGCACCGTGAGCGGGGCACCGAACTGCGTCAGAACTGCTGCTCGCACGTGATGACCTCCGTGTTCGTCCGTGTTCGTCGGGATCGACACTAGGAACCCGGCGGGCATGCGGGAAGCGACGATCAAGCATCCGTGGTATGCGTATGCCGCATGGACATCTCCAGCACGGGCCTACGGGTCCTGCGGCAGATCGCCGAGTCCGGCAGCTTCACCGCAGCAGCCACCCGGCTCGGCTACACACAGTCGGCGGTCTCACGCCAGGCCGCCGCCCTCGAACGAAGCGCGGGCACCGCCCTGTTCGAACGCCGCCCCGATGGAGTGCGGCTCACCCCCGCGGGTCTGACCCTGCTGCGCCACGCTCGCACGATCCTGGACTGCCTGACGGCAGCCGAGCGCGACCTCACCGGCACCGTCCCGCGGACCGAACTCGTGCGGCTCGGACTGTTCCTGAGCGCGGGCGCGGCCATCCTGCCTCGCTCACTCACCCGCCTCGCGGCGACCGACCCGCAGATCACGGTCACGACTACCGAGGGCACCACGCCCTCCCTGGTCCGGGCACTGCGCGCGGGCTCGATCGACCTCGCCGTACTGACGTCCCGCCCGCCCCACCGGCCTTTGGACGGCGAGTCGCCGCGCCTGCACACCGAGACCGTTACGGACACCGAACTGGTCGTGGCGGTGCCTTCGACCGGAGAGTTCGCCGGCCGCACCGCGGTGCACGTCGACGAACTGATCGACGCCCCGTGGATTGCCGCCCCGGCGTCGAACGCCGAGCCACTGCTCGGTGTCTGGCCTGGCCTGCCCGGACGGCCAGACATCGTCCACTGTGCGCGCGACTGGCTGACGAAGCTTCAGCTGGTCGCCGGTGGCTTCGGGGTGACAACGGTGCCCTCGCGGCTCTCGCCGGTGCTGCCGCCCGGGGTGAGCCTGCTGCACGTCGAAGGCGCACCTCCCGAGATCCGCCGGGTTCTCGTGGCGCGGCTCCCCGGCCGCCCCACCCCGGCGATCACAGCCGTCACCCGAGCAATCGCCTCGACCACCTGATACGTGCCGCCGGCCGTCAGATTCGGTGCCGTAGCCCGCCGAGGGCGCGCACCATCACGTGTACCTCGGCAATAGCCAGGGCCCTTCCAGCGGGAGCACCCCGCTGCTGCCCGTGCAAGTACCCCAGTGACGTCGAAACTCGTGAACATAACCAGGCCGTAGATCTGGGTGCCTCCCAGACCCGTGAACAACTGACTTCACGGGCAGCACTTGTTCGCGGGTTTGGGAGGCAGTCGGCTTTCGCTGAGAATCGAAATGTTCACGGGCTGGACAGCACTGGCGATCGGGCCGGTGCCCTGGGGCGTGCGCGTCGCCGGGGGAGTCCGGTTCGGCGGCGGGGGTCAGCGGTATGCGGCGAGGAAGGTCCGGACGCCCGCGTCGGCGTAGTGGTCGAGTTCGGGCTGGGTGTGCTGTGGGCTGCCGTGGAACATGGCCTTGTTCACTGGGATCCACAGCAGCAGGCCGGAGAAGTGGTTGGCGGCCAGAAGGGGGTCGTCGATCCGCAGCAGGCCCCGGTCGGCCAGGCGGTGGAAGGTGTCGGCCAGGGTGGCCAGTACCCGCTCAAAGCCCTGCTCGTACCAGGTGGCGCCCAGGTCGGGGAAAGCATCGGCGTTGGCGATGATGAGGCGCCGCAGCTGGAGCACCTGGGGCTGGGTGAGGGTGGTCAGGAACTGGCGGGCCAGTCGAAGCAGGTTCTCCTCCAGTGTGTCCGCGTCGGCGGGGATGCCGGCCACCAGATCGATCACGGCCTCGATCCGGTCGGTGGTGGCCAGGACGATCTCGGCGAACAGCTTCTCCTTGTCGGCGAAGTGCTTGTACACCGTCTGCTTGGAGACGGCGGCCAACTTGGCGATGTCGTCCATGCTCGTGCCGGCGTAGCCCTTCGCCATGAACACCGCTGTCGCGGCCTCCATGATCGCCTGGTGCTTGCGGGCCGAGCGGCCGCCGGGTTCATTTGCTTCCATGTCTCCTCCTCCGAGGAGAGTACTGG
Organism: Streptomyces sp. NPDC046197; assembly: GCF_040646295.1. Taxonomy (NCBI): domain Bacteria; kingdom Bacillati; phylum Actinomycetota; class Actinomycetes; order Kitasatosporales; family Streptomycetaceae; genus Streptomyces; species Streptomyces sp. NPDC046197. Next base: position 1,124 of record NZ_JBEYZY010000060.1, on the reverse strand, counting down.
ACAGTCCAGTTCCTTCGTTAGTACTGTACCGTCCAGTTCTCGGTACTGGACAGTCCAGTTCTAAGTCCTGGTTGAGGGGGATTCGTATGACCCAGGCAATCCGCATACCGGCTACGGGCCGTGCTGCCTCGGCTCCGTTCGTCACCCGCGCGCTACTCGCCTGCGGGGCGGTGGCAGGACCGCTGTTCCTGTCTGTGGGGGTGCTCGAGGGCTTGACGCGTACCGGCTTCGACTTCAGCCGAAATGCCATCAGCCAGCTCAGCCTCGGTTCACTTGGCTGGATCCAGGTCGCCAGCTTCCTGGTCACCGGCGCGCTGGTCACCGCTGGCGCGGTGGGGTTGCGGCGGGCGATCGGCCGCACCGCCGGCGGCACCTGGGTGCCGCGCCTGGTCGGCGTCTTCGGGGCGTCCTTCCTGCTCGCAGGCGTCTTCAAGGCGGACCCCGGTGCGGGCTTCCCGGCCGGTACACCGGACGGTCAGGCCGCGCTGAGCGGGCACGGAACGGTCCACATGCTCAGCGGCACGGTGGGCTACCTCGCGCTGTGCGCCGCGTTCCTCGTGCTGGCCCGACACTTCGCCGCCCACGGCCGGCGCGGCTGGGCCCTGGCCTACCGCCTGCTGCCGCCAGTGGTCATCGCCGGGTTCGCCGCCTCCGCCACGATCGTGGCGGCCTTCACCGCCGCAGCCGGCCTCGGCCTGCTCGCGCTCACTGCAGCCACCGCCCGGCTGGCCGGCCCCGCACCGACCTCACGGCGGTAGTGGCTCCAACTCCCGCTCGCACGGCAACGCCAGGCCACCGCACTCAGACAGACAGGATGGTTCGTCATGACCGCACCGGTGAAAGGCCCCGCCAGCTACTTCCCGTCGATCGAGAAGAAGTACGGCCGCCCGATCGAGGAGTGGAAGGAGTTGATCAGCGCCTCAGCCCTGACCAAGCACATGGAACTGGTCGCATGGCTCAAGGCCGAGCACGGCCTCGGCCACGGGCATGCCAATGCCCTTGTCGCCCACACCCTCGCCGAGCGCGCCAGCAACTAGTGCCCCGGCAGGCAACGTTCGCCCCGTCGCGACGCCCGGCACGCACTCTCGCCGCACCGGCCGAAAGCCCAAGTACGTCCAGTACGA
>NZ_JBEYZY010000059.1:0-27116 GCF_040646295.1 Streptomyces sp. NPDC046197 | reverse complement strand
AGCTGGCACCTCACCCCGGCCACCGCATAAGCAAGAAGGGCCGCCCGGCCCACGGCCGGGCAACCCTTCACCAAGATCTTCATGAGTCTTCTAGGCTGGCGCGGTGACTGATGAGCAGGAGCGGGTGCAGCCGTCGGGAGTGTGGGCCACGGCGGTGGGGGTGGCCAGGGTGCGGGCGCTGGAGACCGAGCGGGAGAACGCGCTGTTCCGCGACCCACTGGCACAGGCCTTCGCCACCGCCGGCGGCCTGTGGCCCTCCTCGCCGCTGCCCGATGACGAGGCCGCGCGACGCCGCCGGCTGGCCGTGTCGTTCTCCATCGTCATCAGGACGAAGTTCCTCGACGACCTGTTGCAGCAGGCCTCCGCGTCCGGGGTCCGGCAGGTCGTGCTGCTCGGCGCCGGCATGGACAGCCGGGCCTTCCGGATGGACTGGCCCGAGGACACCCGGCTGTTCGAGGTCGACACCGCCGCGCCACTTGACTTCAAGGCTTCGGTGCTGCGCCAGGAGCGGGCCGTCGCACGCTGCGAGCGGATCACCGTCGCGGTGGATCTGCGTGAGGACTGGCCAGCCGCGCTGGCCGCCGCAGGGCACGACCCGGCCGTGCCGACCGTGTGGATCGCCGAAGGACTGCTGATCTATCTGCCCGAGGACGCGGTGGAGCTGCTGCTGGCCCGGATCAGCGCGCAGTCGGCGGCAGGCAGTCGGATGGGGCTGACATTGGGCTCGCGCGGAGTGATCGAGCGCTTCGGCGCGGACGCCGCGCCGGGATCGGCGGCGTCCATGTGGGTCTCGGAGATGCCCGACGACCCGGTGGGCTGGCTGGCCGGGCACGGCTGGGAGGCCGACTGCCACACCCTGCGCGAGCGCGCTGCCGCCTACGGCCGCCCGATCAGCACCCCACCCCGGCGCGAGGAGCGGCCCGGCGGACTGATCTCGGCGGTCCGCCGGTAGAGCGCCTCCCGGTTCCCTGGATGATCGATCCCGGGGGGCCTGATGAGTGGAGCCAGATTCATGCGCGGCCAGCCAAGTCATGCGCGGACGTCCAGGGCGCGGACGGTGGCACCTCTGGCACGACCTGCGCGAGGCCGCCGAACAAACCGTCGCACAGCATCGCCGCTGCCTGCGGTTCTTGTGGCCGAGACGCCTGAGCCCGAGCCACACCAGGCCCCGGCGGAAGAGATCTCCAGCTCGCTATGGCGGACCGGTCACCGCTTCGCCGACCGCACCCGGACCACGCACGCCGCCGTCCACGCACTGCTGAGGCGGGGCGTCTGACGGACCGGCTCGACGCCGTCCGGATGGACGATCTGCCCAGCCTCCACATCCTCGCCGCAGGCATCGACCGCGGCCTCGACGCCGTAATCGCCGGACTTACCCTGCCCTGGAAGTCGGGACCCGTCGAAGGGCACGTCAACCGGATCAAGATGCTAAAGCGCCAGACGTTCGGCCACGCCGGCTTTCAACTCCTGTGTCAACGTGCCCAATTGGCGTGACGGAGGTTTCAGTTCGCCGGACGGCCGGCGCCCTCACAGGGATGGCCGATCCGGCGAGCCCTGTCGCACGGCCGTCAGCGATGCTGTCTCGCGTGTCGCCATAGGACGTGAACGACACGGGCAGCCCCAAGAACTCCAGCGACCGAACCTCCTGCGGCCAGCAAGAACGTGTTGACGGCGGGAGGGAACTGCCACACGACAACCGGGCCGGCAATCGCCGCGAACACGACGGCGCCGAGCAAGCATGCGCTGAGCAGCGCATAGCCGATCTCAACCGTGATCTCGTCCCGCTCGGCCTGACTTCGTCGCCTTGTCCGCATGACTTAAGCATGACATTGAGGCTGGCGGAGGAACGATGCTATCGGCCTGCCTCGCACCCCCTCGGTTCGCGCGCAGCCGCCGACGAGGCGGCAGAAAGGTGTCGATCCCGACGATCGTGCGGTTTGCCGTGGGTCGTGTTCCAGCGCTTCAGGAGCTGGACCGTGCGGGCGAAGGCCACCTCTGTGCCGGAGATGGCCTCCAGCACCATGCGGGCGTGAGTCATCGGCCGGCGCGGCGGGAGCCCTGCGTGACAGCCCGGCATTCCTGCCCGGGCTGTCGCGCGTGCGGCGGCCGTCGACAGGCTGACGTGACGTGGACGAGACGTCTCGCAACGTGGGATCCGAAGCCGCGAGACGCCCCCCAGCCCAAGCAGGTTCAGCTCTACCCAAGACGCCTCAGCCAACGCGCATGCCCTCCGTGTGTGCTGCCGTTCACGCGTACGCGCTGTCAGTGGGGACGGTGAGCCGGAAGCCGATGCCGCGGACGGTGGCGATCCAGGCCGGGTCGCCGAGCTTGCGGCGCAGCGCCGACACGTGCACGTCGAGTGTGCGAGTAGGGCCGAAGTAGTTCGGGTCCCACACCGTGTCGAGGATCTGCTGGCGGGAGTGCACGGCGCCAGGATCGCTGGCCAGTTGGGCCAGGAGGTCGAATTCCTTCGGAGTGAGGGTGAGCGGGCGGCTGTTGATGGTGACGCCCCTGGTGCGCCGGTTGATGGTCAGCGGGCCCAGGCGCTGGACGCCACGCTCCTGAGGCAGTTGCGCGTGTGGGGAGCTTTGAAGGGGCACGGCGGTTGCGGCGGTACCGGTGTTCAGTGGGGCGTGCCGCTCCGGGTGGGTGCGGCGGGTGACGGCTCGGATCCGGGCCACCAACTCGCGTACGCCGAAGGGCTTGGAGAGATAGTCGTCCGCTCCGACCTCCAGGCCGACGACGCGGTCTGTTTCCTCGCTTCGTGCGGTGATCATGATGATGGGGACAGTGGACCGGGCGCGCAGGGCCCGGCAGACATCGATGCCGTCCATGTCGGGCAGTCCGAGGTCCAGAAGGACGAGGTCGGCGGTCGAGGCCGACAGAGCGGAGGCTCCGGATCTCACGTGGTCGACGGCGAAGCCGTAGCGGTTCAGCCCCTCCATGATGGGGCCGGCGATCCGGTCGTCGTCTTCGACGAGGAGGAGCCGCATGGTCTCCGGTGTGGGTTCGGTCGGGATGACCCGCTCGCCCCCTGCGGTGTACGAGGGATCGGTGTTCGTCGTCATGCGTGCATCCCTTGAAGTGCGGCGGACGGCACGACCCTACGACCGAGGAGAGCAGCACAGGGCCAGAAGCCCTCCAGCACAGTGTTAGGAGATGGCCAATTTTCGGCTCACCGCTCACTGTTGCCAGTCGGATGCAGCAAGCGGGCGTTCGGTGGGGGTGGGTGACACCCCGTCGTGCCTTCCCCACATCGCCGACCGGGTACGTCGCGGATGGGCTGTGCGGTGTGGTTCGGCGGTCCTGAGGCGGACAACGGCATCGAGCCCCCCGCCGGAGGCGGTCCGCAGGGTCACCTCGCCGCCCGAGGCACGAGCCAGCTGCTTCACAATGGGCAGGCCGAGCCCGGTGCCTTCGTGGTCGGCGTCGTTCGCCCGCCAGAAGCGGTCGAAGGCGCGTTGCCGCTGTTCCTCGGTCATGCCCGGGCCCTGGTCGATCACGTGCAGTTCGACGGTTGCGGGTGCACCGCTCGCCCAGGCGGTGGCCAAGGTGATTGTGGTCTCGGGCGGCGAGACCCGCAGCGCGTTGGAGAGCAGGTTGTCGATGATCTGCTCCAGGGCGTCGGGGATGGCCCACACCCGGCCGATCCTCGGGCCGGTCACGTTGATGTCCACATAGTGCTCGCCGGCGAAGGCGGCCCACACGGCCGCGCGGTCGGCGATGACGGAGTCCAGGTCGGTGGCCTCCGATTGGGTCGCCGCGTTCTCCAGCCGGGCCAGGGCGAGTAGCCCCTGCACCATGCGACTGAGCCGCTCCACCTCGCCCACCGCCTCGTCGAGGCTGCGTTGTGCCCGTGGGTCGAGGTAGGGCTCGAAGTTCTCCAGTCGCAGCCGCAGCGAGGTCAGGGGCGTCTTCAGCTGGTGGGACGCCTCCGAGGCGAAGGCGTGCTGGGCTTTGAGCAGATGCTGCAGCCGGGTCGCGGTGCGGACGAAGCTGGCGGCCAGGCGCCGCAGCTCGGGGGGCCCGAGGTCGGTGGCGGGCAGGTCCTTCAGGGTGCCGTCGGCGAGCTGCATCGTGGCGTGCTCCAGCGCCCGTACCGGGCGGGTGATCCAGCGGGCCAGCGCGAGAGCTATCAAGGCAACGGCCGCCAGCACCCCGAGCCCCACGGCTGCCAACGCCAGCCAGGCGTCATGAACCTTGGACGTCACTGTGGTGAGGGGAAACGACGCGCGTACGACGCAGCGGACGGTGCTGCCCGAGGCGCCCGGCACGGTGGCGAAGAAGACGTCTTCACCCAGGGCCGGTTCCTGCCGGGTTCCGGAACTGGACCGGTTGGCCAGAGCGGTTGCTATGCCCGGCTGGGTGGACAGGTCCGTACCGGTGGCCACCACGTTGCGTGAGTCGGTGAGCAGTTTTCCTTTACTGTCCACGACGATGACATGGCTGCGGGTTCGCCGCGCGAAGCTCGCCACCACTTCGGGGACATCCGTGACGCCCCGCCGCTCGACCTTCTCCTCCAGCACCTCTGCGAGCATGGCCGCGGCCTGCTGCCCATTGCCGGCGAACCGGGACATCTCCCCGCGGGCGTAGACGTAACCGAACGGCACTTCCAGGCACAGCAGCACCAGCAGCGTGAGGCTGAGATAGCTGAGCAGGAGGCGGCGGGTCACCGGTTACCTCCTTGGACGCTCTGTTCAACCTGCCTGGCGGCTGCGGCGTCGGCGGGTGGCGTGAGCCGGAATCCTACGCCGTGGATGTTGTCGATCCAGGCGGGATCACCGAGTTTGCGGCGAAGTGCGGCGATGTGGACGTCCAGGGTCTTGGTGGGGCCGAAGTAGTTCGGTTCCCATACGGAGTCCAGGATCTGCTGTCGCGTGCGGACGGCGCCGGGATCGTCGGCGAGGTAGGCGAGCAGGTCGAACTCCTTGGGCGCGAGGGCGATGGGGGTGCGGTGCAGGTGGACTTGGCGCCCCCGGCGGTCGATGGTCAGCGGGCCGATCTGCTGGGGGCGGGCCACCGGACGGGGTCGGTGGCCTTCCGGAGAGGGCATGGCCGCAACCGGCTCTGCTGCTGCGGGTCCGGCACGTCGGAGAACAGCGCGGATCCGTGCGACCAGTTCCCGGACTCCGAACGGCTTGGACAGGTAGTCGTCGGCCCCCAGCTCCAGGCCGAGAACCCGGTCGACCTCGTCGCTTCTCGCGCTGATCATGATGATGGGCACCTGCGAGCGCAGTCGCAGCGTCCGGCAGACATCGATGCCGTCCATGTCGGGCAGTCCCAGATCCAGCAGCACCATCTCCGCTTCCGCCGCGGCGAGTCCGTCGGCGCCGGTACGGGCGTGCTCGACGGTGAACCCGAAACGGCTCAAGCACTCCATCAGCGGGCCGGCGACCCGTTCGTCGTCCTCGATCAGTAAGACACGCATGCCGACAGACTCACAAGCCTGCGGTCTGCCGCGCCGGGAAAACGGATGAATGTCGCGCGGATTACCTTCGGCGAAAGTGAACAACCGTCTTCCTTTACTGCCTCCTGCCTGTCGTCGACCCTACGGGTTCGGCTACAGCACAACGTCAGCGAAAAGGCAACGCCACGCAAGCGGTCTGTTAAGAGAGCGCAGTGCGGGCTTTCGTCATCGAGCAACCGCCTCCCGGCAAGCGGCAGCCGGGCGCAGCCACTCCGCTCGCCGCGACGGGCAACATGGTACATGCGGCCAATTGTCCGACGACAGTTCCATTTTTCGGCGCGGTGGAACGGACGGAATGCTGGATCGATTCTGATGCCGGCCTTCCTTTTCTCTGCCAATCGGTTAACTAACGATCCCGTAACGTTGTCGGCAGCTGATCGCGGACGGCGCTCGCATTCGCGCTTTCCGTTCGCCTCCGCAGCTTCTCCCTCGCTTTCCTATGCCACGGGACGGTGAAACATGCCGTACAGCAGCACGATCGAGGAACTGCGCCACGTGCGCCCCGATCTGATCGCGCCCTTCATGTCCGCACTCCCCGGTGCGCGTGCCACGGTGCTCGGCCGGCTCTGGGGCGCATTCGCCCGCGAACCCCTTCCAGGTATCGCCGACCGCAACCACGACGCAGGCACGCTCGTCATCCGCCTCATGGGTGGTGGGCAGCTCGTGGGCCCGGCCTCCGCGGCCGAACGCTTCGCGCCGGTCCCCGCCGACTTCACCGTTCAGGGTCCCGACGGCCCGATCGCCGAGCCGGCCCGGCTCCTCGCCGCCCTCGGAGCGGGCACGGAGGCCGCGTCCCGTCTGGGTGCCGAGCTCGGCAACAGCATCGCCAACCTGGCCCTGGCCCGCGCGGCGAACCACGAGCCCCGCGAGATACGGGACTCCGCCGACGCCGAACAGGCCGTGGTCGACGGCCACCCGCAGCACCCCTGCTGCCGTACGCGCACCGGACTGTCCGTCGCCGAGGTGCTCGCTTATGCACCCGAGCACCGCCCCGTCATCGAGCTGGCGCTCGTCGCCGTACCGGCCGACCGCTGGCAGGCCACCGGCGACTGGCCGCAAGAACTGCGCGACGGCGACACCGTCCTGATGCCGATCCACCCCTGGCAACGCGCCCACGTACTCGCGCACCAGCCCGACCTGGCCGTCGTGGACCGTACGATCGCCGCCCGCCCGCTCCTGTCGATGCGGACCATGTCCCCCGTAGACGCCCTGCCCGGCTGCCACATCAAGACGGCGCTGGACGTGCAGGTCACCAACTACCGGCGTACCATCTCCCCGGCCGAGGTGGCCGACGGAGCCCCATTGTCCGAGCTCGTCACCGCCGTCGTCGACAAGGCCGGCCACGGCGAGAGCCTGCGCATCCTGCGCGAACTCGCGGGCGGCGCCATCCGCGTGAACGGCAGGCCCTCGGCGAGCCTGGCGGCGATGATCCGCGAGGCCGGCGAACGGCACCTCGGACCGGAAGAGATCGCCGTCCCGCTCACCGCCGTCCACGCCACCGGGGCCCGCATGGTGAGCGGCGACCCGGTCACCTGGCTGGCGGAGTTCGCCGGACTCGTCCTGCCACCCGCACTGACGCTGTTGTCCATGGGCGTGGCCCTGGAAGCCCACGGCCAGAACACGCTCGTCGCGCTGCGCGACGGACGCCCGGTGCGGGTGCTCTACCGGGACCTGGACGGCGTCCGCATCCACCCGGACCGGCTCGCCCGCCACGGCTTCTCGCTTCCGCCGCTGTCCGGCACCCGGGCCGGCAACGACGAGCCGGCGCTGCGCACCAAGCTGTTCGGCGGCCTGCTCAGCGGCGTCTTCAGCGAGCTGGTCTCCGTGTTGTCACGCACGCACGGCGCCGACCCCGGGCAACTGTGGGCAGCAGTGGCCGCCGTCGGCCACCGCGTCTACGCCGACCTGCCCGATGCGGGCGCAGACCGCGAGGTGTTCTTCGGCGACACGCTGCCGCTGAAGGCGACCATCGCGATGCGCCTGGCCGAAGCCTCCGGTGTCGCCCAGTGGACTCCCGTCCCCAACCCCCTGGCCCGCCACCGCTGACGGCCCGCTTCCAACCGCCGGGCCCGGCCGGCCTCCCCGCACATCTCCTTGCACCGACTGGAGTCCTTCCGCATGACCGTCCCCAGCACCACCGGCGCCGCTCTCGCCACCACCGACAGTCCCGCCCGGGTCGCCGACGCCGTCACCGCCCACACCCTGCTCAACTGCCTGATCCGCGAGGTCTCCGCGCCCGAGCGCCAGGTCACCGTCGACCAGGACCACCTGCTGCTGTCGCTGCCCCGTCGCGACATCCTGCTCCGCGTCCCCCTGCGCCGCATCTCCCTGATCGGCGCACACCGCTTCGACGGCCCGCTCAAGCGGTACGACGGCGGCGACTGGTCCGCGATCGGGTGGCGAGAGCTCGCCGGATACATCCAGGAGGAGCTGGAACTGCGTACCGGCGTGGCCAACGACGAGTTCCTGGCCCAGGTCGCCGACAGCCGGAACACCATCCACACCGTCCTGGAGCAGCGTGCCACGGCGGCCCTGCCGCAGGACCCGTACCTGGAGTCCGAGCAGTCCCTGGTCTTCGGTCACCGCTTCCACCCCTCGCCCAAGTCGCGCACCGGCGACCCCGAGGACTGGCTGGACTACGGTCCGGAGACAGGCACCCGCTTCCCGCTGCGCTACCTCGGCGTGCACCGGCGTCTGGTCCGTGAGGAGGGTGACCTGAGCAGGCTCGACGCGCTTCATCCGTACGGGCGAAGGGATTACGTGACCCTGCCGGTGCACCCGTGGCAGTACCGAATGCTCGGCGACCACCCCGCCCTGCGCGAGGCCCTGGCCGCCGGCTCGATCGTCGACACGGGCGTCGTGGGCCCGGACTTCGTCCCCACCGCCTCGGTGCGGACCCTGTACCAGCCGGACGCCGACACGTTCCTGAAGTTCAGCCTCAACGTCCGCCTGACCAACTGCGTCCGCAAGAACGCCGCGTACGAGCTGTCGGGTGCGGTGGCCCTCAACCGGCTCCTCCACCCCGTCTTCGCCGAAATCGGTCAGGCCCATGCCGGAAGCTCGTTGCTCGCCGAGCCGGGTTACCGCACCCTCACCGTCGACGACGACCTCTCCCTCGTGGAGGGCTTCGGCGTCATCGTCCGCACCGGCCTGCGCGAACACCTGCGTCCGGGCGTCACCCCGCTGCTGGCCGCCGCGATCGCCGACGAGCACCCCACCAGCCCGGCCCACGTCTCCCACCTCCTTGCCCGCGGTGACGGTGATGCGCTCGCCTGGTGGGACGCCTATCTCGGCCTGCTGCTTCCCCCCGTCCTGACCGCCTACTTCGCGCACGGCATCGTCCTCGAGCCCCACCTCCAGAACGTCGTCGTCGGAGTGGGCGGCGACGGCACCCCCGCCCAGGTCATCTTCCGCGACCTGGAGGGAACCAAGCTCATCCCCGAACACCACCGCCAGTTCCTCACCGCCCTGCCCGAGGACGTGCGCACTCCGATGACGTACGACGCCGAGCGCGGCTGGAACCGGGTGGCCTACTGCCTCCTGGTCAACCACACCGCCGAAGTCCTCGCCGCCCTCGCCGACACCGACCCCGCCCTGGAACCCGCCCTGTGGGGCCTGGTCCACGACCACCTCGACGCCTACTCCCGCAGCACGGGCGAGCCGCCCCGGCTGCGCGCTCTGCTCTCCGGCGTACCACTGCCCGCCAAGGCCAACCTGCTGCTGCGCTGGTCCCGGCAGGCCGACCGGCACGCCGGCTACGTCCCGCTGCCCAGCCCGCTGGGCGAGGGCTTCCCCCGCGAGGTGACCCGGTGAGGCAGCAACTTCTCCAGTACGTCGCCGAGCTGGACGCGGAAGACCTCCCCGCCTACCTCTACGACCTGCAGGACCTGCGCGAGCACGCGGCCGCCGTCCGCGCCACCCTTCCCGAGCGCGTCCAGCTCTTCTACGCCGCCAAGGCCAACTCCGACCCCCGGCTCCTTGACGTCCTGCGCGACCACGTCGACGGCTTCGAGGTCGCCTCCGGTGGCGAACTCCACCACATCCGTACCACCTGCCCCGGAACGCCGGTCGCCTTCGGCGGCCCCGGCAAGACACCCAACGAACTCGAACAAGCCCTACAGGCCGGAGTGGACCGCCTGCACATCGAAAGCGAACAAGAACTCCGCCTGCTCACCGCCCTGCTCGGTGAGCGCACCGTGGACGTCCTGCTCCGGGTCAATCTCCCGATCGACCTCGGCCCGGTGGCCCTCGCCATGGGCGGCCGGCCGAGCCCCTTCGGCCTGGACCCCGGCCACCTCGACCGCTGCCTCGCCCTCATCGCCGACGACCCCCGCATCCGGCTGCGCGGCGTCCACGTCCACCTCGCCAGCGGCCTCGATGCCGCCGCACACCTCGACCTCGCCGACCAGGTCCTGACCTGGGCGAGGGACTGGGCGAACCGCAACGGCGTGGAGCTGACCGAGGTCAACCTCGGCGGCGGCATGGGAGTCGACTACACCCGCCCCGACCGCCGCTTCGACTGGGCGGCCTACGGCACAGGCCTGCGCCGCCTGCTGGAAGGCCATCCCGACCTGACCCTGCGCATCGAACCGGGCCGCTCGGTCACCGTGTACTGCGGCTGGTACGTCACCGAGGTCCTCGACATCAAACGCAGCCACGGCCACCCCTTCGCCGTCCTGCGCGGCGGCACCCATCACCTGCGCACCCCGGCCGCCAAACAACACGACCAGCCCTTCACCGTCATCCCCGACGGCACCTGGGACCGGCCCTGGGAGCGCCCCCGGGCCGAGGACGAACCCGTCACGCTGGTCGGCCAGTTGTGCACGCCCAAGGACGTCCTGGCCAGCGGCGTGCAGGCAGGACGGCTGCACGCCGGCGACAGGATCGCCTTCGCCCTGGCCGGGGCGTACGCCTGGAACATCTCCCACCACGAGTTCCTGATGCACCCCACGCCGCAGTTCCACCACCTCGACCACGTTCCCGTCCCCGCCGGCCCCCGCCCGTAGAAGGTCATGAGCAAGCACCGCCGTGTCCGCAGCAGCGACAGGACGCAGACCCTCCGCGCCCGACTTGCCACCCTCGACATGGGCGGCCGGCACCGCAGGGTCCGCAAGGGCGGAAAGCGACGGGCCCCGAGCGAAGCACTCGCCACGCTCCGGGCCCGCAACTTCCGCCGCTACGTGATCGGGCAGCTCGTCTCCAACATCGGCACCTGGATGCAGCGCGCCGCCCAGGACCTATTGGTCCTCCAGCTCACCGGCAACAGCGGCAGCGCCGTCGGCATACTCACCGCCCTGCAGTTCCTGCCTCAGACCCTCTTCGGTCTCTCCGGGGGCGTCTTCGCCGACCGGTTCGCCAAACGCCGCCTGCTGATCGTCACGCAGTCCGCCATGGGAGTGCAGTCGCTGGTCCTGGGCGTCCTGACGGTCACCGGCGCGGTGAACCTGTGGGCCGTGTACATGCTGGCCTTCCTGCTGGGCACGGCCACGGCGCTGGACAGCCCGGCCCGCAACGCCCTCGTCTCCGAACTCGTCGACAAGCAGCGCCTGGCCAACGCCGTCAGCCTGAACTCGGCACAGTTCAATGTCGCCCGCGCGGTCGGTCCGGCCGTGGCGGGCCTGGCGGTCGCCGCCGCGGGCACCGGACCCGTCTTCCTGGTCAACGCGGCCTCGTATCTCGCCGTCCTCTACGGCCTGATCGCCATCCGCGCCGACGAACTCCACGCGCCCAAGGAGAAGAACCGCGGGAACACCCGCCTGCCGGACGCCTTCCGAGCCATCCGCGCCAGCCCCGAACTGCTGCTGCCGATCACGGTCATCGCCTTCGTCGGCACCTTCGGCTTCAACTTCCAGGTCACCATCTCCCTGATCGCCACAACCGTCTTCAACTCGGGCTCCGCCGCTTTCGGATACCTGTCCGCTGCCTACGCCATCGGCAGCCTCGTCGGTGCGCTCCGAGGAGCCGGCAAACGAAAACCTCCCACCGCCCGCCGCCTGGTCACCGCCACGGTCGTCTTCGGAGCGCTGGAGGCCCTGGCCGGCCTCATGCCCGGCTACGCCACCTTCCTGCTCGTACTCGTACCCACCGGGCTCGCTTCCGTGACCGTGATGACCACCGCCAACGCCATGACCCAGCTGAATGCCGACCCGAGCATGCGCGGCCGCATCGTCTCCGTCTACCTCCTCGTCCTGCTCGGGGGCACCCCGGTCGGCGCCCCTCTGGTCGGCCTGGTATCCGACACCCTCGGCGCCCGCTTCAGCCTCATCCTCGGCGGCGCGATCTCCGCCGTGGCCGCCATCAGCCTGTCGGCCGTGATCACCGCACGCTCCCGCACTGCCCGAGCGAGCGCCCCGCTCACCGCGGTCGCCTCACCACCACCCATAGCCATCGACGGCCGCTTCCACCCCGAATCCACCCCACAGCCCGCGGCACGCCGACCGGCGGCCTGATGCACGACATGCGGACGTAAAACTGCGCCACTCCCGAAAGGAATCACGTCGCTATCGGGGGCAGGCGGCATGCCACTTCTACTCGACGGTCATCACAGAGAAAAGCACGAATGAGAGACGCCCCATTCAGACGCGGTGGCAATTCTCATCGCCACGATGGGCAACATGATCCTTCGTGGTGGTTCCACCGAGCGACGTGTACGCGGCGGCCGCCGTGTTCCACGAGTGCCTGACCGGGCGCCGCCCGTTCACCGGCGACGACGTGACCGCCCTGCGTCTGCAGCACCTGCGGGCCCCCGCCCCCCTGGACGACGTACCCGCGCCGGTACGCGGACTGCTGCGCAGGGGACTGGCCAAGGAGCCGGCGGACCGGCCGGGCATCGAGGACTTCCTCGCCGACCTGGAACGGTCCGCCGCCGAGGGGTACGGCGCCGGCTGGGAGGAGCGCGGCCGCCGCAGACTCGCCGAACTCACCACGCTGCTCGCGCTGTTGTTCCCCTTCACCGCGACGGCGGCCCTCGACGCGCCCGCGCGGGCCCTGACGCTGCTCGGCCGGGTACAGCGCAGCGGATGGAAGGCCGCCGCCGGAGCGGCCGCGCTCGCGGTCGTCGCGGGCGGGGCGACGGCCGTGGCGGCCCGGCCGCACGACACGGCGACGACGGTGGTCGCCTGCAGCAGCACAATGAGCGAGTCGGTGAAGAACACGGCCCGGTCAAGGACCTTCCGTCCCGCTCTCCAGGACGCGGCCCGTTGGAAGCGGAGCAGTGGCGCTGCGGTGACGCCCGGTGGGAAACGGGCGGTGCCGGCCCCGCGCCCGGCCGTCCCTGTGGCGGGCCGCACGTGGGTGGCGCGGTCTGCTGTTCGTCTGCGGGGGATCTCGCGGTAGGCAGGCAAGTGCGGCTGGGCATCAGGGGTGTCGCCGCACCGGCCGTCCTCGGCGCTGTTGCTCGGCCGTCTTCGGCGCTGTTGCAGCGCTGCACAGCGCGCCGCAGGCCCGCGCGTGGTGCCCGGTAGCGCACCGAATGGCGGCCTCGGCACTTCGTTCGGACTCGGTGCCTCCGAGGGTTGCCCAAGTCTGGCTGGGTGCTGGCTATTTTGTGCAGGCGGACTTGCCGACGCCTTGACGATCCGTTCCATGAGCGTTCAACCGGCCGTCTGTGCCTGCGTTGTGTGCCGTCCCTAAGGTCCCTGAGGGTTGTGAAGGAAGGGACTCATGGACGCACTCCTGGCAGTCCGGGCTCGCGGGATCACCAAGTGTTTCGGCGACGTCGTCGCACTCGACGGTGTCGATCTGGATGTGGCGCAGGGGCAGATCCACGGCTTGGTGGGACCGAACGGCGCCGGCAAGACGACATTGCTCGGTCTCCTGCTGGGCCTGGCCATTGCCGACAGCGGCCGCCTCGACATCCTGGGTACACCGGTCAGGCGGGCACTCGCTGCTCCCGACGGTGTCGCCGGCTTCGTGGACGGACCCGGTCTCTACCCCTCGCTCACCGCCAGGCAGAACCTCACCGCGCTGGCCGCTCTCCGCGGCCACGACGCGCGGACAGCGGGGGTCGGCGACGTGCTCGACCAGGTCGGGCTCACCGATGTCGCCGACGACCAGGCCCGCGGCTTCTCCCTCGGTATGCGTCAGCGGCTCGGGCTCGCCGCCGCCCTGCTCACCAGGCCCCGGCTGCTCGTGCTGGACGAACCTTCCAACGGTCTCGACCCGGCCGGCAAAAGACACGTGCACGGTGTCCTCACCCGGCTCGCGGCGGACGGAACCAGCGTCGTGCTCTCCAGCCACCGTATGGACGACCTCGAGGCGCTGTGCTCCGAGGTCACCATCGTCGCCACCGGACGGGTCGTCTTCTCCGGCCCGTTGGGCAAGCTGGCCGCCGATAACCGTGAACTCGACTACCGCCTGCGCACGTCCGACCCGCCGGCCGCCCGCCGGCTGGCTGTCGACGTAGCCGGGATCCGGATCGTCGACGACGCCGGGGCACGGAACGAGACCGAGGTGCTCGTCGTGCGCGCGTTGGTGCCCGCCCTGGACGAACTCGTGGCGCAACTCGTGCACGCGGGCATCGCGTTGCGCGAGCTCGCCCCCGTGGTGTCGCCGCTCGAAGCGGCGTTTCTCGCCCTCACCGAGCAGAGGGAGGCCGGCCGATGACCGCGATCATCGCCGACGACAACGTTGCCGCTTCCCGCCCCGTCTCGGTGCCGCGCGGCTACCGCTTCGAGTTGGTCAAGCTGGTCTCGCAATGGCGGGTCCGCCTGCTGGTCCTCGGCTGCTGGATCGCGCCGGCGGTCTTCGCCGCCGCGGTGAGCCAGCAGAGCACCCTCCCCGTCGACACCCTCTTCGGCCGGTGGATGCACGCCACGGGGTGGGCCGGGCCGCTGGTGATGCTCGGTTTCGCGGGCACCTGGGCGCTCCCGCTGCTGACCTCGGTGGTCGCCGGCGACGTGTTCGCCTCCGAGGACCGGCTCGGCACCTGGCGCCACCTGCTTGTGGCGGTCCGGTCGCCGCGACGGATCTTCGCAGCGAAGGCACTGGCCAGCCTCACCGTCATCCTGCTGCTGGTGGCCGGGCTGGCCTGTTCCAGCACGGTCGGCGGGGTCGTGGCGGTCGGCAACCAGCCGCTGGTCGGCCTCGACGGCCACCTGCTGACACCGGGGGACGCCGCCGTCAAGGTCCTGCTCGCCTGGGTCTGCGCCCTCGCCCCGACCCTGGCCCTCGCCGCGATCGGACTCCTCGGGTCGGTCGCGCTGCGGCGGTCCCCGATGGGGCTGCTGCTGCCCTCGCTCGTCGCGCTCGCGATGCAGGTCGCCCAGATGCTGCCGCTGCCCGTCGCCGTGCGCCTCGCCCTGCCCGGCTACGCCTTCATCTCCTGGAACGGTCTGTTCACCAGCCCGGCGCAGCTCGGCCCGCTGCTGATCGGCGTCGCGGTCAGCCTGGTGTGGGCCGTGCTCGCGACAGCGCTTGCGTACCTCCTTTTCCTCCGGCGCGACTTCACCAACCTGGCCCACGACGGTTCCGGGCGCGGCGCGATCACCACCGGACTACTGCCGCTGGTCGCGCTGGCGGCCCTTACCGTCGCGGTGGTCGCCGCGGCGACCCCGTCGATGGGCTCCGGAATCGAGCAGGACAAGGTCCAGCGATCGGTCGCCACGTCATTCGCCCACCTCTACCGCACGCAGACCCAGCAACTCCACCGCCCCGCCGTCACCGAAGCGCAACTGCGGGTCACGGCGGCGTGCAACAAGAGCGACGGCCAGGCCGCGGCCCAGGGGCCGGGCAACGACTGGCGCTGCGTCGTCTCTTGGCATCTCCCCGGCGTCACGGTCGTGGGGACGGCCGTCTATCAGCTTGACGTCGCCTCAGACGGGCGGTTCGTGGCCGACGGCGACGGACCGAAGGAAGTGAACGGCTACTTCCTGGTCCGTACCCCCACCGGGGACGCCCCGAACCCCCTTTGGCAGTTCGACGGGAACGTCGAACTGCTCGACACCACCCCGAAGGGATGAATCCATGCAGGTAACACGGCAGCGTCGGATTGGCGAGAAGGGGCAGATCAGCCTTTTCGGTAGACGTGTCGGCCGCCGGACCTTGCTGGTTACGACGGGCATCACTGTCGCCCTCGCCGTCACGGGCACCGCTGTCGCCCAGACGCGCCAGTTCGGCACCCAGCAGGTCGGCCAGGTCACCGCAGACGGCCAGGTCGTCTCCGCCGACCAGTACATCGCCCCGTACGGCAGTCGCACCGTCATCAACGACGGCAAGATCATGTCGTCCTCGGTCAGCCCGGACGGCAGCACGATCGCGGCCGCGGTCGCCGACGGTGACGCGGCACTGGTCATCATGGACCTCAAGACCGGACAGGTGAAGCAGAAGGTCGGCACCAACGCGGCGGACGACCTGCGCATCAAGAGCGGCTCCGTCGGCCGGGAGGGCCCGACGTACTCGCCCGACGGCTCGCAGCTGTGGCTGGGCCAGAGCGACGGCTACACCAAGTTCACCGTGAACCCGGACGGCACCCTCTCCAACCCGAGTACCATCTCGATCCCGGCCGACGGCTCCAAGCGCGCACTGGTGGGTGCGGCGGTGTTCTCGGCCGACGGCTCCACCGTGTACTCCGCGGTCAACGGCCAGAACCGGGTGGTCGCCATCGACGCGGCGACCGGCACCATCAAGCAGAGCTGGGCCGTGGGCAACGCCCCCCGCGGCATGGCCATGGTCGGCAACAAGCTCTACGTCAGCAACGAGGGCGGGCGTCCGGCCAAAGCCGGCGACACCACGATGAACTCCTACGGCACCCAGGTGCCGGCCAACCCCAACACCGGTGCCGCCACCACCGGCACGGTCAGCGTCATCAACCTGGCGAACCCTTCCCCAAGCTCTTCGAGCAGGGGATACTCCAACGCCGCCGTCGGAAGCATCGACGTCGGTCTGCACCCGACCGCGGTGTACGCCAAGAAGGGCGCGGTGTTCGTCACCAACACCGCCGACAACAACGTGTCGGTCATCAACACCGCCAACGACAAGGTCGTGCAGACCATCTCCACCCAGCCGTGGCCGGAGGCGTCGGTCGGCTACGAGCCCGACGCGGTGACGCTCACCGACGACGGCCACCTGCTGGTGACGCTCGGCCGTGCCAACGCGGTCGCCGTCTACCGGTACACCTCCCCGCAGGAGCCGGCAAGCTACGTCGGCCTGCTGCCGACGGACTACTTCCCCGCCGAGATCACCACCGTGGGCAAGAACGTGGTCGTCTCCAACACCCGTGGTATCGACGCCCGCCGCCCCGACAGCGCCGGCCACGGCACCCACGACACCACGTCGAGCCTGACGCAGTTCACGCTGCCGGACGACAGCGTCATCCGGGCCGAGACGGCCAAGGTCTTCAAGCAGAACGGCTGGACCCCCGGCTCGGTCAAGCTGACCCAGGGCAGGAGCACGGCGCGGCCGGTGCCGGTCCCCGTGCGGCTCGGCGAGCCCTCGACGATCAAGCACGTCTTCCTGCTCGTCAAGGAGAACCGGACCTACGACCAGGTCTTCGGTGACATGCCGCAGGGCAGCGGCAACTCGTCGCTCACGCAGTTCGGCGAGAATGTGACGCCGAACCAGCACGCGCTGGCGCAGCAGTTCGGGCTGTACGACAACTTCTACGACGTCGGCACGAACTCCGCCGAGGGCCACAACTGGCTGATGCAGTCCGACAATCCGGAGTACACCGAGTCCTCGGCCGGTGAGTACACGCGCAGCTACGACACCGAGGACGACGTTCTCGGACACCAGAAGTCCGGGTTCATCTGGAGCGGTGCGCAGGCGGCCGGCAAGTCCGTCAAGGACTACGGTGAGTTCCAGTCGATCGAGAGCAAGCCGGCCGGCGCGACCTGGCAGAATCTGTACTGCGACGCGAAGAACATGGAGGCGACCGGGCAGAAGACCGCCTACCCCATTCAGACGGGCTCGGCGATCCCGTCGCTGAACAAGGTGTCGGTGCCCGGCTTCCCGCTGTTCGACCTCAACGTCCCGGACGTCTACAAGGAACAGATCTGGAAGCAGGACTTCGAGAAGAACGGTCCGGCGAACCTGAACATGTTCTGGTTCTCCAACGACCACACGGGCGGTCCTGCGAGCCCGGCCGCCGAGGTCGCGGACAACGACCTCGCGGTCGGCAAGATGGTCGACGAGATCTCGCACAGCAAGTACTGGAAGGACTCGGCGATCTTCGTCGTCGAGGACGACTCCCAGAACGGCCTCGACCACATCGACGGCCACCGTGCCCCGATCCAGGTCATCAGCCCCTGGGCCCGGCACGGCAAGGTCGACAACCACTACTACTCGCAGATCACGATGATCCGCACCATCGAGCAGATCCTCGGGATCCACCCGATGAACCAGAAGGACAGCGCGGCCACCCCGATGTTCGGGGCGTTCACCCACAGGGCGAACAACACGCCGTTCAAGGCGGTGCCCAACCGGACCTCGCTGACCCTCGGCCTGAGCACCCAGCCGCCCTGCGGCTCGGACACCCCGGCGCCGCAGGACGCCAAGGCGGCGCCCGCGCCGACGTCCGTAAAGGTGCCGGCGGCCGAGCAGAAGGTTGCGGCGCAGTGGAAGGCCTGGAAGTCGCACCAGCGGCTGACCGGACCCAACGCCGTGCCCGACTTCGCCAACCCCGCGCAGATGAACCACCTCACGTGGTACGAGACGCACGACTGGACCAAGCCGTACCCCGGCGAGAACAAGATCTTCGCGCCGAATGACGTGCCTGGCGCCTACATCCCGTCGTCGGAGTCCGACGACTGACGCAGGCTGATCGCCTCGGCCCCTGGCCGACGCCACCGCCGGCCAGGGGCCTCTTCGGAAAGCCGTGAGGAAGAGGCAGATCCGGGACCTCGGTCTGCTCCCCGCACCCGCGGGGATGAGGCCCGGACCTGCCCTGGCCGGCGTCTTGAGGTCTTCCTGTTCGCCCAGCACCACGGCGCCCAGGCGACACGACGCCAGGCGCCGTGGTGTCGTGGCGTCGTGGTGCTGGGCACGCAAGAACGCAGACCGCCTTCCGCCGCACGGCAGCCGCTCCCCACCGCACCACACTACGACTGCAGGAACTACCCGGGCTTCTACGCAGCTGGCCACGCCGTCGACGTTCTCCCAGCTCATGCACGCGTAGATGTGCTGAACACGGGCTCGCACTTGCTGCCAGTCCTGTCTCCGCGCCCGTCGATAGCAAGCCCCGATGTTGACGGGCAGGACCAACAGGGGGCGGTGAACGACGAGTACAGGCAGGTGGGCTAGATTCGTGGTCGCCTTCGCAAGTCCCCACTGCCTGAGGAACGGCCCGTGTCCCAAATACCGCCAATGGGCGGCCAGAATGCCTCGTACACCTCGGCGCAGATACGACGCAACCGCCTGATCCTCCTCGGTCTGGTGCTTGCCCTCGCGGGCATGGTGGCGCTCTGGGCCCTGGGCCCGTACGACACGAAGGACCAGTCCGCGACGCTCAAGGCCGGTGACTGCTTCCAGAACATCGGGACGGACAAGGAAGCGAAGACCAAGAAGCTCGACTGCACTGACCCGCACGCCGACTACAAGGTCCTGAAAATGGACAAGGACGGAGTCGTTGATACCTTCTCGTGCTCCGACGTCCCGGGCACGACCGGCTCGCTCACTCAGTCAGGCCCCGGAAAATGGTTCGTCGTCTGCTTCAAGGAAAACGACGAGAAGGGCAAGAAATAGCCCGGCGCAGCGTACCCGTTGACGATGCCCACCGCAGGGCGGTCGACGTGCATCGCGGTGATGGGGCGTGAACTCCATTAAGCACACTTTCGTGGCGTCCGCGGTGCGGGCGGTCACCGCATCTTCCAAGGCGCAGGCAGGCGCTGCGGCCGGTGCGGGTAGCCAGGGCCGGACGCTGCGGGCGGGGCCGGCCGATCCAGTGGCGCGGACGGGGAATGAGCACGTGCAATCTCCTCCAGCAGGTCGGTGGACAACCGCGCCCCGCCGACGTGGGTTCGTCGGCGGGGCGCGGCGGGTGGGCAGCTGGGGCAGGCGGCGGCCCGGAAGAGAGCGTGACGACGTGGGGGCTGGTCATCGAGACGACCGTGGGTGTCGGGGAGCGCAAGCACACCGAGGCACACGTGGCGGCTCATGTCACCGGACCGCGTGAGGAGGCGCTCGCGGAGCTGGAACGTCGGGCGCGGAGCCACTTACCCGAGCACCCCAGAAGTCCCAAGCGCCGTCGGCTCCTGCGACAGGACGACGGGTTCCTGCTCGTCATCGACGGGGCGTGGCAGTCGTTCGTCACTCGGTTCACGGTGGCGGAGTTGCTGGAGGACTCTGATCCGTCCGCCACCCCTGAACTGGTCGTGGAAGCGTCGAGCGCGCCTGCTGTTCCAACGGCCGAGCCGGTGGAGCAACAGGTAGAGCGGTACGCGGACGGAGTGCCTGTCAAGCCCAGGTGGCTGGGGCGCGACGACCTGCCGTGAGCGCGCGCGCCGACCGGCGCACGGCACCAACACCCTCTAGGAGCTGTCAGGCCGATCATGTCACTGTCGCTTGACCTGCTCGTTTGTTGGGAGCATGGGGCGGGTTGAACGCGGTGATCTGTCGGATGCGGAGTGGGAACGGCTGAGGCCGTTCCTGCCGGTGAGTAATGGTCGGTGCGGACGGTGGCGTGATCACCGGCAGGTGATCGACGGGATCCTGCACCGGATACGGACCGGCGTTCAATGGCGTGACCTGCCGGAGCGGTTCGGACCGTGGAAGAGTTTCAATGATCGTGTCAACGCGGTTGTGTGACCGGTGGGATGGTTGCGAACTTCCTCTGGTCTCGAAGCATTGCCCATAAGACATCGACGCGGCGACGGGCCAGAGCGAGAAGCGCTTGCGTGTGGACCAGCCCTTCGGCACGCTTCTTGAGGTAGTAGTCCCGGGAGGGTCCCGGCCGCATCATGGCGGTCTGCGCGGACATGTAAAACAGCCAGCGCAGACGGCGGTGGTAGCGCTTGGGCCGGTGGTAGTTGCCGCTTCTGCGGCCAGAATCACGGGGGACGGGAGCCAAGCCGGCGTGAGAGGCAAGGCGGCCAGCGTCTCTATGACCGGACGGATCGCCGACGATGGCTACGAACTGGGCGCGTCAGCATGATGACGGGCCCTTTCGCCCCGGAGTAATCGAAGGCGCGTTCCAGAACAGGGCCGATTCCCACGAGGAGGTCCCGCAGACGATTGACCAACCGCACGCGGTCGGCGATCAGATCGGCCCGGTGGTTGGTGAGCAACTGGAGCGTGGAGACCAGCTCAGGGGGCGTGCTCAGGGTGTCGAAATCCCGGCGCATGCGGGCTTGGTCGGCAATGACCAGGGCATCCTTCGCATCCGTCTTGCCCTCGCCGCGGTAGGCGCCAGACATCCGGTTCACCGTGCGACCGGGAACATAGACGACTTGCTGACCATGGGCGATGAGCAGAGCCAGAAGGAGTGTGGAAGTCCGGCCGGAGATGTCCACGGCCCAGCGCACTTCGAGACCCGCTTCGCAGGCGACCGCGATGAGCCGGAGGATCTCGTTCTCGTCGTTGATCACTTTGCGAGAGAAGAGCGCTTGGCCATCTTCGTCGACGGCAACTGCCCAGTTGATGCCCCTTGCCGGCGTCAATGAAGATCCACCATCTTGAAAATGGCTGATCAGCCGTGGTGGTGTGGCAGGGTTCGTAGGTGTTCGTGCAGTTGGTGGGCGGCTGTCCCGGGCCTTGATCGGTTGACTACGAGGTTCGCCAAGACGAGCAGGGCGCGTAGGAGGTTGGTGGCGCGGGCGGGATCGGTGCGGAGTTTGGTGAGGATCCGCCAGGTTTTGACGAACATCCGGGCCGCGCGCATCGGGCCGACTGTCTGTGACCTCTACGGGCCTGGCCTGGCGGTCTCCGCCTCCCAGGTCGGACGGATCCTGGCCTGCGTCGATCTCAAGCCGCACCTGGTGCGCGGCTGGCTGACCCGACCAGCCGACCCGGAGTTCTTCACCCGTGCCGCTGACGTGTGCGCGCTCTACCGCACCTGCCCTGCGAACGCGGTGGTGATCAGCGTGGATGAGAAGACCGGGATCACCGCACGCTCCCGCAAACACCCCGACCAGCCCGGCCGCCCCGGGCAGCGCACCCGCCGGGAGTTCGAGTACATCCGCCACGGCACCGTCTCAATCATCGCTGCCCTGAACGTCCACACCGGCCAAGTCCTCACCGAGCGCATCGACCGCAACAACGCCGACACCTTCATCGGCTTCCTACGCCAACTCAACGAGTCCATCCCCGCCGGCACCAGCATCCACTTGGTCATAGACAACGGCTCATCCCACGTCGCGAAGAAGACGAAGGCCTGGCTGGCCACCCGTCCCCGCTTCAACATCCACCACACCCCCAAACAATGCCAGCCGGCTCAACCAAGTCGAGCTGTTCTTCTCCACCCCGACCCGACGTCTACTACGCCGCGGCCAGTTCGCCTCCCGCGACGAACTGGCCGCGGCCATCGACACCTTCGTCTTGGCCTACGACGAACACGACGCCAAGCCCTACCGCTGGACCTACGACGGCAGCCACTCAAAGCCGCATGAACCCCCGAAGGATCAACGCGGCGCTGCACTAGGGCTGGAAGAGTACTTCCGGATTGTTCGGCGAGGGGCCGTCCAGCAGCGGAGTGTGGATCCCCTTCAGCGTCTGGTCGAAGAACGCTGTCACGTACTCGCGGGTGATCACCACCCCGCGTTCCGGGGAGAGGGGCGGCGTCGGGAACCCGGCCTCCTCCAGAAGCATGTCCAGGTCGCTGAAGCTGGTGTGGTCGGCGCCGGCGACCGTCAGCCACTTCTTGTAGCCGCCCAGGGCGGCCCAGGTCTGCCCCCACTTGTCGTCGTCGACGCCGGCCGAGTGGTAGGCGGCCGCACCCAGCATGAGGAATGGCCGGTTGATCTGGCCGGGCATCGGGGCCGGTTTGAAGGTGCCGTCCATGTTCACTCCGGCCCGTACTCGCGGGTCGGCGATCATCGTGGCGGCGGCCGCCGCTCCGCCGATGGAGTGTCCGGCCATGCCGATCTCGTGCTTGTCGATGAGGTGTGCCAGGCGCCACGCGGTATTGCCATGCGTCAACTGGTCGATCACGAAGGACACGTCCAGCGCGCGGCTGGCGGTGACGGAGGCGAGCCGCGCCGGGTCATCGCAGATCGCGCACGGCGGCGTCTGGCCGTTGGCCAGCGTCTCGCCGCTGTCCTCGTAGGTGTGGCCGACGAGCGCGACGACGTAGCCGTGACTGGCCAGGTCGGTCGCGAGCGAGGTGAGCGTCATGCGCGGGTCCTCGAACATGGGTGAGAGGACCACCAGCGGATGCTTGCCGCGCTGCGGCCGCGCGCCGTCGAAGGCGTGAGTGGTGACGCTGGAAAGGTTCTGTGGGGTGACGCCGGAGCTCGCCGGCATCTTCCGGTGCTGGATGGCTCCGGCTGCCTCGGCGAGGGTCATATAAGGGGCCGGAGTCCCGGTCCCGGGGACGGCCGGGTAGACCATCGTGACGGTCAGTTGGCGGGGACCGGATGACGGCACCCACGGGTCGGGACGGCTCGCGTCGGTGAGGTGGATGACGTCCTCGCCGGCGGCGTAGGGGCCGGTCGGCGCGGGGAGCGTGCCTTGGAAGGACCGCGTGGGCGCGGTGGCCGTGGCCGGTGCGGTGTCGAACGCGTGCGTGGCCACCGGTGTGGCCGACGGTGTGGTCGTGGCGGCGAACCCGGCGCCGGTTCCGGTGACGAGGGCGGCGAGCGCCAGCACCGCGACAGCGCTGATACGGCGATTGCGTTTCATGGGATCGACGCTAGGTACGGACCGCGATCCACCGCGTCGGCCGGCGGATGTCACCTCTTCCCAGGCCATCGGCCCGGGGGCGTATCCGGCGTACATCCCCGGGGCGACGCGCAGAGCCGACGCCACTGAATACGATCTCTGTATGGAACAGCTTCTCCAGCGTCTGTCGACATCGAAGCGCGTGACCTGGCTGATGTCACAGGCCGTGGTGCTGGCCACCGCCGGCTTGTACGCGCTGATGCTCCCCTTGACGATGCCGAC
The DNA here is from genome assembly GCF_040646295.1 of Streptomyces sp. NPDC046197. Classification (NCBI taxonomy): domain Bacteria; kingdom Bacillati; phylum Actinomycetota; class Actinomycetes; order Kitasatosporales; family Streptomycetaceae; genus Streptomyces; species Streptomyces sp. NPDC046197. The sequence continues at coordinate 3,619 of NZ_JBEYZY010000059.1, read as the reverse complement.
CCCTGAGTACGGCCTGTTCCGGTTTCCCGACCTCGGGGGCTTCCAGATGCTGGGTCTGTGCGTCGTGCTCGCCCTTCCGGTTCTGCTGGTGCGCCGTCTGCCGGCGGCGGTCTTCGCGGCGGTCCTGGGCGAATCGGTCCTCGGCGACGCCTTCGGCGCGCGGCCCATGATCGTGTTCGTCCTGCTCGTCGCCTTGGGCGGGTACCTCGCCGCCCGGCGGCCGAAGGCTGCCGCCGTCGGCTCCGTCGCGGGCGTCGCGGCCGCGTTCGTCAACGACATCCACGACCGCGGGCAGTCCGTCGGCGACGCGGCCCAGTGGGCCGGGGGGCTCGCGTTGTGGTTCGCGGTCGCGTGGGTCTTCGGGGGGGTGTATCGCAAACGCCGTGAATACCTCGAAGCCCTGCACGAGCAGAGGGCGGCCCGCGCCGTCGTGACCGAGCGGCTGCGGATCGCCCGCGAACTGCACGACAGTGTCGCGCACAGCATCGGGATCATCACGGTGCTGTCGGGAGCGGCGGCGCGGGTCGTTCAGACCAAGCCCGAGCAGACGCGGCAGGCGCTGTGCGGCATCGAGACCACCAGCCGGGAGACGCTGCTCGGGCTGCAGCGCATGCTCGGGGCGCTACGCAGCGCCGAGCCGGACGACGCCATGCCGCAGGCCGCTCCGCTGGCGCCGGCCGGCAGCCTGGCCGACGTCCCGCTACTCGCCGAACGCACGGCCGACGCCGGGGTGCGGGTCCACGTGACCTGGCAGGGCGAGCAGCGTCCACTGCCGCCGGAGATCGAACTGTCGGCATTCCGGATCATCCAGGAGTCGGTGACCAACGTGGTGCGGCATTCCGGGGCGCGAACGTGCCGGGTCGCGGTCGGTTACGAGCCGGAAGGGGTGACGATCGAGGTGGTGGACGACGGGGACGACGGTTCCGGCGGGCCGGGCCGTCCGAGGCACTCCGCGGTCGGCGGGAGCGGCTTCGGCCTGCTCGGCATGCGCGAGCGAGTGACGTTGCTGTCCGGCCAGTTCAGCGCCGGCCAGCGTCCGGAGGGCGGATTCCGGGTGACGGCGAGCCTCCCGGCATGAGCGTGCGGGTGCTGCTGGTCGACGACCAGCCGCTGATGCTGGTCGGGCTCGCGATCCTGATCGGCGACACCGACGACCTGGAGGTGGTCGGCCAGGCCAGCGACGGCCGCGAGGCGGTACGCCTGGTGCGTGAACTGCGGCCGGACGTCGTGGTGATGGACATCCGGATGCCGGGCATGAACGGGATCGAGTCGACCCGACAGGCGACCGCCGAACCGGACCCGCCCAAGGTCTTGGTGCTGACAACCTTCGACCACGACGAGTACGTCTACGGCGCACTGCGCGCCGGCGCCAGCGGATTCCTGCTCAAGAGCATGGCCCTGGACGCGATCCTGGAAGCGATCCGCGTGGTGGCCGCGGGCGACGCGCTGATCGCGCCGAGCGTGACCCGACGGCTGATCGCGGACTTCGCCGGAACGTCCGGCCCCGCGGCCCCCGAACCGGACGCCGGGCCCGCCGCGGACTCGAGTCCCATCGCGGGGATCACGGACCGGGAGCGCGAGGTGCTGGCACTGGTCGGACAGGGACTGTCGAACACTGAGATAGCCGAGCGGCTGGTGATCAGCGCGGCGACCGCGAAGACCCATGTCGCGCGTCTGTTCGCCAAGCTCGAGGCGCGAGACCGCGTCCACCTGGCGATCATCGCCTTCGAAACCGGACTCGTGCCGCGTAGACGGTAGAGGCAGAATCAGAAGAACGATCGCGACCACGAGTCCGCCGCGTTCCAGATGCGCCGGCACACCCCTGGTCGCAGCAGGATTGGGCTTCGGGGAGTATCTGTCGCTCGCGCCGGCGCCGCCGGAGGCCCGGGTGGGCGGCCGGTCGGTGCTGCTGATCCCGGCCCGTGCCGCCGACCTCGGTCCGGACGCGCTGCCGGCGGACTACCAACGGCTGCTGACTATCGTGCGCGACGCGGCCGGGCCGGTCACAGTCCGGACGGTCGGGGAGGTGCTTGGCCTGCCGGTCGAGGTACGCGGCAAGCTGGAGCCGCTGCGGGCGAAGCTGAACCGGCTGGCAGACCGGGCGAAGCTACTGGTCGGCGCGGCGGTGGAACCACGCGCGGCACCAGGACTGAAGCGGTTGACCCTCACGTGGCGTCATGCCGCATTGTCGGTTGCGTGGAGGAACACCTGACCGTGGGACGCGTGGCCGAGCTGGCCGGTGTGAGTGTCCGCACGCTGCATCACTACGACAAGATCGGCCTCGTGCGACCGTCTGCGCGGACCGCGGCCGGGTACCGGGCCTACTCGGCGAGCGACGTGGAGCGGCTGCGGGAGGTGCTCGGCTACCGGCGGCTGGGCTTCGGATTGCGCGCGATCGCGGAGCTGGTGGACGACCCGGCCACCGACGCTGTCGCGCACCTGCGCCGGCTGCGCGGCCTGCTTCAGGAACAGCGCGACCGCGCTGCCGCCATGGTGACGGCCATCGACAAGGAACTGGAGGCACGAGCCTTGGGGATCAAAACGACGCCGGAGGACCAACTGAAAGTGTTCGGCGCGCAGTTGTATGAAGCCATCGGGTCTGCTTACCCGGCGACGCGGCGCACCGAGCCTCGGATCGCCGCGAGGATATGGGATGCGCTCGGGGACGCCCGGACGGTACTGAACATCGGGGCCGGCACCGGCTCCTATGAGCCCCCGGACCGCGAGGTCACGGCGGTGGAGCCGTCGGCGGTGATGCGGGCGCAGCGTCCCGCGGGTGCGGCGCCGTGCGTGGCCGCCAGTGCGGAGCGCCTGCCGTTCGCCGACCAGTCCTTCGACGCCGCGATGGCGGTCAGCACCGTTCATCACTGGCCGGACCCGGTTGGCGGGCTGCGCGAGATGCGGCGGGTGGCCCGCCGCGTGGTGGTGTTCACATACGACGCCAGTACGACCGGCTGGCTTCAGCGGTTCTGGCTCACCCGCGACTACCTGCCTGAGTTCGCTGACCTACTCGTCGGCTGGCCTTCACTGGCCGACATGACCCGCGCGATCGGAGGCCGCGCGGAGCCGGTGCTCATCCCGTGGGACTGCGCGGACGGCTTCTTCGAGGCCCACTGGCGCCGACCCGATGCCTACCTGGACGAACGTGTGCGCCGCGCGGTATCGGTATGGTCCAGAGTCGGGCCCCAGGCCGAGCAGCGGGCGGTAGACAGCCTTCGCGACGACCTTTCCTCGGGCCGGTGGGCCGAACGCAACCGGGACCTCGTCGCCCTCGACGCGGCAGAGCTGGGCCTGCGCCTACTCGTAGCCTGAACCATCGTGCGCGAGAACGCCGCAAAGGAGCCGAACCGCCGGAATCAATAGACGTTGCCGCAGCGACGCTTGGCCTCGAAGGCGCGCTCGACCTGGAGTCCTCGCCGTACAGGTCGAGCATGGACCAGTCGGTCCAGCCAATCAGCCGCATAAGAGACCCTCGGAGCGCGCTACCACGGGCAAACCGCTGCCACGCAGGTCATCTGGCCAGCTCCTAGTGCCCCGGCAGGCAACGTTCGCCCGTCAAGGAGTGACGTCCGGTGCGTGCTCTCGGCGTGCCGGCCGGAAGTCCTCGTACTGGACGTAC
>NZ_JBEYZY010000058.1:0-29868 GCF_040646295.1 Streptomyces sp. NPDC046197 | reverse complement strand
ATGGCCGATGGCCGCGGCCTCGCTAGCCAGGTAGAGCCGACGGCGGCGCTCGTCGAGATGCGGCAGAATCCGATCGAACTTGGCCCGCAAGGCGGTGACGGGTGGACGCACGGTCATGGTCCACCGTCCCACCAACTTCGCTTGAACAAGCACTAATTGAAATACAAGCCCCGGGACGCACCGAGAACTCCCAGATCGGGGTCTTCCTCGCCTACGCGACGGGCCGAGGACGCACACTGATCGACCGGCGGTTGTATCTGCCCACGTCGTGGACGGATGACCGTGAGCGATGCCGGCGGGCGGGCATCGACGACAGTGTCGCCTTCGAGACGAAGGTGGCGATGGCCAAGGCGATGGTCCGCAAGGCCATCGCCGACCGGATCCCGTTCGGCTGGGTGACGGCGGACGCTGCTTACGGCTTCAGCAAGGGCTGGCGGTTCGAGCTGGAACAGGCAGACGTCTTCCATGTCATGGCCACCACTCGGCACGACACCGTCGTCACCCGCTGGTCGATCGACCACCCCGTCCATGATCTGTTCCCCGCTCTGCCCCGGCAGAAGTGGAAACGCCGTTCCTGTGGCGAGGGAGCCCACGGCCGGCGGATCTATGACTGGGCCCGCGTTGAGGTGAGGCCCTGGCACCGCGAGGACCGCCGGCACTGGGTGATCGCCCGTCGCAGCGTGAGCAGGCCCGAGGAGATCTCCTACTACATCGCCTACTGTCCCGCCGACACCACGCTGGACGAGTTGATCCGCATCGCGGGCAGCCGATGGGCGGTCGAGGAGTGCTTCCAGAGCGCGAAGCAGGAGTGCGGCCTGGACGACTACCAGGTCCGCCGCTATCCCGGCTGGCACCGCCACATGACTCTCGCCATGGCCGCCCACGCCTGCCTGACAGTGCTGCGGGCCCGGGAACTGGACACGGACAAAGCAGAAACGGATCCTCCCAGCTCATCCGCCTGAGCCTTGCCGAGATCCGACGACTGATCACCCGGCTCACCGACCGCTGTCCCACCCCGGTCGAGCACATCCTGCATTGGTCGACATGGCGCCGCAGGCGCCAACACCAAGCCCGCCTCAGTCACTACAAACGAGGGGGCCACAGTCCCTGAAAACTGCCCAGCAATCAGAACAAGCACCGTTGCAGTACTAGAGGGATCCGGGTTCGCCGTTGCGGTACATGCCTCCGCCAACCTCATCGTCGCCGTGGTGCGCTGGCTGTCCACCGCGTACCCGCGCTGTCCCGGAGCCGTTGTCGGACTGGCCGGCGCCACATGGTGCGCCTCGTCGACCACGAGCATGTCGAAGGCGAACCGCCGAGCCGTCGACGCGCTGCGCACATCGGCCATGACCTCACGCAGCAGACGCTGCGCCCGCAGCGACGGCAACCATGCCCCGGCTGCGACCTCTTCACAAGCGCATGACTTCGTCAGATCCTGCTGATCCTCTGCGCTGCTTCCGCCGTGATCTCCTCGGGCGTGAACTCGCGGAACAGTCGGCTCAGAGCGCAGGCCAGCCGTGCCCGCCGCGAGGTGCGGTCACGGGCCAGTGCCTGGGCAACGGCCGCGTGGAGGTACTCCTCCGGGGTCTGTCCGGCGTCCGCCGCGAGGTTGCGAAGCCGTTCCTCGGTATCCGGCTCCATCGGGATGCTCATGAGGTAGCTGCGGTCGATGCCCGGGAACAGTCCGCAGAACACGTCAACGGGCAGTGTGTCTCCTAGCCGTTTCCAGATCCTCCGTACGGCTCTTGGCTCGCTCTTCGCGGATACGAGGACCACCAGGTGACTGCCGTCATCGGAGGACGCCATGGCAAGAGGGCTTCGCTGCTGTGCGGCCCTCAGCTCGACCGCGCCCACGGCACGGGTCAGGACGATCTCGATGGCGTACATGGACACTGTGCGCTCTCTCCGCACCCTCGCAATCTGTGCGCCGACTTCCGGCTCTGCAGGCCCTGCGTGGCAGACGACAAAGGCCACCGGTCTGTAGCGACTTCGCCGGAACGGGGGCCTCGGCGGATCCCACCGTCCTCGATTCCGGCGGGTACCGCATCGAAGAAGCGGTGCGCGAGAACCGGCAGCACCCAGACTCGCAGGAAGGCACCGATCACGACGCCTGAGGCCCAGCGCCTGCAGGACATCGAGGATATTCGCCAGCGCCTTGGCAAGGCGCTGGCGAAAGCGAACGTCGGACAGCCAGCGCCGGGCCAGCAAAGCGGACCGCCCAGAAAGCGGCGCCGATGCGCACCCGCAACGGGGGGTCTTCGCTCATGGCCTTCGCGTCGGTGCCGTTGTCCAGCGCCGTCCGACGCGCTTTGAGCATGCGAAACGCGTGCAACGTGCGCCCGCCTTTGAATTCGTCATCTTTGCCAGCGGGTTGCAAACGAGATCCTCGCCCCCTGGGCACCGGGCCGAGAACTCTGATCACGGGCGTCGATCTCGTCGTGCTGCTCACCAGGCCGGCGCAGCCATGTCTCACCGCACCTCCACGATCCTCTTGGTCAGAGCTTGAGTGGCCGAACGCACGGACCAGGGCGACCCGGTTGCGGGTCGGGAGGGCGCCCCGGCGTTTCCCAGACCGGTGTTCCACATTCTGCTGGACACGATTCCGTTCGAAGGCGGGGGCTAGACGGGCGGGGTGCCGTCGGGGTGACCATGGATCCAGGACAGGCCGCCCAGGTCGAGGCGTTGGCGGGTGCGGGTGACGGCTACGTAGGCCAGGCGGGCCTCGGCGTCGTCGACGGGGTGGGGTGGCATCGCGGTGTCGGTGCGCCCGTCGAGAGCGTCGTTTTCGGGGCGGGTGAAGTCGTCTGCGATGAGCACGCGGGGCCATTCGCGGCCCTTGGCCTTGTGGGCGGTGGAGACGGTGACCTGGGCGTGCGGCTCGGGGGCGAGGCGGGCGACGGCGGCGAGGATGGCATCGGTGCCGTGGGTGTCGACGAGGTTGACCAGGGGCTGCAGGTCGCGGCCAGCCGGGTCGTGGGCGGCGTAATCCTGCAGGTCGCTCCAGCAGGGGAAAAGGATGAGTTCGGGGTGGTGGGTGCGGCGGCCCTCTTTCAGGTCGCGGGCGGCGAGGGCCAGGGCCTGCAGGCTGTCCCCTCCCCCGGCCAGGGCGACCCGGTATCCGGCGGCCATGAGGGTCATGACCTGAGCCATGGCGCCGACATTGGTGCGGCACAGCACGGCGTCCGGCCGGCTGACGGGACCGAGTTCGGTGGGTACGGCGGGGGTGCCGGTCAGGCGGATCGGGGCGTCGGCCAGGCGCAGCCAGCGGTTGGCCTCCTGGGCGAGGTCGGGGCCGAATCGGAAGGACTGGGACAGGGTCAGTTGCGTGCCGTCGAAGCCGGTCATGACGTCTTTGGCGCCGCGCCAGTGGTAGATGGCCTGGGCGGAGTCGCCGACCATGACGAGCTGGGCGTGGTCGCGCTGGGCGAGGAAGATCTGTTCGACGACGGGGTTGGTGTCCTGGGCTTCGTCCAGCAGCAGGAAGTCGGCGTCGATGCGCGGCCGGGTGAGGGCCCAGATCTTGAGGTAGTGGTCGTGGTCGAAGCGAACTGCGCCGTCGTCCGGGTGCTGCAGGTCGACCCAGGCTTTGCGGGCGAACGGCACGATGTGGGTGGCGAGTTCGCGGTGGAGGTCGGGGTCGTCCAGACCGCGCAGGCGGGGCACGTGGTGGGGGGTGATGATCTCGTCCGCGGTGTGGCAGAAGCGGGTGACGGTGCGCAGGGCGGCGTTGGACAGGGCGCGTTGGGAGATCTCACGGTCGCCGATGCGGACGGCTTTGGTCAGGCCGAGAGCTTGGCCGGTCTGCCAGGCCGGGCGGCGGGGGGCGTTGAGGCGGCGGGTGTAACGGTGGCCGACGGCGGCGTAGGCGAGGGCGTGGGCGGTCTTGCACTGGACGGTGTCGGGGAAGCGGGTGCGTGCGTCCTGGGCGATGGCCCGGTTGTAGGCGAGGTAGCGGCCGCGGCGGGTGGTGGCGCGGGCGAGCAGGGTCAGAGTGGTGGTCTTGCCGGTGCCGGCGCCTGCCTGCAGGGCGAGGTGGTCGCCGGCGTGGAAGGCGTCGGTGGCTGCCGTCTGTTCGTCGGTGGGGTTCACGGCGTGGACCTCTCGGGGAGCCGGGTGAGTGCGTGTCCGACGGCGGCCAGCAGGTGGGCAGGGGTGGTGTGGGCCAGTAGTTGATGCACCGCGCGGTCGAGGCGGTCGGTCTCCCGGTCGGCGTGTTCGGCCAGGGCGCGGTGGACGGCCAGTTCCAGGAAGCGCTCGGGACTCTGCCGGGCGCGGCGGGCGTCGGCGGTCAGGGCGGCGTGCACGGCGGGCGGGAAGGCGATGTTGAGCAGCACGTTGTGGTCGGCGTCCGGGTAGAGGGTGGTGATCACGTCGATGGGCAGCCGGGTGTCGAGGCGGTGGCGCAGCCGGTGGGCGGCCTGGTGGGGTGTCTTGGCGTCGACGAGGGCCATCAGGCGAGTGGCAGCCTGCGCGCGGCACGGCGCAGGGCGTTGCTCGCGAGGGGGCGGGTCAGTGTGATTCCCAGGGCGTGGTGCGGCAGGGGTCATCCCCTTCGGTGCGGGAGGGGCGGGGCGGGGGGTGGGGCAGGCGGGTGTGGATGTGCGCCGCGTGCAGGAGGGGGTCGAAGGGTTCCCAGGCGGCCAGGGCGAGGTCGGCGGCGCCGGGGGCGGTGGCGTGTGCGAGGCAGCGCTGGGTGCGCCAGCGCAGCTGTTCGCCGTAGGAGAGGTGGCCCAGGTCGTAGACGGCCATCAGGACTTCGGGCAGGGCGAGTTGGCCGTGCCGGGCGGTGGCGGGCAGCAGTTTCCACGTCCCGGCCGGGCCGGCGGGGGCGAGGAGGGGGTGGGGGCAGCGGTGGCGGTGGCGGGTCTGGGCGACGCAGCGCAGGTCCTCGAGCCGCTGCTGGGCGAGGTAGCGGCACAGCAGCAGCTGGACGACGGGGCGGTCAGGTCCGCCGGTGCGGAGGCCAGGTTGATGGGTGGTGGGTGGGGCGGGGGTGAGGACCCCGGTGTCGATCAGGCGGCGGGCGTGGACGGCGAGTTGGCGGCGGATCGCCTCGAGGCGGGGGCCGGCCTGGCAGGTGAGGGTGCGGTGGGGGCAGAGCACGGCATGCGGGATGCGGCACCAGGCGCTGTTGTCGCCGTGCGGGTAGGCGATGCCGCCGCTGAGGTGCCAGCGGCAGGAATCGGGGACGTCAGTGGTGGCCAGTTCGGCCGGGTGCAGGGCGATGGGCCGCTGGTCGTGGCGCTGGTAGAGGTCGATGCGGCTGCCGCAGTGGCGGCAGCGGCCGGTCTGTCCGGCGCGCAGCAGGCGGCTGGGGCTGGTGGTGGTCACCCGGAGCGGGCGGGGGCGGTGGGGGGCGCGGGGGCTGCCGTCCCAGTGGCGGCCGTCGGGGGCGGGCGTGGGGCACATGGCCCGGACCGTGCCAGGCGACACGCAGACGGAGGCAACGTGTCGCAGGCATGTCCCCCGGCCGGCCCAACGAGCCCGCACACATGAGCGTCACTGCGGATGACTGTTCTATGCCTGACTGCCCGATCGGGTGATTCACGGCGTGGTGCACACCGGGACGGAGCGAGGACTCAGGAAGCGGCCACGCCGGGCGGAGTGTGGTCCTCGCATAGGGCGCCCAGGAAGTGCTCGATGGGCACGTCGAAGGTGTGGGCAAGGGTGTGCCAGGTAGTGACACTGCCGGTGGTGCGGCCGTGTTCGAGATCGATGAGGGTGCGCCGGGCCAGACCGCTGCGGTCGGCGAGTTCGTCGAAGGTCCAACCGCGTTCGGCCCGCAGGCGCGCGAGCACGACGCGCAGCGCAGTGAGGTCGGGGTCGGGCGGCAAGATCGTCACCCGACCATCCGACGGTGCAGACCCCTGCCCCGTCAGTGCGGGTTTCTGCACTTTCGTCGGGGAGGAGGGAGAGCGAATCCGCGGTGCGAGAATCTGCACTACAGTGCGTCCGTCTCGGGGGCCTGCCACGGTGACCCCCGCCACGGCAAGGCCAGACGGACGGGAGGACGACCAGCCCATGCGGTTCGGTGGCGCACATGCTGCAGTGCGGCGTGTCTGGACAGTGGAGCTGCGTCCGCAGGCGGACGGCCCCAAACTGGTCTGCCCCTCATGCACCGCCCGCTCCTTTCCCCTGCAGGCATCCTCCGCGCGGTCGGCCGCACTGGCGCATCTGGCCTGCCATGTCCGCGCGGACGCGCTGCCGGCGCACCTGCGCAGCTGCCAGTGCCGGCTGCGGGGCTGTGTGTGGCATCCGCGTCATCGCGGCTGTGCCGGGCAGGTGCTGCTGGCCCTGACCCGCGACCTCAGCGGCCGCGCCTGGCGGCTGGCCGACGCAGGCGCGGCCTGCGCGGCGGCGACCAGCCACACCGCCGTGGTGCCGGACACTCTGCTCAGCCCTCGCCGACCGGCCGCATCAGCCCCCGTTCGGCCGCGGGTGCACGAAGACGAGCGGCAACGGGTACGAGAGATGCTCACCCACCTAGCCTCCACGCTCGGCTGCGTCACCTCTCCCGCCGCCCGCCTGCTGGCCCTGCAATGCGCCCTGCGCGCCGACACACACGGCCGCGCCCGGCTGCCGGCCGGCCTGCTGCGCGGCATGCGCCTGCACCGACACACCGAGGCGTGGCAGGAACTGGCACAGGACGGCTGGCTCGACCCGCCCGCCCCCCGGACAGCGCCCTTGCAGGTACGGCTGCTGGACGACGCGGCGCTGAACCAGGCCCCGGGCCGCAGCGCCCGCCGGCGCGCCGCCCACTGGGCCCTCAAGCCCGCCCCGCTGATCGTTGCCGCGACGGCAAAACCCGCAGACCGCCTGGCCGCGCTGGTCCTGGCCGCCCACACCACCGAGGCCGGCCCCGCAGCCGACATGGCCGTCGTTGCCCGTCTGTGCGGGCACTCCCCCCAGCAGACTGGTGTGCTGCTCGACCGGCTGGTCGCCGGCCGCACCCTGGCGGCCTGGCACCATCAGCGCGACACCGACGAGGTGCACTGGCAGCCAGTTCCCCTTCACCGGCCCGCCCCGGGCCCCGCAGACACCTCGCCGCACTGACCGGCGCCAGACTCGGCCTGCCGCCGCTCGGCCACGCAGCGGAGAAGAATGCAGGTGGCTTCCGTACTATCGCTGTGACATAACGGTTCGTCAGTAACTGCCACCGGTCACACGGCACCAGCCGCCACGAGCATCGTGCTCGCCGACCCGCAGCGCGCAGAAGGGGTATGAGCAGCATGTCCGAAACCACTACCGAAACCACCGAGTTGACCTCGCAGTACAGCACGCAGGTGGCCGGTGACCTTGAACGCAACCTCAAGGAGCAAGAACGCCTCAGCGGTGAAATCGAAGCACTTCACAGACAGTTGGCCTCTCTGCGGCACGACCACACCGTCCTGGTGAACATCCAGCAGGCCCTCGGCATCCCCGCGCCGGCTGCTGCGCCCGCCGCCGAATCCGTCGCCTCGGGGCCTGCCGCCCGCAAGAAGGCAGCAGGCGCATCCAAGCAGCCCGCCACGGCCGGGAAACGCACCGGCAAGAAGGCGGCCAAGGCATCGGCCGCATCGTCGGCATTGCCCACGCTCGTCGACCTCGTGCGTGAACACCTGGCGGGCCAGAGCGAACCCCGCTCCGCCGTCGAAATCACCACCGCGCTGGGGCAGCAGCACCCCGAGCGCACCATCAAGACAACCGTCGTGCGCACCACGCTCGAAGGGCTCGTGGCCAAGAGCCAGGCCCAGCGCGCCAAGCAGGGGAAATCCGTCTTCTACAGCGCCCCCGAGACAGCCGAGCCGGTCGGACCCGACGAGCAGCAGCTCGCCTGACCGCACCCGAGGGCCGCCACAGCCGGTCCCGCTCGCGCACGACAACTTTCTGCCCTTGGTATGTACTGGTAACGCCTGATGGGGGCTCGGCATCTAGTTCGATGTTCTGAACTGCGACATGTCGGGGTACTCCATGGCGAGTAGCTTGGGGGCAGGTGTATTCAGCGCCGTACTGCCGTACAAGAGGGGGCGAGGAATGATCGTGGGGGAAGAGGGCACGGCTCTGCTGGGACCGGGGGAGACTGAGTTGGTCCCGGTGGACGCCAGCGGGCAGCGAATCTACCTGTCGGCGCAACAGGTTCGAGTAGCAGATGATGCGGTTTCCCTCGGTGAAGAAGGGGAGATTGGGGCCCGTAGGCGCCAGCCCACGCTGGAACAGCTGTTGGACGGGCTGGCAGGCTTCGCGCAGCAGATCGCTGGCAGGCTGCAGAGCACCGATGCGTCCAAGGTCAGCGTACAGTTCGGCTGCGAAGTACTCGTGGAGTCGGGTCAGTTCGTCGCGGTGATTGGCAAGGTGTCTGCCACGTCGACCATCACGGTCGGATTGGAGTGGAACAAGCCAACGCCGTGAGGTCGTGATGAGCGCACTAGAAGATCTTCTACGCGGGGCAACCCTTGCTCTGGAGACCCGCGGACCAGGTAGCACGGACGTGGTAAGGGGAACGGGATTCCTGGTAGCGCCGGGCATCGTCGCGACTTGTGCGCACGTGCTGGCCGATCGGCTGGAGGAAATGTCCGGCACCGTTGTGTGGGCCCAGGCGGCCACTGGCCGCGAGCTCGTGCTCGAAGCACCGCCGGAATGGTACCTGCGTGTCGACGTCGGTGGGCTGGATTTGGCATTGCTGCGCATGCCGCTCGACACCAACTTGCCGCATGTCCTGCTCTGTGACGTGCTGGAGCCCGGAGACGCAGCGTGGACCTTCGGTCATCCGGCGGGCCAGTTCCGGGCCGGGCAGTCGGCGCTGTTCACAGCGCAGGGCGCCTCCAGGCTGCGCGCAGTGGACGCGCACGGCCGCTCCCTGGACAGGGAGTGGCAGCCAGAACGGGTGTACGGCACGCCAGTGGGCGGCGGCTACAGCGGCAGCCCGGTACTCAGCCGTCGCACCGGGGCTGTGTGCGGCATGCTGTGCTCCTCCGACAAAGCAGGCAGCGCGCATATGGTGTCTGCGGCCGACATCCTTGTCGCGCTGCCTCAGATCGCCGAGGTACAGGTCGATGCCACCCGCAACGGCAAGTGGTTTGCTGAGCTCCGCGACGACCAGATCCGAGCTGGCGGCTGGGCCTATCCCGGCCCGCGGCTACGTGCCTACCTGCAAGCCGCCGTCTTGGGGGCGCGGGAGCATCCGTATCCGGGCCTGCTGACGGAAATTCGTCCCCGCCGGCTAACCGGGGTGCACCTAGACCAGTTGGTCCGGCCCATCACAACGCACCAGGACTACGGCGTGCACGCTTCCTCCTCGGCGCTGGCTCCTCCAGGAGCAATGTCTGCACAAGGGATCCTGGATCAGGATGGAGACGCTCTTGTGATCGCCGGACCCGGCGGCGGCAAGTCGACCCTGCTGCGCAGCGGGTTGATCACGTTGGCGGAACGGTGGGGCGCGGGTCAGACCGGTGGATGCAACCGGGCGCCAACAGGCCGGTGGGTCCCGGTTCTGGTGCCGGCCGCTGACCTGGTTCTTCCTCTCAACCTGCATGACGCGATCGCGGCCAGTGTGGAGAAGGACCTGAGTATCGCGGCTCCGTCGCAGGAGTGGCCGCCGCAACTCTTCAACTCCGAACCGTTGCTTGGAGTGGGCTGGCTCGTGTTGGTCGACGGTTTGGACGAGATTACGGATGCCGAGACACGGCGAAAGCTGATTGCCAAGCTCAGGAACGCGTCCCACAGACGTGACTCGCCCTACCGGTTCGTCGTGACGACCCGACCGCTACCCGCCGCGGAGATGCCGGGCGAGCAGTCCGGGGACTGGCCGCCGCGGCGCTATGAGTTGCTGCCCTTCAACAGCGAAGATCTCGACCGGTTCGCCGCGCGGTGGTTCACCGAGGTCCAGTCACCAGAGCAAGTAGCCCGGGACTTCATCAGCGAGCTGCGACGGCAGGGTTTGTACGAGCTGGCCTGCACTCCCCTTATGGCGACCATGCTGTGTCAGCTGTACACCGACCACCCCGACCAGCGGCTCCCGGACAGTCGCGGAAAGATCTACCTGGCCTTCGTCGACCTGTTGTACGAGCGACAACTCACCGTTGGCCTGCGGGCCCAAGCCTGCGCTGCCCTGCAGGAATCCGGGCAAGACGCTGTCGCGGAGGCGGAGCACATGCTGGACAGCCTCCCGGACCTGATTGCCTACCTGGCGGCCGAACGGCACGCCGGCAATACCGCTCCCGCACTGGACCTTCTCTCCACCCAACTGGCTGCACGGCGCCCGTCGAAGGTCTCCGAGGCGAAGTGGAGGATCTTCCTGGAGGCGGCCCTGCGTGGCAGTGGCCTGCTGACTCTGCGCGCGGGAGAGGCTGTCTTCCTCCATCAAACCCTCCTGGATTACCTCGCTGCTCGGTATCACACGCGCGATCAACATTCTCGCCTCCAGGCATACGGCAAGCTCAATCACCCCGCCAGATACCGGCGTGGCGCCATTGAACCGGGCGTCAGCCCCCGGGTATGGGGACGCAGATTCTGGAAGCCGCCGAGGAAGCACGCTGACTCCTTCGTGGGATTCCTCATCGACCTCGGCTATGCAGACGCCACCGGCTCGACTTCGGCTCTGGATCGCCTCCTGATGCGCCTGGCCACGCAAGGCGGACTCGAGGGATGCGAATTCATCGCCCGGCAAGCACGACAGGGGACTTGGCTTCCGCAGTCCATTACCCGTAGTGCTGCCGTGACCCTCGCGGACCTGGCCCGGGAACCGAGGCGCCTCTTCGGGGTCTGGGACCGAGTGAAGGCGGCCAGGGCCCTGGCCGAGCTCGGCGAGCAGCTGGGCATCGACCTGCTCGCCTCACTCGCCCAAGACCCGCTCCTAAGCGGCGGGGAGCACGTAATTGCGGCCGAGGCGCTGGCCGGGCTCGGCAACCCGCGGGGCGCTGACCTGCTCGTCTCGTTCACCCAAGACTCGAGCCTCGGCCAATGCCGGGTGAAGGCGGCTTGGGCCCTGGCCGGGCTCGGCGACCTGCGCGGTCTTGACGCGTTCGCTCTTATGGCTCAGGACTCAAACCTCGACGACGCAGACCGTCTGGACGCAGCTGAGGTGCTGGCCGGCCTTGACCCTCGACGTGCTGTCAAGCTGATGACCGGGCGCACCCCACAACGCCCCTTCGAGGCGCTGGCCGGAGTCCGTGACCAGCTGGGCGTTGACCTGCTCGCCTCGCTCGCTCAAGACCCGAGCCTCGTTGGCTGGCTCCGCGTGCGAGCGGCCGGTGCTCTGGCCGAGCTCGGCGACCGGCGTGCGGCCGGCCTGCTCGCCCTCCTCGCCCATAACCCGGACCTCCGCAGCGACGATCGCGCGAGAGCAGCCGAGTTGACCGAGCGCGAGTTCACGCCGACGAGGCCCACCCAATGGTGAGGTTGATATCCCCGGCCATCGAACCGATCTCCCACCAGGTGTCGCCGTTCCGTGAACCGTGGTTCTGGATCACTTTCCGTGCCAGAGCCACGGAGGGTCACCACAACCGCGATCATGAACGGCCGTAGGTGATGTGCTCCTCCAAGACCTGTGGTTCCACCAGGTCGAAGGTGTCCTGATCGAAAACGTCGTGGCCAGTGGGGGGTCGGTGGTCGTGCGGGCCCGTACGGCAGCGGACCAAGCTGCGTGTCCTGCCTGCGGCACGGTGTCGAGCCGGGTACACAGCCGGTACGTACGCCGTCTCGCTGACAGCGCGGTCGCCGGACGCGCCGTAGTGATCGAGTTACAGGTCCGGAGGTTCCGCTGCCGTCAACGGGCGTGCCGGCAGGCGACGTTCGCCGAGCAGGTGGACGGGCTGACCTTCCGGCATGGAAGGCGAAGCACCGGCCTCCAGGCGGTCCTTGAGCGGCTGGCGGTGATGCCGGCCGGCCGTGCCGGAGTCCGCCTGGCGCACGCGCTCGCTCTCCGAGCCCACCACCCGCGACGAGGACGACGACTATCTCGACGACTACCGCAAGGTTTTCGGCGACGCCGCAGACCGGGTCTGGCACGAGCAGCGTGATCGGGGCGCGATCCTCATCAGCGACAACGGATGCGGGATGACCAGTTGGCTCATCATCGTCGGCCCGTGTGAACGATCACGTAATTCCCCGGGCCCGGCGTCACGTAATTCCCCAGGTCCTGACCTCGTCCATGTCTACTTGATCGAGGGCTTGTTTGTCTTCTCGCTGCCTCCTCCTCGGGGCCGCTTGTTGGGCCGGTAGCTGGGGCCGTTCATGATCACCTGGTGGCTGGTGTTGATCAGCCGGTCCAGGAGTGACTCGGCGACGACGGGGTTGGGGAAGAGCGGATACCAGTCGCTCGGCGCCCGGTTGCTGGTCAGGATCAACGACCGGCCCTGCCGCTCGCTGACCAGCTCGTAGAGGTCGTCGGCCTGGGCCGCAGTGAGCTGGCGCATCGCGAAGTCGTCCAGGATGAGCACGTCGGGACGTACCAACTCGCGCAGTCGACGGTCCCAGGTGCGGTCCGCATGGCCGCCGGCCAGGTCCGCGAGGATGCGGCTGGTTTTGGCGAACCGGACGTTGGCGCCTTGGCGGATGGCGAGGTGGCCGAGCGCCTGGGCGACGTGTGTCTTGCCGACGCCGACCGGCCCGAACAAAATTACGGACTCCCCGGTGTGCAGCCAGCGCAGGGCAGCGAGGTCGCGGATCTGGGCGGCGGGCAGCTTCGGGGAGGCTGCGAAGTCGAACTCCTCCAGGGTGGCCTGCTGATCGAACTTCGCCCGGTGCAGGCGGCGTTGGAAGGCGACGGTGTCGCGGCGGGTGATCTCGTCCTGGCAGAGCGTCTGGAGGAATTCGAGGTGCCCGAGTTCGCCGCCGTGGGCCTGGGCGAGGCGGGCGTCCAGGGTCTCCAGCATGCCGGAGAGCTTCAGCGCGCGCAGTGCGTCGCGCAGGGCGGTGTCCATGATGGTCATCACGCAACTCCTTCGTCGTGACGGTGGTCATCACGGTCGTCGTTCGTCATGTCGGGGGTCGCGGCGGCGGCGAAGAGCCGCTGAGGTCCGTGCAGGAAGGCGGCGGCTCCGCCGTCGCCGGAGGTTTCGGGGGCGGGCTCGGTCTCGGTGCCGGCGACGAGGATGCCCTTGATGGTGCGGTAAGACGGGTCGCCGACGAGGGTGGCCTTGGCGCAGGCAGCCTCGAGGCGGGTGTCGCCGTACTTCTTGCGCAGTCCGAGCACGCCCTGGGCGGCACGGAGCCGGTAGAGCGCGTTGATCTCCAGCAGCTGGTCGATGACCTCGCGACAGGCGGCGCCGACCTGCGTGGACTGAGTGCGGCACCATTGCGGGGTCCGCATATGGAAGGCGATTTTCTCGGGCGGGTAGTCGCCGTGGTGGGTGCGTTTTCCCTGTTCAAGTGCCGCATGGGTCTTGACCAGTTCGCCCTCGTGGAAGACCTGCACGAAGGCTTGGGTGGTGCGGACGTCGACGCGCTGGCCGATCAGTTTCCACGGCACCGAGTAGAGGGTGCGGCCCACCTTGATGTGGATGTCCGGGCCGACCGTCGCGGCACTCCAGCGGGCCAGCACGAACGGCGTCTTCGGCAGCGGCAGCAGTGTCTCGGCCTCGACGGCCTCGAACACCGACAGTGGAGATGCCCCGCCCAGCGGCCGGCACTGCCGCTGCCCGGCGACCTCGCTCGCCCAGCGGATCGCATCAGTCTGCATGTGCTCGAGGGAGACGAACTCCCGTCCCCGCCACCACGAGTCCCTTATATAGGGCATGGGGCGCTCGACTCTGGGCTTGTCTTTTGGCCGGCCGGCGCGGGCCGGGTCCACCAACGCGCCGTAGTGGGCGGCGAGTTCGGCATACGCCTTGTTGATTTTGGGGTCGTAGAGGTCGGGCTTGTCGACCCCGGTGCGCAGGTTGTCGGGCACGAGACGCCGGGTGACGCCGCCGAAGAACCGGAAGGCTTCGACGTGGGCTTCGGTCCAGGCGTGCTGGTCGAGGTGGATGACGGGGCGGACGAACATGTGCCGCGAGCAGGCCAGGATCATCACGAAGGCCCAGATCCGGTGCCGTTTCCCGCTGCGGGGGTTGATCCACTGGCCGAGGAAGCCGTAGTCGATCTGGGCCTCCAGGCCCGGCTCGACCTCATCGCGCAGGACGGTGACCTGCGACCTTCTCGTCTCCTCGGGCAGTGTCGCCGTTATCCACCGCCGCAGACTCGACACCGACGCGGTCAGCCCGTGTTCGTCCCGCAGCCGTTGATGGATCGTGGAGACGGTCACCGTCCCCAGCAGGCTCTTGATGTAATCGCCGTGCTTGTCGATCTCCGGCCAGGTCACCTGCCTCAGCCGGGCGTCGGCGAGCTCGGGGAACCAGTCCTTGATCAGCCCGGCCCAGTCCGCCGCGGTCATCGCCGGGCCGCCCGGACTCATCCCGGCGGCCTCCGCCGGGGCCAGATACTTCCTGATCGTCTTGCGGTCCACTCCCAGCGACGCGGCCAGCTCGCTCTTGGAACGGCCCGCATACCAGTGGACGTAGATCTCGGTCACATCGACCACGTTGAACGTTCTCCTCGCCATCGTGCGCTTCCCTCGACCTCGAACCACTGATCGAGGAAGCGTCCGTGTTCTCGACGGCCAGGACTATGACCCCCGCCACCCGTCGTCCCCATGGGGAATTACGTGACCGCGGGGGTGGGGAATTACGTGACGCGGAACCCGCCCCACCTTGGGAATTTCGTGATCGCTCACAGCCCGCACCGCGGAGAACTCCGCGACCGGAACGTTGGGACCAATCCGCCCTACATACCGTCAGGGCTCCGTCAAGTTCCGTGATTGCGCGGAGGGTTGGCGATCGGATCGGTAGGGGCGGACAGCAGAGCAGGCACGGGGGTTCGTGATCATTGTGGTGTCGAAGCCAGATGATCACGAGGACGTCCCGTGCCTGCTGTTGCATCTTCCCCCATCCCTGCCGTGCTGGAGAAGCTGGGTCCGCTGGATACGGACCGGATCGCTGACCTGCGTCCCTACCTCGAATCGGTTCCGGATCCGCGCTCACGCCGGGGCCGGTGGTACGCGCTGACGGCGATCTTGCTGGTGTGTGCCTGCGCGGCCGCCTGCGGCGCGAAGAGCATCGACGAACTCGCCGAGTTCGTCGGACGGGCCACGAACTCGCTGCTGGCGTCCCTCGGGATACGCCGTCACCTGCTCGACTGGCGGCCCAGCCCCAAGCCGGTCACTATCGGACGCGTCCTTCAGGCACTTGACGGCGACGCCCTGGACCGGGCCGTGGGCGCCTACCTGGCCGACCGGCACCGCATCACCGCGTCCGCGGACGTGCCCGGGGCCCGATCGCGGCAGGCCATCGCCGTGGACGGCAAGGCCCTCAAGGGCTCAGCCCGCCTGGACACGCCGCGCCGTCACCTGCTCTCGGCGGTCACCCACGACCGCGTCGCCACGATTGCCCAGGTCGAGGTCGGTGCGAAGACCAATGAAGTGTGCCACTTCAAGTCCCTGCTGGCACCAGTCGACCTCGCCGGCACCGTCGTCACCTTCGATGCCCTCCACTCGGTGAAGGCCAACATCACCTGGCTGGTCGAGACGAAGAAGGCCCACTACATCGCCGTCACCAAGACCAACCAGCCCACCGCCCACGCCCAGCTCGCCGCCCTGCCCTGGACCTCGATCAAGGTCCAGCACACCGCCTCCGTCACCGCCCACGGACGGCGCGAGTCCCGCTCGATCAAGACCTGCGCCATCGCCGACAACCTCGGCGGCATCGCTTTCCCCCACGCCCACCTCGCCATCCGGGTCCACCGCCGACGCAAGCCCACAGGCCGGCCCGAAACCCGCGAGAACCTCTACGCGGTCACCAGCCTCGCCGCCCACCAAACCCGCCCCGCCGACCTCGCCACCGCCATTCGCGGGCACTGGGGCATCGAAAACTCCTCCCACTACATCCGAGACGTCACGTTCGCCGAGGACGCCTCGACCATTCGCACCGACACCGCGCCCCGCGCCATGGCCACCATCCGCACCCTCGCCATCGGGACCCTGAAGATCCTCGGAGCCGACAACATCGCCAAGACCACCCGAGCCATCCGTCACGAACCCGAACGAGCACTCGCCATCCTGGGCATCACCAACATCCAGAACACTCAAGGAACTTGATCAAGCCCTGACATACCGTTCGTCGATGTGCACGGAAACCGCCACAACTTCCACACCCGGTATCTCGAATGGCTCGAGCGAAGCGAGAGGGAAGCCCTGGGATCCTGGGACGACGGTCCTGGCCCGCAGTAGCTCTCAGGTCGGCGGCCCCCGATGTCCAGCCCATGCCGGCACCGGCAGCACCCTCCGCGCCATCCGCCCACTCCGGCATCCGCCCCAACCCACCGCTCCGTTCGACCCGGGCGGCCACACGACCGGAAGAGAAACAGCTACTTACCTGTAGGGGGCGTACAGGCCGTAGCTTTGTTTGCCAGGGCTGTTGAGGGACCCCGTTGCGTGCAGTGAACGGCGTATCCCTGACGCGGCATAGTGCCTGCCAACATGCGGAAGTGCGGCTCAGTTCGCCGCTGCCACGCGGAGGGCCCGGCTGAGCAGGACAGCGTTCCCGAGGCGGCGGCGCAGTTCCCTCTCCAGCCCGGCGACCGGGACCAGGTTTTGCGGGGCCCGGGTGTCCTTGTACTCGCAGCTGGCGTACCGCGGCAGCACCAGCTGCGAGAGGTTGGCCAATGCGATCGCCTCAGCCGTGGGGATGTCGGCGGCGCATTCCAGTCGCACTACTCCGGCCCAGGGGGCGCCGGGCGTACAGGGCAGCCGTAGGTACCAGGCGTGGCGGTCCCATGAGGTGCCCATCAAGAACACTGGGCTGCGTTCGCTGGTGGCCAGGGTGGCGATCATCGCGTGCAGGTCTGGCGGCAGATATGCGGTGCGGTGGGACTTGATGAACCCCAGCGCCCGTGGCAGATGGGTGCGGCCGCGCAGCGGACCATCCACGACCAGCAGGTCCGAGTTTTCGGCGACGCCGTGGCCGGCCAGGGCGGTGCGGGCGTTCGCGGCGACGAGGATCTCGAGATCGGCGAGTCGGCGTTGCAGCGCCGCCGAGAGCAGCGCTGGGAGGTTCTCTTCCTGGTCGTCGGGGGTGATGTTGGCCTGGTAGGTGCCGGCTGTGGTGGGTACGTCGGCGGCGTTGGTGGCGGTGGTGAATAGGCCGCGCCGCGACTCGATGGTCAGCAGGTGCGCGCCGCGGTCGGGGCAGCAGCACACGGTTCCGGCCGCGTACGAGGCGCACAGTGCCATTGAGGCGTGCCGGGCGTCGTTGATGGCGCCTGTGGCCTGCTTGGCGGCTGGGGGTTGCTCGATCCAGATGCGGGCTTCGACGCGGCGTACGCCGTCGACGAAGATGACTGCGCCTGGGTCGGGCAGGTGCGAGGGTGAGATGGGCTTCCAGTCGGCGGGGGCGAGTTCGATGTCGGGGGTGACCTTGGCGGTCGAGTCTCCGATGGTGATCTCCGCGTTCTCGACGCTGGAGCCGTAGGTGGGATCCCAGCTGTCGACGTGGAACCGCATCCGGGCCGCATGCGCTGTGCTCGTCATGCGCCTTCCCGGGTGATGACGGAGGTGCCGGCTTCGCGGCGCACGTGGTACTGGACCGGTACCTGTTCGGCGAGTCCGGTGACGTGGGTGATCACGCCGACCATCCGCTCGCCTTGGGCGAGGTTTTCCAGGGTGTCGGCGACTGTCTGGAGCGATTCGGGGTCCAACGTACCGAACCCCTCGTCGAGGAAGATGGACTCCAGTTTTGTCGTGCCCCCCAGGCCGGCCAGCTGGTCGGACAGAGCCAGCGCCAGGGCCAGGCTGGCCTGGAACGTTTCGCCTCCGGAAAGGGTGCGAACGGAGCGTTCCGAGTCGGCGTCGGAGTGGTCGATGACGTAGAACTCGCCCTTGCGGTGGCTGAGGTCGAACCGGTCGCCGGACAGTCGGCGCAGTGACTGTGAGGCGCCCGCGACCAGGGTGTCGAGGGCTGAGTCGGCCAGCCACTGCGGGAACTTGTTGGCTCGCATGAGCCTGGCCAGTTCGGCGGCCACTCGTTGCCGGGTGCGGGCGGCATCGATCTTGTCCCGCAGTGAGGCGGCGGCGGCGAGGCTGCGTTGGATCCTCTCCGCCTGCCCCCGGGCTCGTTCGGCTGCGACCGCCACCATTCGGGGTGCCTGGGTGGCGCGCCCGGGGCCGTCGCCGAGGTCGTGGGAATCCAGGTCGTGGTCGCGCAGCAGAGCTTCCAGTTGGTCCAGGAGCTGCTCGGCTTTGTCGTTTGCGGCCTGGGCATCGGCTTGCGCCTGCACGGTGTCGGCCTGCCGGTCGCTGGCCTCGCGGGCGGCCCAGCTCGCCAGGGCGGCCCAGGCGGCGGCGAGGTCGTCGGTGTCGAGGCTCGGCGGGGCGAGTGCCGCCACCGCGTCCCGGGCGGCAGTCAGCTCGGACCGGGCGGTCGCGGTGCAGGCCTGCCACTGCTGCAGCTCGGCCTCCGCGGCCTTGACCGCTTCGCCCGCCTGGCTTACCTGAGCTGTGGCGTTCTCTACGGCCGTTTCGAGGCGGGTGCATTCCTGGAGCAGGTCCGGCAGCGCGTCCGCCGGCGGGGCCTGGTCCAGCTGCGTCTCCAGTTCCCTCAGGCGGTCGGTCAGGGTGTTCTGCTCGGCGGTGGCGGCTGTGGCGCCCTGAATGGCGGTGGTGTGGGCGCTGTGGGCGGCGGTGTGCGCTTGCTCGGCGGCTTCCAGCGCGGCGGTCGCGTCACGGTGGGCCTGCTCGGCGGTGGCGGCTTCGGCTGCGGCGGTCGACAGGTCGCTTTCCACCGTGGCGGTCTGGGTGCGGGCCCATGCTTCCAGGTCGGTCCAGGCAGTGGTCAGGTCGTCGGTGTCGACGGCGGGCGGGTTGAGTTCGGCCAATGTGCCCAGCCGCGTGTGGAGGTGGCTGCGGGCGCGGTCGAGTTCCCCTCGCATCGTGGTGGCGGCGGCCGTCGTGGAAGTGTGTGCGGTCTCGGCCTGCTGTACTGCGGCGCGTGCCTGCTGCTCGGTGGCGGCCAGCTGGTCGCGTGCCGAGGTGAGTTCGTCAAGACGGGCGCGGTCGGCGTCGCAGTCGCGTTCGGCTCCGGCGGGACGATCGGGGAGCAGCGTGCCCAGCCGCTCGTCGAGCATGGTGCGCCGTTCGGTGAGTGCGTCCACGTCGCGCTGCTTGGCGGCGGCCGCTGCGGTGGCGGCCTGGTGTCGGGCGAGCAGATTGCGGTGTTCGTCTGCCGCAGTGGTGCGGGCGGCCTCGGCTGCGGCGAGAGCCGGGTCGGACAGTGGGGGCGGCAGGACGGTGACGTTCTGCTCGCAGACCGGGCAGGTGTGGCCCACTAGGAGCTGAGGGCGCAGCAGCGCGGCGCCGGCGAGCGTACGGGCCTTCTCGAACGCGTCCGTGGCTGTTTCGAGGCGCGACTGTGCGTCGGCGGCTGCGTTCTTGGCCCGGGTGGCTGCCTCTTCGGCGTCGTCCAGCACGTGAGTGGCGTCGGCGAGGGAGTCGGTGGCCTGGACGAGCTGGTCGAGTGTCTGGCGCGCCTCGGTGATGCGGCTGCCGTCGCCGGCGGCGGTGAGCGCGGAAGCCGCCTGGGCGTGCTGGTCGCGGGCCGCGGCCAGCCGTTTGGCTGCGTCGTCGACCTGGTGGGCCAGTGCCGCTGCTCGGCTAGTGAGGTCGGTGATATCGGCGGGGGTCCGGATGGGAGCCAGCAGCTGTTGGCGTTGCTGAAGTGCGGTGTGCGTCTGCTGGGCTCGGTCGCGGCGGTCGCGGGTCTTCTCGATGTTGCCGCGGGCTGCGGTGACGGCGTCCGCACAGGCCGTCAGCTGCTCCGTGCACTGCGCCAGCTTCTGCTGGGCATGCGCTGCAGTCGCGATGACCGTGGCGCGGCGCTCGGCCAAGGCGGCCTGCTGGGTGTATTGGTCGCGCGCGGCCTCCAGGGCGGTGCGCTGGGGACCGGATTGGGCGGCTTCGGTGGCGCCTGTGAGGGTCTGGACGGCGGCGTCGGCGACGTCGCGGGCCTTCTGGACGGCCTGGTGCGCCTCCTCGGTGCGTCGCTGCAGCTCTTCGATGCCGTCCGGAGTGCGGATGGGAGTGAGCAGGGCGGCCTCGGTGCGCAGCTTGTCGATGCGTGCGTCGGCTTCGTCGGCGCGGGCGTGGGCTTCGGCGATGCGGGGCACGAGCTGGTCGACGGTGGCGGCCAGCTGCTCCAGTACCGCAACTCGTGCCTGCGCGCCGGCCTCGGCTTCCGGGGTGGCGTCGGCGTGCTGGTCCAGCTGGTCGGTGAGGACCTCGATCTCCTTGTCCGCTTCGGCCGCCTGGGCGCCTGCGCGCTTGCCGATGCCTTCGTACTGGGCGGCGCCGAGGAGCTTGAGCAGGATCTGCTGCCGGTCGCTGGCCTTCGCGGACAGGAATCGGGCGAAGTCACCCTGGGGCAGGACGACGCAGTGGCGGAAGTCGTCGAAGGACAGCCCGAGCAACTGCTCGATGGTGGTGTTGAGTTCGTCGATCTCCCCGGCCAGTACCTCTGGTTGTAGCCCGTCGGGGTCGATGACAACCGCAGTGGGGTCGGCGAACCTCACCAGGCTGACGGCCTTCTGCTGGATCTGTTGGCCGACGCGACGGACCTCGCGGGCGACTTGATAGCGCTGGGATGCGACGTCGAAGGTGAGCGAGACCGTGCAGCGGTTGCTCGTGGGGGCGAGCGCGTAGGAGATGGCGTTGCTGCGGCCCCACCGGTAGGCCGAGCCGTACAGGGCGAACGTCAGTGCGTCGAGGATGGTGGATTTGCCTGACCCGGTGGGGCCGACGAGGGCGAAGTAGTCGGCGTCGGTGAAGTCGACCACGGTGGGGGCGCGGAAGCCAGCGAAGCCGTTGAGCTCCAGGCGGACGGGACGCATCTGAGGGGTTCCTTTGGCGGGGTGGTCGGGGGCTGCCTGGGCCGCTGGGTCAGGGGCGGGCGGTCGAGCGGGTCAGGTCGTCGTGCAGCTGGTTGAACAGTGCCAGGACCCGGTCGTCGCTGACGCCGACGCTGTGGCAGTAGTCGGAGAACAGCTGCGCGGGTGTCTTGGTCGGCTGGTCGGTGGCGATGCCCGCCTTGGCGCCGGTGCTGGCGTGATCGGGGTGGATCCGGACCTCGAGAGCGTTGGGGAGGGCTTCGAGCAGGTCGTCGCGCATGCCGGCGTAGGCGGGCTGGGTGACCACGAGCCTGAGGTAGTCCTCGCCGTAGTTGGGGCGGGCGGCGGTGAGCTGGGCGACGGTCCCCTCGACGGTGCGCAGCCCGCGGCCGGTGGTGATCGGGATGTCGGTGATCTTCGCGGGGGTGCCGGGGGAGGCTTCGACGAGGCAGACCACGTGGGTGTTGTCCTGCTCGCCGAAGTCGATGGCGTAGGGGGATCCGCTGTAGTGCACCGGGCAGGCGGCCGGGATCTGCTGCCGGCGGTGCAGGTGGCCCAGGGCCACGTAGTGGGCCTCCACAGGGAAGATGGCGGCGGGCACGTGGTACTCCATGATGGATTGGGCGGCCCGCTCGCCGCCGCCGAAGACACCGCCGGTGCACGTCAGGTGCGCCATGACGATGTTGACGGCCTCCGGGGTGAACGTCCCCGTCAGGTTGTCCAGGACATCACGCACGAGCTGGTCGTAGGCGCCGACGTTCTGCGACGGGGTGTTGGCGATGATCTCAGCTGCGCGGACGGCGTAGCGCTGGGAGAGGAACGGCAGCACGGCGACGTTGACGTGCTCGTTCGTGGACTTGGCGCGGAAGCTGTGCACGCCGCCCTTGGTGGCCGGCCGGGCCTGGCCGTAGACATGGATGCCGGCGACACCCATCAGCGGCTTGTAGGCCTCGAACGTGGCACCGTGGTCGTGGTTGCCGGCGATGAGGATGACCTCGATGTTCCGCTTGGCCAGTCCCATCAGGGTGCGCACGACGAGCCTTTGGGCGTCCGCGGTCGGCGCGGCGTTCTCGTAGATGTCGCCGGCGATCAGGACGGCGTCGACGTCGTGGGCGACGGCGATCTGGGTGATCTCACGCAGTACGCCGGTCTGCTCCTCGAGCCGGTTGCGGCCCTTGAGGGTCTTGCCGACGTGCCAGTCGGAGGTGTGGAGGAACTTCACCGGATCGGTCCTTTTTCGGGGTGGGTCAGCGGAGCAGCGTGCCGCGTCGGACGTGGGCTGGGGGTGGGTCGGCGAGCGTCAGAACGGCGGGATCTCGTCGATGGCGCCGTCGTCGGGGTCATCCGTCCACGGGTCGCTCTCGGTTGGCGGCAGCTTGCTGAACGGCTCCGGTCGCGCCACACCGTCGGCGTGCCGGCCGGCGGGCGGGATGCCGGTGGTGAAGACGGGGTCGGCGACCTCGGACAGGCGCGTGGCCCAGGCGGGGAAGGGGAACTCGACGGCCAGCGGAACCGGGATCTCGGGCTGGGAGACGAACATGGTGCCGGGTTTGGCGAGGGTGGCGCGCTGCCGCTGCGAGGCGGGCAGGAAGCCGTACTCGGGGCGGCCGGCCTCGGCGGGGTCGAGCCGACCGACGATCTTGATCGAGGAGTTCGACACGATACGCCGTTCCACCTCGGAGGCGGTCTGCTGGGCGCCGATCAGGATGATGCCGAGCGAGCGGCCGCGTTCGGCGATGTCGAGCAGGACGTCCTTGATCGGGGAGGAACCCTCGCGGGGCGCGTACTTGTTGAGCTCATCGATCATCGTGAACAGCAGCCCTCCCGGGCCGGCCTGCTCCTTGCGGTCGGTCTCCGCGGCGAGCACGACACCGACGACGAACCTCTGCGCCCGCTCCGGCAGGTTGTGCAGGTCCACCACGGTGACCTGCTGGTGCGAGGTGTCGATGGAGTGAGCGACCGGACGCTCGGTGACCGTGCTCAGGTCGCCACGAAGCAGGGGGCTCAGCGGTCTTTGGGACGACCGCAGCCGCCGCACGAATGCGTTGACGGTACCCATGCCCACCGCCTGGCCCGCCCAGTCCACGCGCGTGACATCGTCGGTGACCTTCTCGGAGATGAAGTCGATCATGTCCGCCCAGGTGCGGATGATGGTTCCGTCAATGGCGACTGCGCCGTCGTTCCCTGCGGCCTGGGCCTCGCGGCGCAGCCGGCTGGTGACCTGGTGCACGACGATCGTGTACTGGTTCTTCTCGTCTTCGACGTCGGCGAACACGTACGGGAGCAGTTCGCGTTGGCAGAACTCCGCGAGTGTCCACCAGAACGCGGTGACGCCGCTGGTCCGGCCGGTGACGTGGGGGCGTCCTGTGGTGTCACCAGGCAGCGGCGGAGCGTAGAAGCCGGCGGAGGCAAAGGGGCGAGCGGGCAGGCCGAGCCGCGCGTATGCGGCGCGTAGCGTCTCGTCGAGGCGGGTGTTGGGCTGGTCGACGAACAGCAGGTCCTCGCCCTTGACCGAGAAGATCAGGGCCTTGGCGTTGACCGTGCGGGCCCCAAGGGCGCCCGAGGTGAACAGCGAGTGCAGCAGGAATAGCGCGAAGCTGGTCTTGGTCGCGACTCCTGAGATGCCTGAGATCGACACGTGGGCGCCGCGGGTGCCGTCGAGGAACTCGAGGTTGAGATAGATCGGTTCGCCGTCGCGGCCGATGCCGGCGGGGATCCGCGCGTCCATCTTGTCGAAGTACAGTGCGGCGTCCCGGTCAGCGCCCGCGGCCCGGATCGCGACTTCGCCGGGGCGTGGTGGGACGTAGCACTCGGGCTCGACGCGGGTGGTGGTGACCTCGGCGATCTCCTGCACGGTCGCCGGCAGGATTCCGTCGGCGATGAGGAACACATCCGAGCCAAACGCAGCCCCCTCGTGGCGGGCGACCACCTCGGTCACCACACCGGAGGTAACCACCGTGCCGTACCCGGGGATCCTCCGGCGGGTACTGACCACGTCGTCGAGCTGCAGGTACGCGTCGGGGGAAAGGGCGACGTGGAACTTCAAAGGCGTGGAGTCCTCAGTTCCTGCAACCTTCCCAACCTCCTGATCGGCATCCCCATTGATGGGCAGGCCTCCAAGCGGTAGCCGGCTCGTCAGGGGCGCTGAACCGCGGCCGGAAGTCGTGCTGTCAACGCCGGGGATCTCGGAGTCGGTGTCGGTCATCGGCGGTCCTTGTGCCTATCTCATTGTGCGTCGGGGCGGCCCTGGCGGCAGGCGGTGGACACCGTACGCCGGGACGCCGAAACTACTGGGCAGTTCCACACATTGCCGAGACTCCACGGCTGCCGCGTCCTGACGAGCGCAGGGGCGACGTGCGCACACTGCTCCCCCGGCACTCGGGCTTGCCACCGCTCGCGTGCCAGAGCCCACCAGCGAACGTCCCTCGTTTCCAGGTGCGCACCATCGCCGTCGGACCGCCACACGTAAGCCGAAGACGCGGCATCGCTGATCGCCAGCGGGTGATGTCGCGGAAGGTCCATCCGCGTCAACACGCACTGGCGGATGGCGTCGATGGGAGGCAGTCTCACCGCTGTCGTTTCCCCCGGCCGCGATGTGGGGGGCTGGACCGAAGTCGGCCTACAGACGCGCGTCCTGACCCCCTCGTTCTGCTGTGCGCAGCCGAAGAGCCGGACGTTTTCGGCACACAGAGATGCCAGATACACCCCACACCCCCGGCGTGCTGGGGCCCGCACCACGGACGGCACAGGCGGTAAATAACCGCCTCAAGTACCCCCACCCGCACGCGGTCCTCGCGCATCCTACACACGATTCCTTCACCATGCACACACATCCCACAACCTCCCGCACAGCCCCTGGAAGCGACCCGAGCATGCGGCTGACCGGCGTCCCTTCGCCGCCGGATCTGAATGCGCAGCGACGAGCCCGGTATGCGGCCTCTCGAGACACGCGGACATATCCGGCGTACTGGCGCCCGGTGGCTGATGCGGTCCTTTGACATCGCTCGTGTACCTTCCGAGAGCCAGGTGCCGTGGGCTGCCAGGTCGGCTGCCATGCAGCGTCATAGCGTGGGTCGCGTCTTCACCAGGGCGGCTCTCCCTGGCTGCGGAAGGGCGACTGGCTTTCGTAAATCCATCGGCGGCCAGACCCCCTACGAACACCTCAAGCAAAAGACCACGACTCAGGCGTAATCGATCTTTGTCAGTGGCACACCGACACCGGGCCAGGTCCAAGTCGGCAAGAAGCCCAGCCTGCCATGAGAGCGCCGCCACGGCCGGGCCGGCGACGGAAACTCATGCCTCGTCCGGGGCCCTTTTCACTGTCACGCTCCTACATCGCACGATCACCGGAATGCGTTTGGTCCCCCACCGGCACGCTGCGGCGTGATGCCGCCCAGGAGCAGTAGCCCGTCAGTAACCCGGCGCCGAAGGCTGCCAAGCTCGGCAACGAGCACGGCCGGCTTTGGGGGGTGGGTTCCTCAGGCTCCGCCCATACCACCGCGGCCGTAGCCAAAACCGCCTGTTTCCTCCGGAGTTCGGGAACCGCAGTGTGGGCCGCCTCTATCTCGTGCCTGCCGGTTGCCCTGGGTGCGGTGCTGGGAAGTTGCGGTGCCGTGAAAAATCACGGCCGCGTGCGGCTCTTGCGCGGTGGGTGGCATTCCGGGCAGCGTTTGCCGGTCCCGCCACGACGGGACCGCTGATCGGGCGTGGCTTCCCACCGTCCCTGACAACCGGGCTTCGAACAGGCCCACCGGCATTCCTTCGCCGAAGTGGGCCTGAGGTCCTTCGCGGTCAGATCCGGTTCGTCGATGACCTCGACCAGTTCGTCGGCGAGGGCGGGGTGTATGTCCTGCAGGGATTGACCGGGCTTGGGGCGCACCCGGCCGGCGGTGCTGCGCTGGCGAGCACATCGGGGGCATCCGCTCGACTGTCCTGAGCGGCGGCTTGGAGGGGCGGGGTACTCGAATCGGCAATGCGGTTCGGGGCACCTCCACCGACAGGTCCTGTTCGAGGTCGGCAGTAGATCGAAGGCGGTCCAGCCTGGATGGCCGACGACCTCGATCAGTTCGTCGGCCAGCGCCGGGTTGATCTCGGCGAGCGATTGGCCGGGTCCTGGTCTGCTGTTTGCTGCGCCTACCCATGCGTGGGCGCAGCGGCTGCAGCCGCGCCCGGCCAAGGTCCGGCTGTACAGGGCTACTTCCCATTCGTAGCCGCACTCCGGCTTGCGGCACCGCCAGGCGCACACGTCGTTACAGCCGGGCGGCATGCGCTCGGGGGCCCGTCCGGGGTTGGTGAGATTCGCGACGAATTCCTCCGCAAGGTGCGGAGCCACGTCCACCGCCGACACCTCCGGGCCGGCCACGGCCGTCTCCCACAGCCGCGCCCCCTTGGTGAGGGCCGCCGTGACCTCAGCTGGTGTGAGCTGGCGCCAGGAAAGACCACGGCGGCGCAGCGCGAAACCCACCGCTTCTGCCCACTGTTCGGGGTCCACGCCCGGCCCTGCCTCATGGTGGAAAAGCCCATTCACGGGCACAGGGGGCAGGCCGCGGCTGCGGATGCGCTCCACGTCGAGTCCGGCGGCGAGGGCCGCCTTCGTCTTCGCGGTGTCACGCTCCAGGCTTCCTGGCCTGTCGTGCGTCCATTGCGGATCCAGGTCGATCAGCAGCCCCGGCGCCGGCTCAGGCAGGTACAGGTCGAAGCGGTCCTGTCTGCGCCCGGGAAGGCGGACGCGTTGGTCCACCTCCACGCTGAGCCCGGAAGCGGCCTCGACCAGCATGGCGACGTTGCACTCGAACGGGGACCGGCCGTGGCCGGTGCAGTCCGGGCAGCCACGCCCGTTGGTGCGGTTGGCGACCTTCGCCGGCCAGAAATGCCCCTGCCCGCACTGCCACTCGCACAGGTCATGGGAATGCGGAAGGAGGGTGTCCGGCCCCCGCTCAGGCCGGCTGAGGTTGCGGCGGAACTGCCGTGCCAGCGCAGCATTCACTTCGGTCAGCGATTCCCCCGGGCCGGGAACCCGGTTGCGACGCTTCCAGCACTCAGGGCACCCGGTGGGTTTGATGGCACGGGTGCGAAACCGGAACTGGGCGGGCCACTGGTGGCCGCACTCGTCTGCGGAGCAGCGCCACTGGCACCGGTCCGTGGAGGACAGCGGCATATCCGCCAGAGGCGTCCCCGGCCTGGACAGGTTGGACACGAACTCATCCCTCAGCCGGGCCCGAACTGCAGCCACCTCATTGTCGCTTCTCCGTTTTCCCATGACTGCAGATCCTGACAGCCGTCACTGACAACGCCCGACCGCGGATGGTCCACCACTATGGCCACCGCGCCTGGTCGAGGCCTGGGATTAGTACGACGCGTGGCTCCGCATGCGCTCGTGACCAGCGCAAGCATCCGTTCCACTGGGAGGGCACACCCTTGATCTATTGCGGTATCGACTGGGCCGAGAAGACACACGACGTCGCCCTGGTCGACGACACCGGCCAGCTCGTCGCCAAGCGGCACATCACCGACGACGTGTCCGGCTACAAGATCCTCCTGGACCTGCTCGCCGAGCATGGCGACAGCGAGGAGGATCCCATCCCGGTAGCGATCGAGACCTCCCGCGGCCTGCTGGTCGCCGTCCTGCGGACCGGCACGCGCAAGGTCTTCGCGATCAACCCGATGGCCGCCGCCCGCTACCGCGACCGGCACGCCGTCTCGCGCAAGAAGTCCGACCCCGGCGATGCACTCGTGCTCGCGAATATCCTGCGCACCGATATGCACGCCCACCGGCCGCTGCCCGACGACAGCGACCTGGCCCGCGCGATCGCCGTCCTGGCGCGCGCCCAGCAGGACGCCACCTGGAACCGGCAGCAGATCGCCAACCAGCTCCGATCCCTCCTGCGGGAGTTCTACCCCGCAGCCCTGGACGCCGTCGGCACCTGGGCCAACGGCCTGTGCCGACCAGAGGCCCGGGAACTGCTCAAGTCCGCACCGACGCCTGCCAAGGCCGCGCGGCTGACCCGAGCCCAGATCCAGGCCGCACTCAGGCGGGCCGGCCGCAAACGCGGCATCGAAGCCGAGGCCGACCGGCTGCGAGACATCTTCCGCGGCGACTACGCCCATCAGCTGCCGCTGGTCGAGGAGGCACTCGGCAAGCAGATGCTCGCCCTCGTAGTCCAGTTGGAGGCGGCCTGCACCGCCGCCGATGACCTCGCGAAGGCGGTGGAAGAGACGTTCCCCCAGCACCCGGACGCCGAGGTGCTCCTGAGCTTCCCCGGACTGGGCGTCCAGCTCGGTGCCCGGGTCCTCGCCGAAATCGGGGACGATCACACACGCTTCGCCGACGCCCGCAGCCTGAAGGCCTACGCAGGCTCATCGCCCATCACCAGGGCCTCCGGCAAGAAGTCGAGCATTACCCGCCGCTGGATCAAGAACGACCGCCTCAACCACGCCGGATACCTCTGGGCGTTCTCCGCGATCACCGCCTCACCCGGAGCCAAGGCCCACTACCGGCGCCGCCGGGACGACCATGGTGACTGGCACGCAGCCGCACAGCGCAATCTCTTCAACCGCATGCTCGGCCAGCTCTATCACTGCCTTCAAGAGCACGAGCTGTTCGACGAACAGACCGCCTTCCCCACCGCGCTCGCCGCCGCAGCTTGACACGTTAGTGCCGTGAGGTGTCTACGTCGGGCCGATGGAGTGGAAGCAATCAGGGTGGTGTGCGAGCGCATCCTGCAGGAGCTGATCGAGGCCGAGGCCACCGATGTGATCGGTGCCGCGCCGCGTGAGCACTCCCAGACGCGCACGACCTGGCGCCATGGACACCGGGACAGGCTGCTGACCACGCAGGCCGGTGACCTGGACCTGAAGATCCCGAAGGTGCGGAGCGGGTCGTTCTTCCCGTCGTTGCTGGAACGCCGGCGGAGGATCGACCGGGCGTTGTTCGCCGTGGTGATGGAGGCATACGTGCACGGTGTCTCGAACCGCTCGGTCGACGACCTGGTCAAAGCACTCGGTGCGGACAGCGGGATCTCCAAGTCCGAGGTCTCCCGCATCTGCGGTGAGCTGGACCAGGAACTGACCGCGTTCAAGGAGCGGCCGCTGGACCACACCGTCTTCCCCTACGTCTTCCTGGACGCCACCTACTGCAAGGCGAGGGTGAATCACCGGATCGCATCGCAGGCCGTGGTCATCGCCACCGGGATCTCCGTCACCGGGCACCGCGAGATCCTCGGGCTGATGGTCGGCGACAGCGAGTCGAAGCCGTTCTGGACGAAGTTCCTGCGCTCGCTGCGGGCCCGCGGCCTGGAGAACGTCCAGCTGGTCATCTCCGACAGCCACAGCGGTCTGGTGGCCGCGATCCGCACCGTTTTCCTCGGCGCGGCCTGGCAAAGGTGCCGGGTTCACTTCGTCCGGGACGTGTTCTCGGTGATCGAGAGGGGCTTAGGGGAGATGGTCGCCGCCACCATCCGCACCATCTTCGCGCAGACCACCGGCGAGCAGGTGCGCACCCAGCTGAACGTGGTCGCCGACATGCTCGGACGGCAGTTCCCGCAGGTCAAGACGATGCTGCTGGAGGCCGCAACCGACATCACCGCGTTCGCCGACTTCCCGCCGGCGCACTGGAAGAAGATCTGGTCGACCAACCCGCTGGAGCGGCTGAACCGGGAGATCAAACGACGGGCCGACGTCGTCCAGGTCTTCCCCAACCCCACCGCCCTGGACCGGCTCGCCGCCGCGGTCCTGGCCGAACTCCACGACGAGTGGCAGGTCTTCGACCGCCGCTACCTCTCCGAAGCCTCCATGGCCGAGCTCTTCACCACCAAGCCAACCGAACCCGAACCCGAGATCACCCCACAACCGGAACCGAAACAACTGCCGTGACTACACCACCCCGCGGCAACGCCAGTGCGTTAAGGATGTGTGCGCCCTGTCAAGAGGGCGGGACCTCTGGTAGTTCGCATGGTGTCGAAGCCATTGCGAGTGCCCCGGAGG
>NZ_JBEYZY010000057.1:2484-30864 GCF_040646295.1 Streptomyces sp. NPDC046197 | reverse complement strand
GCCCGTCAAGGAGTGACGTCCGGTGCGTGCTCTCGGCGTGCCGGCCGGAAGTCCTCGTACTGGACGTACTTGGGCTTTCGGCCGGTGCGGCGAGAATGCGTGCCGGGCGTCGCGACGGGGCGAACGTTGCCTGCCGGGGCACTAGCGGGCGCTGCCGATGTTGCGATCGGCGTCGGAGCCCTGGAGCATCAGGGTGGTCTCCTCGATGCGGCTGAACCGGCCGTCGGGTGCGAGGTCGGCGAAGACGTAGACCTCCATGCTCACCGTGGAGCCGTCCGTCTTGGTGATGTGGACGGTGTGCC
This sequence comes from Streptomyces sp. NPDC046197, assembly GCF_040646295.1. Classification (NCBI taxonomy): domain Bacteria; kingdom Bacillati; phylum Actinomycetota; class Actinomycetes; order Kitasatosporales; family Streptomycetaceae; genus Streptomyces; species Streptomyces sp. NPDC046197. The sequence goes on along the minus strand of NZ_JBEYZY010000057.1, from coordinate 30,562 downwards.
GGTCGGCGTACCGGCTGCCGTCGTAGAGCTCTTCGTGTATCTCGACATGGCCGTCGGCGACGAGGCCGCGTACGTGGGTGATGTGCTCGATGAACTCGCCGCGGTCGGCCCACCGCCCGTCCGTGCGCTGGCGGTAGTCGGGGGTGAAGTGGCGGTCGACGGCGTCCGCGACGGTGAGGTCGCGGTTGAAGATCAGGTCGGCGAGGGCGGCGCGGATCCCGGTGCGGGTCATGGGAATTCCTTTCAGGGCAGGAGCGAGTCAGGGCAAGGACGAATGTGCGTGCGTTTCGCACGCATCCCCTTCACTGTAGCAGGCAACGCGTGCGCTACGCACGCTATTCTTGGGGCATGGACAACGCGGTGGGACACGACATCGCCGACGCGCTCGGCATCCTCCTCAGGCGCACCACACGCACCCAACTGCACAGACAGCTCACCCAGGACATGGGCGAGGGGGTGGACGAACAGACCTACCCGGTCCTCAGCGCACTGGCCCGGACCGGACCCCGCAGCGCCGCCGACCTCGCCCCCGACGTCGGGATCGACCGCTCCGGCGTCACCCGCCGCGCCTCCCGCCTGGAGGCGGCCGGCCTCATCCGCCGCGAAACAGACCCCACCGACCGACGCGCACACCTGCTCGTCCTCACCGACCGGGGCCACCTCGCGGTACAGGAACTACGTGCACGCCTGGCCGCCCACATCACGGCCAGCCTGTCCACCTGGGCCCCCGGCGAAGCCGAGACCTTCGCCCACCACCTGCGCCGCTTCACCAGCGAGGGCCCGTTTTCCTAGCAGAGGACCAGGCCGGACCTCGCGGCCCGAAGCGCTCGACGAGAGCCTGGGGGTAGGCGCGGGCGGCCGGCATGATACGGGCAGGGACATGGCCAGGGCACGCAGGATCAGCTGCCCTGCGGGGCGCACGAGGCTGGGGGCACCCGCGGTCGCCCACTCCGTCAGATCACCGTGCAGGGTGCCGGTGTCGGGCCATCGTCCCCGGCGACCGTGCCGAGGTCGCACGGCGGCTTCGCGCGGCCTCGGACCCGGAACTCGACGCCCAACTGGACCACTTGATCGCCGCCAACCCGGTCATGCGCTGGGCGTTGAGCCACGGCATGTACGTGATGGGAGCCGCCCCCCCGCGGATCGAGTTCACCGCGCAAGAAGGCGCGGACGCGCGCTGCCAGGCGGGCGCTCAGGGACTCGCCCTGGCCCGTATCTACGACTGGCTGGACGACACTCACCCCCGGCCCGCGGTCAGCTGGGAGCACGGCCTCGGGCAGCTGACCACCACGGGCGCCGGCGCCGCCCACGTGATCGCACGCGAGGTGCCCGCTCCCAACGGACCTACCGGCCTTGGAACTCCTCCGGTACGAGCCCTGCACCTCCCGGGTCGTTCAGCTCCGAACGATGATTAACTGACTCCGGCAACCGCAGCACCAACCCGCAGGAGAACCCAGCGCCATGAGCCGGCCCTACACGTACGAGTACAAGGTCGTCACCTTCCGGGAGTCGCTGATCGGCGATGCCCTGGACAGCGACAAGCTGGAGAAGGTTCTCAACAAGCATGCCGAGGACGGCTGGGCGCTCAAGGCGATAACGTCCGCGGACGTCAAGGGCCGCATCGGCCCGGGCGCGGTCGAGGGCTTGCTGATCACCTTGGAACGACCGCGCCAGTAGAGGGCACACCTCCGCGCGACACCGCGCCCCTGGTGAAACTCCAGGGGCTTCCAGGCCATGCTCGGAGGGCGCCGGAGCCGTCGCTCAGGCCTGGTGGCCGATCGTCGGGAGGTGGTCCGGCGGTTCTCCGGTCGCGTCGTCGTGCTTTACGGGGCGGGGCCCGAAGTGGAGGAGCTCCCAGAGCGTCCGGCCCCGCGCCGTCTCGGTCCGGCCGTTGCACGTGTGCTCGACGGTGACGTCGCCGATGAAGCGGTGGTATGCACCGGTGCTGCCGAAGTCCAGCCAGAACGCGTCCTTGCGGTGTTCGAAGATCACTGCGTATGAGACGGACTCGTCCCCCGTCCGGTACCGCAGCCGCTTCGCGACCGGCACCCCGCTCCGTTCGTTCACCACGACGTCGTCCGCGGAGAAGGCCAGGCTGTCCGCGCCTACGGCGGAGGCCAGGATCTCGCCGGACTCGGCGACCAGGAAGGCCGGCATCTCCGCCTTGCCGTAGAGCTCGTCGGCGACGAACATCAGCGTGACCACGGTGTAGTCGCCCACACAGGCCCTGCCCCAGTACCAGTGGTCCAGCACTTTGCGCGGGGCGATGTTGCCCCAGTTGTGGTCGTGGTAGCCCACGCCTGTCAGGCGCTCGGTGCGGCCGTCGCGGACGAGGGTGACCCGGGCCGCGTTCCTCGCCGCCACCGGCAGCCAGGCGATGTAGTGCTCCTCGTTCTCCCCGAAGAACACGTGTCCCGTCTCCGGGCGCCACGGCGGCACTTCGGGCGTCAGTGACAGGTCGGCCACGACGTCCTCGATCTCGACATGGACCGCATAGCCCTGTTCCGGACTGCCCTTGAACGTGCCGGCCGGGACCGGGGAAAAGGTGACAGCTCACGGCGCTTCTCGACCAACAGGGCCCGCACGCCCCAGCGTTCCAGCAGGGCTCGGGCGGTGAGCCCGACCGGCCCAGCACCGACGATCAGCACCCCCACCTCTGCGTGTGGCACGGGCATGGCGGGCTCCTCCTCCAGCGCTGATCGGAACGACACCCCCTAGGCGCCGCCGTCGACCGGCCCGTTGTTCGTCTCCTTCTCCCGCTTCTCGGCGGTGTCCGTCTGCGAGGCGGGGAGATAGCCCTGCAGTGCGAGCAGCGTGTCGGTCTTCGCCGGGCGACCGGCGGCGCTCTGGCCGTTCAGGTTCTGCCGGACCGAGTCCAGGATCGTCAGTCCCTGGCCGACCAGTCCGGCCGCGATCTCACCGAGGCCGTCCGCACCGTTCAGTACGTTGACGTTGGCGCCCGAGAGGCCGCCCGCGGCCTCCTTGACGATCTGGGGGAGCTGGTCGATCAGCATCCGGTCGAGCGCGACACGGTCGTGCGAGGCCGCCGCCTCGGCCTGGATCCTCATGCGTTCCGCTTCTGCGGCGGCGAGCACCCTGATCCGCTGGGCTTCGGCCTCGGCGGGCTTGATGACCTCCGCCACCAACTGCTGCTGGCGCAACTGGGCCTGACGCTGGGCGATTTCGGTCTGAGCGGCGAGCACCTCCTGCTGGGCGTGCGCCTGTGCCAGTGGTCCGGCCTGGCCGGCCTTCGCCTGCGCACGGTCCACTTCGGCCGAGTACTGCGCCTTCACGATCGCGGTCTGCCGGGCGTACTCGGCCTGGTTGCGCGCCGCCGCTTGTTCCGCCTCGACCGAAGCCTGGGTGGCCTGGGCCTGGGCGATCTGGGCCTGCCGCTGGATGGCGGCCCGGTGCGGCGCGGACATCGCGTCGATGTAACCGGTGTCCCCGTCGTCGATCGACTGGATCTGCAGCGAGTCCACGATGAGACCGATCTTCGCCATCTCGGTCTTCGACGTGTCCAGCACCTCCGCGGCGAGCTTCTGCCGCTCGGTCACGATCTCCTCGACGGTCATGGAGCCGATGATCGCGCGCAGATGGCCGGCGAAGATCCGGCCCGTCAGGACCGACATCTGCTGCTGGTCGGAGAGGAAGCGCTGCCCGGCGTTGATGATGCTCTCGGTGTCGTTGCCGACCTTGAACGCGATCACGGCACGGACGTGCAGCGAGATGCCCTGCCGGGTGACACAGGTCTCCGTGACCTCGGCCTCGCACATCGACAGCGTGAGGAAGCGGGTCTTGCGGAAGATCGGCAGGACGAACTTGCCGTGCCCCGTCACCACTCGGAACGGTGCGCCCCCCAGTCCCCGTCGCCCGCCCGAGATCAGCATCGCCTCGTCGGGAGCGGGAACGCGGTATCCGAACATGTCTTCTCCTCAGCCGGTGTCGGCGGCGTCGCCGCACGCTGCGTCCAACGGATCCGCCCACTCGATGACGTCGACGGCGCGGCGCCCGCGGGACTCGATCACGAGCACGGTGGCTCCCTTCGGCAGGGGCTCCGGCGACCAGGCCAGGAACGTCTCGGAGCCGCCTCTGACCCGCACCAGGATCTCCCCGGGCCCGGCGGATCCGCGGGTGGGCAGGAGTACCTCGCCGGTGCAGCCGATCACGGCCTCGTCCTGCGGCATCGTCGGCGACCTCCCATCTTTTGTTCCTCTGTTTCCGAGGCTAGACCCACCTGCGCCGGGGACCCACGTTGTCCCGGGCGAGAGTTGGGAGCGGTTTCCGGTGATCGTGGCGAACAAGGCGCGAACAAGGCCGAGAGCTCCGGGCGTCAAGTCGCCGCAGGGGCGCCCGCAAGGCCTTCTGCGCCTGCCGGAGCGGGAAGCGGTGACGCCGATCGCCGGTGGAGGCGCAAATAGCGCGCGTAATGGCGCGGCAGCGTAACGTGATGACGTACAGAACCGAACTCGCTGTAACAGAAGTGAACCGAGGCCCATGACTCGACGCCGTTCTGCAACGGCGTCGAGGGCAGGAGCAGATTCATGACAGCACGTGTCCGGTGGCTCGGCGGCCGCCATTCCGCAGCCCTGCGCACGGCGGTCCCACTGGCCACCGCGGTGCTGGTCGTCACGGCCTCGAACGAATCGGTGGTCCAGGCGAGCGCCGGACCCGCGTCCACGGGTTCGATCACTCCAAGTAGTCGTATCGCCGCACTGCGCAGCGCTCCGACGGCGTCGAACGCCACCTGCGCCGACCGGGTCTTCAACGGTATGACCCAGGCCCAGCGCATCGGGCAGCTCTTCATGGGCGGAATATCGGCCGCCACCCCCGACCGGACCCAGCTGCGTACGCTACGTGATCACCACGTGGGCTCCATCATGCTGACCGGGCGCAGCAGCGCCGGCACCAAGGCGACCCGGAAGCTGGTCGACGGCATCAGAGGGCAGGCCGACACGGTCGCCGGCCGGCGGGTCGGGCTGATGGTCGCCACCGACCAGGAGGGGGGCCGGGTGCAGGTTCTGAACGGCCCCGGCTTCTCGACCATGCCGAGCGCGCTGACCCAGGGAAGCTGGTCGACCAGCACGCTGCGCACCCAGGCCGCCGGCTGGGCCGGCCAGCTGAAGGCCTCCGGGGTGGACCTGAACCTGGCCCCGGTCGCGGACGTCGTCCCGGCCGCTCTGGACACGCGCAACGTTCCCATCGGCAGTTTCCACCGTGAGTTCGGCCATACGCCCGACACCGTGACCTCGCACAGCGGCGCCTTCGCCGCCGGTTTCAGGCAGGCGGGTGTGATGACGACGCTGAAGCACTTCCCCGGGCTTGGCCAGGTGATCGGCAACACCGACACCACGGCGAACGTCACGGACTCGGTGACGACCGCCACCAGTTCCAGCCTCACGCCGTTCCGAACCGGCATCAAGAACGGCTCGCCGTTCGTGATGGTGTCGCTGGCCACGTACACCAAAATCGACTCCAAGCACCTGGCGGCCTTCTCGCCGACCGTCATCGGTCGGCTGCTGCGCACCCAACTCGGCTTCAACGGCGTGGTCATCTCCGACGACCTCGGACAGGCGGTGGCGGTGCGGTCCTTCACCTCGGCCCAGCGCGCGGTGAACTTCCTGACGGCGGGCGGCAACATGATCCTCACGGTGCAGCCGAGCACGGTGCCGGCGATGGCGCAGGCGATCCAGACCCGAATGCAGCAGGACGCCTCCTTCCGGGCCAAGGTGAACGACAGCGTGCATCGAATCCTGACCGCCAAGGTCAATGCCGGGCTGCTCAGCTGCGGCTGAACACATGCCGCACCGTTGCGTACTTGCGGCCGGTCATCCGCATCGGGGCCTCTGCCACAGAGGTTTCTTCCGCTATCTTGTTACCGCTCCGTAGTTCACCACTCAACAAGGCCTGCCGACGTGCCACTTGCTGTCCATGACTCCTGTTGTCGAGCGGAGTTCACCTGATTCACAGACATGTCATGACCATGCTCGTGATGGGTGAAGTGCTTCCCTCCGCGTGAGCGGCTGGTAACACCCTCTTTGTCCTTGCCCCGCTCACCGAAGAAAGCCCCCTTCGTGACTGTCCCCCCGTACGAGATCCAACCAGCCGGCCGGCACGCGGCAATCCCCACGGGCAGCCTGTTCCGGCGGATCTACGCACCGCGCGCATGCGAGGCGCTCGCCTACTCCTTGGCGACCTACGCCATGCCCCTCGTCGTACTGGCCACCACCGGCTCCGCGTCACTGACGGGTCTGGCCTTCGCGCTGGAATGGATACCCCGGGTGGCCGCGTTCGGCTTCGCCGGCGCCCTGGTGGACCGCAGCGGCGCGGCGATCGTGTGCTTTGCCGCCTCGCTCGCCCGCGCCCTGGTGGTAGCGGGCGCCGGTGTCGCACTGGCCCTCTTGCGGCCGGGTACGGCCGAGACTGTCACCGTCATGGCACTGGCCGCCGTGACCGGAGCGTTGACACAGTTCGGCTTCATCGCCAACGAGGCCGTCGGCGCCATCGTCAGCCGCCGGGACGAAGGGCAGTCCCACAAGGTGCAGTCGGTGCTGATCGGCGTCGACCAGACGGCCACCCTCGTCGGGCCGGCGCTGGGCGGCGTCCTCCTGCTCACCGGGCCGACCCGCATGCTGGTGTGCCTGTGCGTGCTGTCCTGTCTGTCCGCCGCACTCGCTCTTCAGACCCCGCCCACCCCCCTACGTGCCGCACGCCAGCGGTCGGGCGGTGGCCTGCGGGAAGGATGGCAGACCCTGCGCTCCCTGCCGTCCCTGCGACGGCTCGTGGCCGGGCTCGCCTGGTCCAATCTCACGCTCGGCCTGCTGCAGTCGGCCAGCCCCGTCCTCGTGGAGGAGCGCTTCGGCCGGTCCGCGGCCGCCGTCGGCACGCTCTGGTCGGTCGCCGCGGCCGCCACCCTCCTCGCGGTGACCTGCTGCAGGTTCGCCCTCAACCGGCTGGGCCTGTGGGGGGTCGGGGTCATCAGCGCGACCGTCGCGGCAGCCGCCTGCCTCGCCGTGCCACAGGCCCCCTCCTACACCCGCTACGTGGCCCTCGTGGCTCTCTTCATGGCCGCCGACGGAGGGCTCACCGTCGTCCTGCGCACCCTCCGCGCGCTGATCATCCCGCCCGCGGCCTTCGGCGCGACGCTCTCCCTGACCATCCTGCTCCTGCTGCTGCCCTTCCCGGTGGCGGGCATCCTGCTCGCCCTCACTCCGCCGCCGTACCTGGCCGACGTCATCTCGGTGTGCGCCCTGGTGCAGGCGCTCACTCTGTTCCTGACCTTCGTCCGGCTGCGCAACGACCCGGCGCTCCGCGCCACGACGCGCCCGTCCTGCCACCAGGCCTGACCGAACGCACGCCTGTGCGCGTCTCGTTGTGCGGCAAGGCGGTTGCCGGTTGAGCCGGCCCCGCCTCCCCCCAAGCAGCCGCGGCGAGCTGCGAGTTCGGTGCCGGAACGGGGCGGGGAGCGGCTGCGAGGGCGCTGGTGGTGTTGGCGCCGACGATCGCGGTGATCGCGAGCCAGTCGGTGCTCGGCAGGCTCTGGCCGAGCACGAGCAGGCCGATGAGGGCGGCGATGACGGGATGAACGCTCATGAACACCCAGAAGAACTGGGTGCGCACCTTGCGCAGGGCGAGCATGTCCACGAGGAAGGGCACCGCCGAGGACAGCACGCCGGCCGCCGCCGCGCAGGCGAGTGCCTAGAGGGTCGGTGTGTGGTGCGCCAAGACGAACACGCCTACCGGAACGTAGAGCAGCCCGGACAGAGCGGCCGCGGCGCCGGGACCCCCGGTCCCGGCGAGGCGGGCGCCGACGAGGCGGTTGAGCAGGATGTAGGCGGCCCAGCAGGACGCCGCGGCTGTCCGGTGGTGATCGTCGACACCGGCAGCTTCACCGATGCCGCTTTGGAGCTGGGCGTGTCGCAGGCGGGGTCTCCCGCACCCTGGCCGGCCTGGAGACCGCCCCGGGGGCCCGGCTGCTGCACCGCACCAGCCGGAGCATCGTGCTGACGCCGTCCGGCACCCTGGTCCTGGCACGTGCCCGCCACCTCCTTGCGGGGAGGCCGACGCACTGGCCCGGGAGGTCGCCACCGGTCACACCAGGCTGCGGATCGGGCACGCCTGGTCCGCGACGGGCCACCACACCGCCGCCTTCCAGCGCCGCTGGGCAGCCGCGCACCCGGAAATCGAGCTGCAGCTGATCCGCACCAACACCTCCACAGGAGGTCTGGCCGAAGGGGTGTGCGACCTCGCGGTCGTCCGGGGTCCCTTCGACTCCCAGCGGTTCGCCAGCACCGTCGTCGGACTCGAACGACGGGTGGTGGCCGTCGCGGTGGACGATCCGTGGGCCAGGCGCCGCTCCATCAGCCTGGACGACACCCGGGGACGTACCGTCCGTCGTCGATCGCCGCACGGGCACCACGACGCCCGAACTGTGGCCCGCCGGCGACCGTCCGTCCATGAGTACACCAAGGACATCGACGACTGGCTCGCTGCGATCACGACGGGACGCTGTATCGGCATCACCCCGCAAAGCACGGCGACGCAATACCGCCGTGAAGGCATCGCCTTTCGCCCCTTGCGGGGAGCCGGGCCGGTTCCCGTGAACGTCGTCTGGTCACGCCGTGACCCGCATCCTGCCACCGCGGAAGCCGTCGCCCTCATCTGCGAGTTGTACGCGGAGGGAGGCGGCCGACAGCGGACGGCCGCACGGGCAGCTCCGAATGTCAGGCAACGATCCCGATGACGGTCGACGCGTAACCGACGGCCTGCATCGCCGAGTTGACCATGCCATGGAGATCCGCGTTGACCTTTGAGTTGCAGCTGGCTTTCCAGCTGCCACGTGATGCCCTCCAGGCATCGGCGATGGCCCTTCTCGACCCGCTGGTGTTCCAGTTGTAGTCGCGGGACCCGGACTCGAAGGTGCCGTGCATGCGTCCGGCGGTCTGGAACACGAAAGCCGTGCCGTTTTTGAAGCGCACCACGCACACACCGGCGAGGTTGTAGCTGGGGGCACCCGAATCGTGCATGTGGCCGGAGTAGTTGTAGCTCCCCGTGGGGAACACGGTCAGCGAGTACCAGCCGCCGACAGGCACCCCTCCCCCGAAGGTGACGTTCTTGTTGATGTTGACGTCGGTCGGCCTCAGAGCGATGGCGTCCTTCGCGGGCGCGGATACCGCAGCGGCCGGAGCGGCGATCCCTGTGGCGGTCAGTAGCGCCGTGGTGACGATGACAGCACTACGGCGTTCGAGGATACGCATCATCTTTTCTCCTCCTCGGGTATCGGATGTGGTTGCCGGGGTACATCAACGCAGTCCCGGCTGTCACGTTCGTCGTTACCCAAAGGCGTGTACAGACTGCCCGCTGACGAAATGGCAAGGATTCAACGTTTCCCAACCTGCGGGCATGCGAGCGCAGCGCCCATTCGAAAAGGGGCAAGGCCCTTACGCGATTTCCTCCGCATCGCCTCGCTCAGGGAGGGCGAGACTGTTTCGAATTGAACCGTGAGTACACAGTTCTCAAGGTAAGGAAACGCCCGTTGCTCGGCAGATGCAACTTGAGTTGCGACGAGGCGAAGTCCCGTACGCCAGGCGAGAGTCATCGCCGCTTTGCGGGACTCGGCGGCCCTCCTGGGCCGATGCGGCCGGTGAGCCACTGGGTGACCACGGCATCGATGAAGGTGTCGGTCACCTGGCCGCGGTCGAGGAACAGCCGGGCGAGAACAGGCCCGTACACCGGGTACGGCGGACCGGAGGTCCTCACCGTCTCGCAGGTCGCCGCCCCGGAACCCGGTCCGGGGCAGCTGCGGATCCGTGTGCGGGCGGCCGCGGTGAACCCGATCGACGTGCGGATACGCGCGGGGATGATGCAGGGCGTCTTCCCGGTCGACTTCCCGATGGTCCCGGGCTGGGACGTGGCCGGTGTCGTCGACGAGGTCGGCGAGGGCGCCGCGTTCTCGGTCGGCGAGGAGGTCTTCGGGGTGGCCACGGTCGGCGGCTACAGCGAATACGCGCTGCTGGACCGGCCGTTCGCCAAGCCCAGGGAGCTGTCGTTCGAGACCGCGGCCGCAATGATCACCGTGGGCGAGGCTGCCTACCGGGCGCTGGAGCACCTCGGCGTCCGGGAGGGGCAGACGCTCCTGATCCATGGCGCGGGCGGCAGTGTCGGCACCGTGGCGGTCCAGCTGGCCTCCGCCCGCGGTATCACCGTGGTCGGCACGGTGGCGGAGGAGGACATCGAGCGTGTCACCGGGCTGGGCGCCGTCGCCGTCCGGTACGGGGATGGCTGGCTGGAGCGGGTCAGGGCCGCCGCCCCGGACGGCGTGGACGCCGTGTTCGACGCATCCGGCGCGGGCGTGCTCCCCGACTCCGTCGCCCTGGTCGGTGATGCGGACAAGGTCATCACCATCGCCGACCCGGCGGCCGCCCGGCACGGTGTGCTGTTCACCGGCACTGATCCGGCGGACCGCTTCCCGCAGGCCTTGCCGCAACTGGCCCACCTGATCGCCGCCGGCCGGCTCGACCTGCCCCTGTGGCGGACCTACCCGCTGGCCGAGCCCCACAGGCCCACGCAGCCGTGGAAGCCCGCCGCAACCGCGGCAACCGCGGCAACCGCGGCAAAATCGTCCTCGTCCCCTGACGCCGTGACAGATCACCGGTTCTTCAGTGCCGAAGGCAGCAGCACCGCGCGAACGACCAGGGCGAGATAGGTCCCCACGACGAAGCCCGTCGCGGTCGACAGCGGCCAGCCGCCACGGCGCGTCACCAGGAACCGCGCCAGGCCCCACGCGGGCAGGGCCGCCATCAGACAGGGCAGCCACCCGGCCGGGCGGGCCGGGGAGAACAGGGCGATCTGGCAGCCGACCGCTCCCGCCGCGAGGCCGGCGGTGACGGCGGCGCTGCGCCGGGGGCCGAGGTCGGCCGAGTACAGACGCGCACCCGGCGGTGTCTCCCAGGCCGTCTTGCGGGCGAACTCGAAGTGCAGGAAGACGCAGGCGCACAGCGCCAGCAGCACCGCACCGTGCCAGTCGACACTGACGGTCCCGGCGGCGGCCAGCGAACCGTACACGTAGACGCCGAGCAGCAGCTGCACCGGGCAGGCCACCGCGAGGCCGATCAGCTGCCGGTCGCGCACGGTCCGCGACAGGCCCTCCAGGGCGGCAAGCAGCAGGCCGTAGCCGAGAGCAGAGAGGATCAGCAGGACGGCTGTCAGCGACAGGACGGCGTTCAGGGCCACCGTCACGACGGTCAGGACGGCCATGCCGCGGCGCAGTTCGGCGACGGTGATCGCGCCGGTGACCAGCGGCCGGTCCGGGTGGTGGACTCGGTCGTACTCGAAGTCCTTCTGCTCGTCCAGCATCCGCAGGAACAGCAGGGCCAGTACGACGCTCACCACCCGCACCCAGGTGGCTCCGGTCGGCCGCCAGGCCGTGCCGGTCAGTGCCACCGCCGAGCTCTCCAGGGCAAGGACCCACAGCAGTCCGTAGGTCGCGTAGAGATGGGGCCGGAACCTGCACAGCACGAAACGGCCCAGCCGGGCGGGGACTTGGGGCAGGACCGTGGTCACCGCGGGATGTCCCCGCCCGCGGCTTCGTGGCCTGCGCCGGTGCCCGCGCAAACCCCGGCCAGGTCGGTCGTGTCCCGGTCGGCGAGGCTGATGCGGGCCTCGGCGACCGGGGCGCCCAGCTGGTGCAGGGTGCACTCGACGTCCGCTCCGGGCAGAACCGGGGCGGTGAGACACTCCAGGGGCAGGTCCATCTCGGCGAAGCGGCGGAACCGCGCGACCAGGCCGACGGGCAGCACCATGGGCCTGCGCTTGGTGCCCGGGGCCACGGCGGCGGCCAGGGCCAGTTGCCGGAACGCCTCCAGTTCCAGCATTCCGGGCACGTGGTCGACCCAGTGGTCGTACAAGGTCGGGTGCGTGGTCTCGGCGACCAGGCGGGCCCTCCAGCCACCGTCGCTGGTGGTGCGGGGCGGCGAGATGACCGTGTTGGCGGGGTCACGGCGGCCGACCAGGGCGGGGTGGGCGCGCGACCCCCGCAGCGCGACCGGGGGCTCGGTCAGGCCGAGCGCTCTGCGCTGCCCGGCCCGCAGCCGCGTCCAGTCCTCGGGCGGCATCCATGAGTAGTCGATGCGGGCGGACATCGCCTCACGGGCGCCGATGGTCGTGGTGAAGCGCAGCTGCAGCCCTGTCATCCCGGTCCGGCTTCTCAACCGGTGCTCGATACGGGCGTCGATGACGGCCTCGGTGGGGGTGGCGCCGGGTGCCAGGGCAGCCGGGTCGAGGACGTTCAGCTCGACCGTGCGGAGCAGGAACTTGTGGTCCAGCGGTACGTCGAGATAGCGGTGGGCCACCACGAAGATGGCCTGTCGGCATGCCTCCAGCACCATGAGGGGGTCGTGGTGGGTGCGCGGGCCGAGGGTGTCGTCGTGAAAGGGGTGCAGGCGGGGAAGCTGAGCTGCGAGCAGCACCTCGTCCTCGTTGCGGCGCTCCGCGTCGGTCAGGAAGACCTCGGCGATCGCGGCCCGGTGCACCAGTTCCTTCGGGAGTGTCCGGGCGAACTGCATGGGCTGCTCCTTCTCAGTTCGCGTTCGGTTCATGTTCAGTTCGCGTTCGGTTCGCGGTGACGCGGAGGGCGGTCAGGTGGCGGCGCCATGTCTCGACGTCGGCCCCGTCGAGGACCGGGGCTCGGCCGGGCCGGCGCATGGGGAGCACCTTGGAGCCGACGATGACGGTGTCCCAGGGATCGACGTCGCTGCCGTGGTTCCAGGCCCACTCCAGTAACTGACGTGGGTCGGCGGCCGTGCCGGGGCCGAGGCGACGGGAGAGGGCCTGGCGCAGCCGTTCTACGGCTGGTTCGAAGTCGAGGTCGCGGGGCTTGGTGGCGGCGTACAGCCGGTCGGCCAGCTCCAGGGCGTGCCCGGTGTGGTCCGCGTCCGCCAGCGCGGACCGGAAGAGGCGGGCGCGACCGGCGTCGTCGAAGTGGACGGCCAACTCCCTTAGTAGGTCGGCCGGTTCGTCGGGGGTGTGCACCAGGTTGAGCAGATAGCTGTAGCGGCCGAGGAGATGGCGGAGCTGGCCGGGCACCCGTGCGTCCGGGTCGGTGGGTCCCTTGAGCCGGGTCAGTTCGACGCAGGCCGGTACGTCCAGAGGGCGGTCGGCGCGGACGACCAGGACGAGGGCGTCGGCATCCTCCAGGAAGAGTGCGGCGAGCCGCCTGCGGTGGGGGGTGGCGAGGTTCCACTGGAAGTACCACAGGGAACGGATCATGGTCCGGGTCAGCCGGGTGACCGCCGCGCCGACGATCCGGAAGTGCCGCTCGGTCAGCCACTCCACGGCCGCCTCCAGCCTGCGGGCCACCACGGCGTCCGGCTTCAGCAGGAGCGCGGCGTGACGATGTGCGAAGCCGGGGACGTCGTCCGTGAGGCCGAGGAGTTGTTCGTAGCTCTCCTGGTAGTAGGTGTCCGCACCGTACAGCTGCTGTTTGGCGGGGTGGCAGGTGAGCAGGGGCGAGACCGGAATGCCGTGCGCGGGCTCGGGGTGAGCGGGGTGGTGCGGGTGGTTCGTCACTGGGTGCTCCCGTTGGTTCGGGGGGCGGCCGGTTCCCGGGGCAGGGGCGGGCCGAGGTAACCGGCCTTGAGGCAGTGGTCGAGGAGACGGCGCAGGTAGGTGCGGCCGCGCGGGGACGCCGGACGGCCGCCGAAGGCGGCGGCCTGTGCGTCGTCGAAGTGGATGCGCCGCCGGAAGAAGGTGTCGTAGAGGGAGATGACGCGGTCGTAGTAGGGGCGTTCGCGGTCGGGCAGGGCCGCCGCGGAGAACGCGGACGGGGGGACGAACCTCGGCACCAGGAACGACGGGTAATCGGCGAGGACGTCGGAGAAGTCCCGCAGGGTCAGCTCATGGCCGACCGCGTGGAGGGTGTGGCCCTCGGCGTCCTCGAAGCGGATGGCGGCCTCGGCCACCAGGTCGGCGACGTGGTCGACCGGAACGAGGTCCAGGACGGCGTCGTAGTGGCCGGGGGCGGTGCGCAGCAGGCCCCTGGTGAAGACCTTGAGCACGGGATAGATGGTCTTGAAGTCGCGGACGCGGCCGGTACGGGCGGCGCCGGTGATGATGCTCGGGCGCACCACGGTCACCGGCAGACCGTCCGCGGCGGTCTTGCGGACCAGGGTCTCCGCGGTCAGTTTGCTCTGCTCGTAGTCGTTGCCGGGGTGTTGGCCGACGTCGAGTTCGTCCTCACGTGCGGTGCCGTCGCGTTCCCCGCACACGTAGGCGGTGCTGACGTGCACGAGTGGGGTGTGGTCGGCGAGGGCGAGGTCCAGTACGTGCCGGGTGCCCTGGACGTTGATGCTGTGGTACCGCTGCTGGGGCAGGCCGAAGTCGGTGACGGCGGCGCAGTGCACGATCCGGTCGGCGGCCCTGGCGAGGCGTCGGTGGTCGTCGGTCAGGCCGAGACCCGCGCGGGTGATGTCGCCGGTGATCGGGGTGAGGGCGCCGGGCCCGGGGGTGAGCTTTCTGCCGTCGTTACGGACGAGATCGTCCGCGCTGTGCAGCAGGGCCAGCACGGTGTGGCCCGCGGCGGTGAGACGGGCGGTCACTTCCGCGCCCACGAAACCGCTGGCGCCGGTCACCAGCACCGTCATGGCGTCGGCCATCGGTCGTTCCTCCAGAAAGTGCCCGTGATGGTGGACGTGCGGGTCGCCCGGTGCGGGCGTTGCCCTCGTACCGCGGGGTGTTGCAGGCCCGGTCGTCACAGGGTCTGATGGGGCTGGGCGCCGTTACTGGCCAGCAGGTCGCGGGCCTCCTCGATCGGCAGTTCCGCGTCGAGGTGGGTGCCGATGCGCAGCCAGTCGTATCCGAGTTCCAGGGTGGCCCGCCAGGTGTCGGCGGAGTCGAAGGACGAGGGGAAGGCGTCGGCGCCGGCGGTGCCGCGCACCAGGGCAACGAAGGCGCGCAGATCCGCGAGCATCGCGTCGCCGCGCTCGGCGGAGTCGATGGTGCGGCGCAGCAGTTCCTCGGCGCGGGCCCGGATCGGCTCGGTGGCCGGCGGCAGCAGGCCGAAACGGCGCACGAGGTCGAAGTCGGCGGGCAGCGGGTTGACGCCGTACGCGCTGAAAAGGCCGCGCAGCGCGGCGTGCACGGCGCGGCGGGCGGTGAGTTCGGCGACCCGCCATTGACCGCGCCGGCGGGCGCCCGTGAGGTCCTCGAGGGCGTTCTCGACGACGACGTTGGCCCACACCAGGGTCATCGCGGCGGCGGCGAACCGCTCGGCGGGCAGCGGCACCAGGTCGACGGCGTCGGGGGCGCTGACGGCTGCTCCGCGTACCGACAGCAGCGGCTGTGCGGTGGAGGGGGGCGGCGTGACCGGGCCGGGCGGGGCGGCGAGCGGCAGCGACGGGGTGATGGTGCCGGCGCCCTGCCACGCCAGACGGACCAGCCCGTAGCGCAGGAACTCGGCCAGCAGCGGGCCGGGGTCGCGCACGCCGGTGTCCTGGGCCGTGGCGAGCACGCGGGGCAGCGACCGGCCCGGAACGAGAGAGCGCCAGACGGCTCCGGCGCGGTCGCCGAGGGCGAACACCTCACGGCGGCGGCGGATGACGTGGACCCGTTCGCCGGTCTCCCAGGTTGTCACCCCGGCGACTCGTTCGAGGGTGATCCGATCGGGACTCCCGGTGACACCGGTCAGACCGAGGTCGGCGGCGAAGCCGAGGCAGGCGGACAGGTGCGCGCGGGCCGAGTCCGGGTCGCCGAAGGCGGGGGCCGTGGATTCCAGCTCCCAGTACCGGTCGCGGACGTCGGGCCGGTCCGCCCGGTCCAGTTGCATGGACAGCCACTTGGGCTCCAGATAGGTCTCGCCCCGGGTGGCCGCCCACGCCTTGACCGCCTGGACGAGTCCGGCGCGGGTCCAGTCGGCCCCCTCGCCGGCCGCGCCGAGGCAGAGGAGTGCCGTGGCGTGCCGCAGTGAGTGGCGGGCCCGGTGTGCCCACCAGTCGTGGGCGATGCGGGAGAAGTGCTCGGCGGTCATGAGTGCCTTGATCTCGTCGACCATGGCGTGGCCGCGCAGCGGATGGCTGTGCAGCAGCCGTTGACAGCGGTTGAGCAGGTCCTCGGAGACCCGGCGCGGGCGGGTGGCTCGCTCGTTCAAGATCTCCAGCTGGTCTGCGAGTTGGTTCACCGAACGGGTACGGATCTCCACCCGGCGGCCGTCGACGAAGAGCAGCGAGGGCATGGTGGGCAGGTCGTCCTCGGTGCGGCCGATGAGCAGGAAGTCGATGTCGGAGGCGGGGTTGCCGAACCCTTCCGCTATGGAACCCTCGAGCACCACGGCCCACTCGGCGTGCCGGGGCAGTTGCGCGAGTGACTTGTCGACCAGGCCCTGCAGTTGGTCCTCGGTGAGGATCACGGATGTGTCTCCGTCCTTCGGGTGTCCGGGTTCACGGATGTGCCGTCGGCGGGCGGGTCGGGGACGATGGTGACCGTCCCGGCGGCGCCGTCCACGCGCAGCCGTGTACCGGTGCGGATCTCGGTGGTGGCGCCCTTGACCTGGACCACGGTCGGAATGCCCAGCTCCCGTGCCACGACGGCCACATGGGTCAGCGGGCTGCCGCGTTCGATGACCAGGGCGGCGGCCGAGGGCAGTGCGGCCACCCAGCCCGGGTCGGTGCGGTAGGTGAGCAGGATGCCGCCGCCGATGTCCCGCGGGGTGTCGGTGACCACCGCCGGCCCTTCGGCGACACCGGGGCAGCAGGGGGTGCCGCGCAGTTCGCGGGCGCCGCTGCGGGCGGCGGGCCCGCTGGTCCAGCCGGCCCGCTCCAGATTGCCCGACCAGTACGGAGCGCCGCGGGTGGTGAAGCGGGACGGGGCGTGTACCCCGGCGTCCGCGGCGAGTTGCCGACGGCGCAGTGCGGTGAGCTCCCTCAGTTCGGCGTGGGCGATCAGGCCTTCGTAGGCGCCCTCGACCTCGTCCAGCCTCAACATGAACACGTCAATCCAGGAGTCGATGGCCCCGGCGCGGGCGAGGTCGCGGCCGATCGCCCGCAGCATGCGCTTGGCCGCGCCGAAGGCACGGGTGCGGCAGAACCTCAGCCGTTCGCGGTCCGCGAGCGCGGCCCGGGCCTTGCGCCGCACCCGCTCGTACACCCAGCGGCGAGGACCACGCAGATGCCGGTCCAGGTAGGCGTCGGCCTCGCCGACGCGGTCGCCCGGCCCGGCCCCAGGGGTAACGGCCAGTGCGTCGCGCAGCAGAGTGAACAGCCCGGCCGGGTTCTCGCGCAGGTCGGGAACCTCCAGCTTGAGTTCGTCGGGGCTGCGGTAGCCGTACTCGGCGACATACGCGTCCACCGCGGCCAGTACTTCGGTGTGGCCGCCGTCGCGCAGGGCCCGGTAGGCATCGTCGTCGGAGGTACGCTCCAGCAACTCCCGCACCTCGTCGTCGAGGCGCACCCGCGCCGCCACTTCGGCCAGCGCCCACACCGGTTCGGCGGACTCGACATCGCCGCCCGGGGCGGCCGCGGCCCAGGTGAACCAGTCGGGGGCGTCGGGCAGCCACCTGCGGGTGAGGAGGGCGAGCACACCGACGGAAAGCAGGATCGTGGCGTCCAGGACCTGCATCGGACCCCATTTCTCGATCAGTTCCCGCTGGAGCCGACGGAAGCGGCGGTAGGTCTCGTCACCGGGCAGCGCGTCGTAGTCGACGTCGTTGAAAACCGCGTACGCCCGGTAGAAATCCCGGTGGAAGGTCTCCACGGATTTCCGGATGGCCAGGAACCTTCTGGCGAAGACCACGGTACGGGCCAGTCGCGAAATCCGGCCGCGCAGCCCCGTCGGGGGTGTGAAGGGATGAAGTGCGTCGGCGGTCTCGTCAGAAATGCTCTCCGCGACACCCAGCGATTTCTCCAGCACCCGGCGGTTGAGCGGGTACAGCGGCGCCAGGCGCACCATGCGGTACCAGTTGTACAGGTTGTAATAGACCCGTCCGTGGATGTAGCCGAGCAGATGCGGGGTCCACTCCTGTACCTCCCGCAGCCGGGCGCCCCTGACCCCGAGGGCCCGGGCGTAACTCTCGTACACCTTGGCGTAGGTGTCGGCGGCGAAGCTGTAGGTGAGGGGGGAGACGACACCGCTGAAGCTCTCGATGATGTTGGAGTTGTCCCACAGCCGCAGCTCCCCCTCGGGCTCCGGCCCGGCGGCGAGGGCGGTGATCGGGCGGCTCTGCACTATCCACAGGGTGCTGTCGGCCATGGCCCACTCGATGTCCTGCGGGGCTCCGAAGTGTGCGGTGGCGCGCACTCCGGCCCCGTGCAACCGGGCCAGGTCCTCGGCGGTCAGGCACAGGCTCCCGCGGTCCTCGGGGGCGACCGGCGACACCTCACAGCCGGGTCCGGTGCCGGCGTCGTAGCGCTCCCGCTTGTCGCCGATCACGGTGCTGAGCGGCTCGCCGCCGGCGGCGTCCATGACGACGGTGTCGGCGTCGGCCGCGCCGCAGACCAGTCCTTCGCCCAGACCGTGGACAGCGCTGACCACATGGCGGTCTCTCCGGCCGGCCGTAGGATCGGCGGTGAACAGCACCCCGCTGCGCTCGGCGGGCACCATGCGCTGCACGATGACCGCGACGCCCCTCGGGTTCGGCGGCAGTCCGCGCTGGGCGCGGTAGAGCAGGGACCGTTCGGAGAACCCGGAGGCCCAGCACCGGCGGACATGGGCGATGACCTGGTCGAGGCCGGAGACGTTGAGGAAACTGTCGAACTGGCCGGCGAATGAGTGCTCCGCGCCGTCCTCCTCCGCCCCGGACGAGCGGACGGCCACCCGGCCCCCGCCGGCCTGCCGGTAGGCCAGGGCGCAGGCGGCGGCGATGCTCTCGTCCAGGGGCGCCGCCCCGATCAGTGCGGTGATCTCGTCGGCGATCTCCCGGGCCCGGCCTTCCCAGCCCCCGGCGAACAGGCCTGACAGTCGCTCGTCCAAACCGTTGCCGCGAATGAACTCCGCGAATACGTCGAGGCCGATCACCGACCAGCTCGGTACGTGAAAGCCGGACTTTGTCAGGGCGTAGAGGTTTCTCCCCTTTCCGCCTGCCCATTCGGCGATTTCGGACTCCTCGCTCGCAGCCGTGAGGACGCGAAGGCACGAATGATCGGATCCCGCGGTGAGCGACAACTGGATTCCCTCCAGAGGATTCTGGCTCGACTCACAGGAGGTATCACGGTGTGGCGGGTAGAAACCTCCGCATCGGCCAATCCGGGTTTGTCGCTGAACATTTCCGGCCATTCACCAGCGGATCGCTCCCTGTCCGGGAGGGCGAACAGGGGCGACACCTCGGCCGGGGTGCCCCAGCGGGCCGCCGCTCGGCGATGCTGGGTGACATGGTGAAGGTTCTCGGTGTCGACGCGTGCCCGGCCGGGTGGGTTGCGATCACCCTCCATGACGGCCGGTTCGCGCAGGCAGGCCTCGTTGTGGGCCTGCGATCCCTGCTCTCCGGGGCAGCGGACCGCGGCATCGCCGTCGTGGCCGTGGACATACCGCTCGGCCTCCTGGAGAGGGGGTGGCGACGCGCGGACATCGAGGCCTCCGGCCTGTTGGGCGGCCGGAGGGGCAGCGTCTTCCGGGTGCCACCGCGCGCGGTGTGGCAGGAGGAGCAGTACGAGGCCGCCAACCGCCGGTGCCGTGAACTGACCGGTAACGGACTGAGCCGCCAGAGCTGGGGACTGGCCCCCAAACTGCGCGAGGCGAATGGTCTCCTGGCCGATGCCTCGGGCGACCGGCTCTTCGAGGCCCACCCCGAGGTCTCCTTCCGGGCCCTGGCCGGCGGCACACCCCTGGCGCACCGCAAGAAGAGCTGGGCCGGACAGATGACCCGCCGTTCACTCCTCGCCGCTGCGGGGATCGTACTCCCGGACGAACTCGGCGAGGCCGGACACGTGCCACCGGACGACGTACTGGACGCCGCGGCCACGGCATGGACGGCGCACCGGATCGCCCTGGGCCGCGCCCGCAGCCTCCCCGAGCCGCCGGAGCACGACGCCCGGGGCAGGCCGATCGCGATCTGGTACTGACGCGCCGCCCCACCCGCGCGCTTGCGGAAGCCACTCGTCGGCCCGGCCCCTGATCCACCGGTCCGCCCGGCCTGCCGCGGCGTGGGCAGCAACGTACTGCTGTTCAATCGGGTCGCTTTCCTGCGGCAGGACCACATTGGGCCGGTAGCATGACGGCTTGTCAGTTGCCGGTCATTGCAGCAGTACGACAGGGGGGCGGGATGGCGGGCATCGGCCTGGCCGCAGCAATCGAGGAGCTGCGGCAGGAGCTGTACAGGGCGCAGGATCTGGGCGCCGGCCAGCAGTTCGCTTTCGGAATCGAAGAGGCGGAACTGCAGTTGTTGCTCGAGTTGCGCAACTCCGGCAAGGCAGAGGGCAAGTTGACCTTCGGCGTGGCCACCGTCGGCGCGGGCGGCGAACACTCGACCGTCCGCACACACAAGCTGACACTGCGTCTCTCGGTCCGGGACCGGGCGCTGGCCGGCGCCACCCCCGAGATCAACGACCAGGACACCGGGGCTTGGGACGAGGAGTGAGATGGACCCGCGCAGACTCGCGCTGGTTCGCAGCGGCACCGCCAGGCAGCACCGCAGTGTGGGCTCGGGTTATCTGATCGCCCCCCGCCTCGTCCTCACCGCCCGTCATGTGCTCATGGACAAGGACACCGGCGCCCTGTGGCCGGAGACCCGGGTATGGGTGGGGCACCCGCGCGACGGTGAAACGGTACTGACCGGGGCCGGTCTCGTCTGGGCCCACCCACAGGGCCTGGACGTGGCCCTCCTCCTCACGCATGACGAGGTGGAGGTGCCGGGCGGCGTCCGATGGGGCCGCCCGGTCGGCAAGGCCCCGCTGCGGTACGAGGGTCTCGGCTTTCCCGTGGCCTCGGCCGTGGACGGAGGCCGCGACGCCGAGCACCTGCGCGGCATGCTGCCGCCGCTGTCCGCAGGGGCCCGCGACCTCTACGTCCTGGAACAGGACATCGCGCCCGACCCCCTGGACGATGACCGAAAGCCATGGGGAGGTGCCTCCGGAGCCGCGGTCTTCTGCGACGAGCACCTGGTCGGCGTGGTGATCCAGGACTACCAGTCATACGGAAACCGACGCCTGCGTGCCTGTCCGGCTCGCACCTTCACTCAGGACCCCGAATTCCACGCACTGCTCAAGGAGTACGCCGACGGTCCGCCGCGACTGACCGAGATCGGCGCGTCCCTGCCGAGGGCCAGGCCCGTGACCGAGCGCACTGCAGCCGAGCAGGAGCTCGAAAGGCTGCTGTGGCCACTCCTCGGGGACCAGGGCACCTGTTCGGTTCACACCCAGGTCCTCGCCCACCAGCTCGGCTATGCACTGCCGGCCGGCTACGCGCCGTCCGTACCCGATCTCGTGGCCCTGCTGGCCGTCCATCCCCGCGCCCTGGCCTCCCTCAGCAGCACCGTGGCCGAGGCGATCGCCGACGAAGGCTCACGCGGCCGGTTGACCGCCCTCCTCGCCCACGCCCGAGCCGCCGGGCTCGGCACACTGCTGTCGCTGGAGGAGTCCGAACTCCTGCTGGGGATGCTGCACGACATCTGCAAGGAGCACCCCGCCCTGCTGCCCCGGGCCGCCCGGGAGAGTCTGCGCTACTCGTGGCTTCCCGGGCCGCTGGCCCGCACCCAGCTCGGCGTGGAGGACCTCGAGCAGGTCGTCGGCGACCTGGAGGCCGTCTCCGACAGCGAGCAAGTACCGGACGGAACACCACAAGTACCCGCCCTGCTCAGACTCGCCGAATACGTGGCCGCCGCCGTCGGGCTGGAGCAGAGGGCAGAGCTGCACAGGTGGTCCGACCGCGTCGCCACTCGCATCGGGATCCACCCGACGGCCCTCGCCGAGCGCCGGTTCGACGCCCAACGCTGGGCCGCCCAGCAGCCGTCGGCGGTCTCCCGGATCCTGCTCGAACTCACACCCGCTCAGGAAGCGTCGGAGGAGCGCTACTTCTTCCGCATCCTGCTCGTCCGATCGGACGGGTCCCAGACCCCGCTCCACGAGGCGGAGAGCACTCCGAAGCAGCCCGAGGAAGTGGCACGACGCCTGCGCGACGCCGTGGAGACCGCGGCCACGGAGCCCGGTCTGACGCATCACGCCCCGCGCGTGACGGTCCTGGTCGACCGCAAGGGCCTGCATCTGCCCGTCGACGAATGGAACCCGGGAGCCCCCAACGACTTCGTGCCCGACCAGCCGATCGGCGCCGAGTTCTCGATCACCCTCAGCTGTCCGGAGATGAGCGCCCTGGTGAAGAGCCGCGAGCGTGAACACCGCCGGCGCCAGGAAAGCGGGCACCAGGCTCCGCTGGTCGTGGACGAGAGCTGCGGCACCCGGCAACGCGTCAGACGGCTGCTGGAGACGAGCCATCGCAATGCCACCCAAGTGGTCCTTCACGGCCCCCGCGAACAGCGAACTCGCCTCCTGGAACTGTGCCTGGCCTACGGCGTCCCCGTGGTTCTCTGGGACCGTGAGGCAGCCTGTTACGAGGATGCCGCCGGGCTGCACCCGCTGGATCCCACCGGCCCGCTCGCCGACCTGCCCGAGCGGGTGCGCGTCTTCCGGGGCGAGGTTTTCGACTGCCCGGAGACGACCCCGGTACGCCCGGCCCTCGTGTGGGAGGAAGGCGGCCGGCACCCGGAGCCCGAGTCGCTGCAACTGAGGGACCCCAGGAAAGGAGCCCACGCCTCGTGACCGCCGCACAGCCCGGGACCGAAGACCACCCCCCGACCCCCGGCAACGACTGGCGACTGTTCCGCGGTGACGGAGATTCCCGCGAGGTCGCCTTCCCACCCCCTCCGCCATGGCGCCGCTTCGGCCCGCAGGAGGCGTCGCCGGGACGGCAGTCCCCCCGCCCCCGGCCCTACCTCATCGACCCCGCCGAGGCCGACGTCGTCAATGCGGCGCTGCACCTGCGCAGGCCCCTCCTCGTCACCGGCCACCCGGGCACCGGGAAGTCCTCCCTCGCGCACGCCATCGCACACGAACTCGCCCTCGGCCGCGTTCTGCACTGGCCGGTCAACAGCCGTTCCACCCTGCAGGACGCCCTCTACCAGTACGACGCCGTCGGCCGGCTCAGGGAGGCCAATCTCCGCCGTAGGGCCGCCACCCCCGAACTGGGTATCGGCCATTACGTCCGCCTCGGTCCCCTGGGCAACGCCCTCGTGTCCCAGGAACGCCCCCGGGTACTGCTCATCGACGAGCTGGACAAGGGTGACGTCGATCTGCCCAACGACCTGCTCACGGTCTTCGAGGAGGGTGAGTTCGAGATCCCGGAGCTCACCCGCCTGCCCAGCGACCAGTCTCCGGTCCACGTCCAGACCGACGACCCGGATGTCCCCACACCGGTGACGCGCGGCCGGATCCGCTGCCGGGAATTCCCCGTCGTGGTCATCACCAGCAACGGTGAGCGGGATTTCCCGCCCGCCTTCCTGAGGCGCTGTGTCCGCCTGGACCTTCCCGAGCCCGACGAGGACCGGCTCCGGGACATCGTCGCCGCACATCTCGGCCAGGAGGCGCTGAGCGACATCGACGACCTGCTGGAGGAATTCCTCAGCCGGCGCGCACCCGGCGAACTTGCCACCGACCAGCTCCTCAACGCGGTCTTCCTCCGCAAGGGAGGCGTCGACCTGAACGCCGGCCGCCTCATCGACGCCGTCCTGCACCAGCTGGGCGGGGCGGTCTGACGGCATGCTCGGGCGCCTGAGGGACGTACTGACGGCCAGTGGCGTGGCCCTCTGCGAGGAGGAACTCCTCGACGTCCTGTGGCTGGCCGGAAAGCTGCCCCGGGCCGACGGACCCCTGGCACGGGCGGTCACACCCCCCGCCCCGTCCGGACGGGCCGTCCCGGACCCCGAGCACCCCTGCCCCGACTCCCCCGCCCTCGATCCGCCGGCCAAGGACACGCATCCGGGGACATCGGAAGGCCGTCAGCCCGATCTGCCGCTGCACGCGGCGCCACAGACGACCCCGCGCCAAGCCGCCGACGCGACGCCGCACGGCGCGCTCCCCGTCCGTGCCCCGGATCGTCGCCTCCTGGACGCTCGAGAACTCCGTCTCGGCAAGTCCCTCCGGCCCCTGCGGCAGCGGTTCCCCGACCGCCGCCACCACGAGATCGACATCGCGGGGACCGTGGCCGCCATGGCCGAGACCGGTCTGCCGGAAACCGTCACCCGCCCGGCACGGAACCGCTGGCTCTCCCTCGCCCTCCTGGTCGACGACGGAGTCTCCATGGTCCTCTGGCAACGGCTGGCCACCGAAGTCCGTACGCTCATGGAACGCGCGGGCGCCTTCCGCGACATCCGCGTGTACGGGCTCGACACCCGCAGCCCGCGGGCTCCCCGGCTCAGCAGCCGCCCCTACCAGGGCAGAAAAGCAGGCCTCGCGCCCGCAGGCATCAGCGACCCCACCGGGGACACGCTCGTCCTCGTCATCAGCGACGGCGTCGGCGACGCCTGGTGGGACGGCCGGATGCGCAAGGCACTCGATTTCTGGGCCAGACGGGGCCCCAGCGCCATCGTCCACGCACTGCCCCCACGCCTGTGGGCAAGCTCCGGCATCACAGCCCAGGAATGGCAGATCACGACCTGCCGCCGCGGCGGCCCGACCACGGCCTGGCACGTCACGGATCCAGTCCTGCCTGCGGACCTGGTCAGCGTCCCCACCATCCCGGTCCCGGTACTGCAGCCCTCACCCGCCGCCATTGCCGAATGGTGTCGCCTGATCGCCTCGCCCAGCGCCACCGCCCTGCTCCCCCTCTGGCCCGGGGGCCAGGACCTGCCCGCCCGCCCCTACGCCGACACCCGCCACACCACAGGAGCACAGGCTCTGCTCCGATTCCGGTCGGCTGCATCCCCCGAGGCCTACCGCCTCGCCGCGCACCTCGCCGCCGTCGCCCCCGTCACCCCACCGGTGATGCGTCTCGTCCAGAGCGCACTGGGTCCCCCGACCGACATCGGCCACCTCGTGGAGGTCTTCCTCGGTGGCCTGATGCACCGGTCGGACGCCGACGCCCCGGCACGCCTGCCACACCAACAGCACTTCGACTTCTCCGAGGACGTCCGCGGCGTCCTGCTGAGCACCGTTCCTCCGCGCGAGCTGTTGCGTACCACCCGGGCGATCGGCGACCACCTCGAGGCCGGCGTGGGCCGCTCGCCCAGCTTCACGGCCTGGTTGGCCCATCCCACCGGATCCTTTGAGGTGGGCAAGCCCGACCGCTCCTTCGCCCAGTTGAACCAGCGGCTGCTGCGTCGCCTCGGGGTGCCGCCGGTTGCAGAGCGGTCCGCCGACTCGAACCGTCAGCGCCCGCAGCAACACGCTCACCTCAAGCCGGTCCCAGCGGCCCAGACCGGGGAAAGCGCCGCCGAGCCGAGACGATTCCTGATCGCCACGGCCGTGTCCCGCCATCCCATGTGCCCCCAGGGGGACCGACCGGGCTTGGTGGAGGCGCGTCAACGCGTCATCGACGTGTTCACCCACGAGCTGGGCTACCAGCATCACTCCCAGCTCGGCCCGGATCCCACCCGCATGCAACTACTGGACCAGTTACGGGCGTTCTGCACGTCGGCCGACCGGCGGGAGGACGACTTGGTGGCGGTGTACTTCGCAGGCCACGGGGAAGTCCTCGACAGCGGCGACCATGTGCTGTTCACCGCCGACACCGACCCCGCAGCTGTCGCCCACACCGCGCTGTCGACGCAGGAGCTGGCCGGGGTGATGCTGCGGAACACCCAAGTACGGCGCCTGCTGCTGATTTTGGACACCTGCTACTCGGGGGGAAGCGGCAACGGGCCGGCCGCCACCGAGCTGAACCGGGTCGTCAGCGAGCAGTGGGGGCAGGCCGTCGGCTCGGGGCTGGTCGTGCTTTCCTCCGCCCAGCCGCATCAGCAGGCCGAGGCCGACCTCTTTCCCCGTCAGCTCGCCGAGGCCGTGGGCCACAGGGACACGGCCGGGTCCGGCCACGAAGCACTGTCGGTGTCCGCCGTGGTGCAGCAGATCAATCACCACCCCGACCGACCAGCCTTCCAACGCATCAGTCTCTTCCAGGGACTGACCGGCGAGCCCCCCGCCTTTCTGGCCAGTCCACGCCACGGCCTTGTGCCCTCCGGTGCGGACCTGGCCGCCCGGCCGGGCGCGGAGCCCGACGAATACGCCCGGCGACGCGAAACCGAACTCACGGCACGTCTGCTGACGCACGCCATGGGCCACGACGGCGATGCCGCCAAGAAGTGGTGGTTCTACGGCCGTCGCCGGGCGCTGGCTGATCTCACCGCCTGGCTGCGCGAGCCTGCCACGGACGGCCGGTCGGCCTGCCGGGTGGTCACAGCGGGCCCCGGTTCGGGCAAGACCTCCGTACTCGGCGTCATCGCCGCACTGGGCGACCCCGAACACCGCCGCACCGTACCCGTCGACGCTCTCGGCCTCGACCCCCAGGAGATCCCGGACGCGGGAGCTGTCGACGTCGCCGTGGACGCCCAGAACCTCACCGACACCGACGTCCTGCGGGCGCTGGCCGCCGCCGCACAGGTGGATGCCCGCACCGTCGGCGAGCTCCTCGAGGCTCTCCCCACTCCTGACCACCGGAGAGCGCCGTTCACCGTCATCATCGACGCGCTGGACGAGGCCGCCACGCCTGACAGTCTGTGTTCGGAGATCGTCCGGCCGTTGATCGACCATTCCGACGGGCGAATCCGCCTGCTGCTGGGCACCCGCCGCTTCCTGCTGGACCGCCTGGCCATCACCGCAGGGCAGGTCATCGACCTCGACGACGCCCGCTACGCCGATCCGCAGGCACTGCAGGCCTACACCGCTCGCACACTCCTCGAAGCCCATCCCTCCTCCCCCTATCGGCGCAGCCCCGAGGCAGTGCGGCCGGTCGCGCAGGCAGTCGCGACAGCTGCCGGCACGTCGTTCCTCGTCGCCCGCATCACCGCGAGCGTCCTCGCCTCGGCCGATCACGTCGTCCCGGACCCCTCGGACCAGGCATGGCGGGCCGGCCTGCCACGCCACGCCGAACAGGCCATGCGCGAGGATCTCGCCCGCCGTTTCGGCGTCGGCGCCCTGCGCGCCATCGACCTCCTGCGCCCCCTGGCCTTCGCCCAGGGCGGGGGCCTGCCCTGGGAGAACATCTGGGCTCCTCTGGCCACTGCGATCTCCGGCCGTGGCTACACGGACGAGGACCTGCTGTGGCTGCGGCACACGGCCGGCTCCTACGTGGTGGAAACCACCGAGTCCGGGCTGGAATCCACCGAGTCCGGCCACTCCGTCTACCGCCTTTACCACTTGGCCCTGGCCGAGATCCTGCGCGACGGCGTAGACCTGCGGGCCGTGCACGCGGCCTTCGTCGACGTCCTGCTCGAGCGGGTGCCCCACCGCGTCGACGGAACCCTCGACTGGTCCCGCGCCCACCCCTACGCTCTGGCCCATCTGGCCTTCCATGCCGCCGAGGCCGAACGTCTCGACGATCTCCTGGGAGACGCGGAGTACCTCGTCCACGTCCCTGCCGTCAGTCTCGCGCCGCACCTCAGCCGGGCGCGCAGCGAACCCGCCCGCCTCGCCGCAGCCGCATACCGCACCTCCATGGCCTTCCACGGCGCCGCCACCCCTGCTGCACGTCGTGAGGTCCTCGCCCGCGATGCCGCCCGCACAGGCGCCACCGCGCTGCAACACCAGCTGGACCGCTCCGTCCGGCAAGCCGTGCGGTCCCGCAGAGCGGCAACCGGCAGATCCTTCTTCTCGGCCCGGCCCGAAGCACTGGCCGGCCACGTCGGACCGGTCCATGCCGTGGCGTGCACGGTCCTCGACGGCGGGCCCACCGCCATCACCGCAAGCCACGACCAGACAGTCCGCGCATGGGACCTGCACACCGGCACCCAACTCTTCCAAATGACCGGCCACACCGGACCCGTCCACTCCGTAGCCTGCACGGTCCTCGACGGCAGGCCCACCGCCATCACCGGCAGCCGGGACCAGACAGTCCGCGCATGGGACCTGCACACCGGCACCCAACTCTTCCAAATGACCGGCCACACCGGACCCGT
>NZ_JBEYZY010000057.1:0-2390 GCF_040646295.1 Streptomyces sp. NPDC046197 | reverse complement strand
CTTCCAAATGACCGGCCACACCGGACCCGTCCACTCCGTAGCCTGCACAGTCCTCGACGACACCCCCACCGCCATCACCGCAAGCCACGACCAGACAATCCGCGCATGGGACCTGCACACCGGCGAGCCCACTGATCTCCTGAAGCTGCACGGACCCCTTGCTGTTGCTGTGAGCTCCGAGGGAGATCTCGTCGTGGGCTCCGATCACCATGTAGCGGTGTTCCGCCGGGGTTCCACCCACGGGACTACGAGCCTTCCAGCCGGAGTTACTTATCCCACTTTCGAAGCCGGCGACTGAGCGTTCACCCGCTCAGTCCCGTTGACCCCAGTAACCGGTGACCCACCTGCAGACCGGTGAATGAGGTTCGCACATGGCAAAGATCGCTCCGAAGGTAACCAAGCGGCGTCCCCCGACCGCCGGCTGCTTCCCGGCCGCCTGGGCGCACGTTTCCTCCCATCGACTCGAGGACTGAGCGGTCGCACATGGACTACTGCATCCCGTGCAGCCGCACGCTCAACGGCGCCGTAACGTGCCCGGAATGCGGGGCACACGACTCGGACATGGCCCAGCTGAGCCGGCAAAGAGGCAGTGCTCCGGCAGTGGACAGCGTGATGCCAGAAGTCCTGTTCAGCAACGGGCCCGACCCCGGCGAGCCCCCGGAGGGACTTACCTCCCCAAATCCCGCGCAGATCCCGCCGACAAGCGAGAACAACCGGCCGCCGCGACTGAAGAAGTATGCTGTCCGGTCTTTTGCCGCAGCTGCCTTCACCATCCTCGGCGGCCTGACCACGGCATCGCTGCTTCCCGAGTCAACAACGCCACGAGCAGTGTCGATCCCGGAACAGCCATCGCCCGAGGAGCCTTACGTCGGCGTCACCGACTCGCCGGCTCCACCGGCGCGTGCGACCACGCACCCAGCGCGAAAGAGTGTTCAGGACGAAAACGGTGACGGATTCCGGCGCCCCGTGCCGACCGCAACCCGCAGCACGTCACCGGCCTCCCGGCCTCCGGCCACCACCAGTGCGCCACCACCCGTGAGGAACAGTCCAGTTCCCCGGCCCCCCATGAGGGACCGCACCAGTCCTGCCCCGCAGACGCCGACCTCTTCCGCGCGGCCCTCCGCCAGTCCCTCCGCCAGCGTCAGCACCTCTCCCACCAGCAGCCCCTCGACCAGTGAGGAGGCAACCGGGAACTGAGCCGGGCCGGGCACCGGTGCCGGATCCGTGAGCGGACCGGGCGCATGTTCCCGTGCTGCCGCGGGAACGAGCGGAGTGGCGCTTCCTGACGCGTCACTGGCTGTCGTACTCGTCGTGACGGCGCCACCAGAAGCCGGTCTCGTTGCGGCCGAGTGGCGCGCGGTCGAGCCACTGGTACATGCCCCACAGGACGTCCAGCCCGCGCTCGTACGTCGAGTAGGTGTGGTACACGACGCCGTCCTCGAGGGCGAACGCGCTCATGCCGGGCCCTTCGCGCCGGTACTTCGGCCAGTCCGTTCCGACGCTCGCGGCCATCTCGGTGAGTGCCGGATTCTCCTCACCGGCCTTCGGCGGGCGCACGTCCATCGGGCGGAAGTTGTACTCGACGACTCCCGACTCCCACTCCTCCTTGGTGTGCGCCACCCCGAAGTCGTGGTTGAAGTCGCTGTCGAACGAGGACGCCCAGGGGAAGCTCCAGCCCATCCGCCGCTTGTAAGCCTGCAGTTTCGCCAGCGGAGCCCGTGACACCGCGCAGAGCCTGACGTCGTGATTCGCAAGGTGGACGACGGAGCCGTCGAAGCCGTCCGCGATCGCCGAGCAGGAGGGACACCCCGCCTTGTACTCCGGTCCGAACATGAAGTGGTAGATGAGCAGCTGCGAGCGCCCTTCGAAGAGATCGGCCAGGGACGCGGTGCCCTTGTCGGTCTCGAAGCGGTACTCCTTGTCGATGCGGACCCAGGGCAGCTCCTGCCGCTGTCGCGCCAGTGCGTCGCCACGCCGGGTCAGCTCCTTCTCGGCCTCGAGCAACTCCAGCCGAGCCGCCAGCCACTCCTCACGCGTTCCGGTCTTGTGGGTGGTCATCGTCCCTCTCCTTCCTGTGTTCCCGTCTTCCGGTACGTCCTCCGCTCCTGTCCTCCGCTCCTGTCCTCCGCTCCTGTCCTCCGGTCGTGACAACGGCCCGCCTGGCCGAGGCCACCGATGACCTCTCACATCGGTGGCGCGAGTCGATGCGGCGGCAAGTGCGAGCGTCGCGGCCGGCGCGGCGTACCGACGTTGCATCGGGTCTCCCCTGCCCAGCCTCGGCGGGCTCTGCTCCTGGCTAGTGCCCCGGCAGGCAACGTTCGCCCGTCAAGGAGTGACGTCCGGTGCGTGCTCTCGGCGTGCCGGCCGGAAGTCCTCGTACTGGACGTACT
>NZ_JBEYZY010000056.1:0-35454 GCF_040646295.1 Streptomyces sp. NPDC046197 | reverse complement strand
CTGATCCCTCGTCACACAGAAGGTCATACACGGCCTACCGAATGAAAGCCCCCAAACAAGGACAGGAACGAGAGCCGCATACAGGGCCTGACCTGCATAAATGCCCTCTTAGAGGTCGTTTTCATCTGTATTGCCTGGATATGGGGCGGTCTTTGGAGTGTGGGATTGCGGTGCGGAAGGGGTGGTGGGATGTGGTCGGGGCCTGTGTGCTGGGCGGGGTGACGGGTGGGGCGGGACGTGGCTTGTTCCTGTCTCATCCCAGGACGCCCGGTCTTCCTGGCTGTGTGCTTCGGTCGCCGCTGCTGTGCGCCTGGGCGCACTCGGGTCCGCGGCGATACGCCGGAAGCATGCCGACGCGACGCCCGTTTCCAAGTGATCTGTCCGATGCCCGCTGGGAGTTGATCGAGCCGGTGCTCTCGGCCTGGCGCTTCGAGCGCCGCGGCAGGGCCCTGGACTTCGGCCGGCCGCCCGAGCATGATCTGCGCGACATCATGGACGCGATCTTGTATGTGGACCGCACCGGGGTGCAGTGGCGCTATCTCCCGCACGACTTCCCGCACTGGAACACGGTCTACGGATACTTCGCCAAGTGGCAGCAGGAAGGCGTGTTCGCTCAGCTCAACGGCCTGCTCAGACGGCTGCTGAGGGAGAAGGAGGGGCGGGACGCCGAGCCATCGGCCTGTGTGATCGACGCCCAGAGCGTCAAGACCTCCGGCAGTGTTCATGCCTCCAGCCAGGGCGTGGATGCCGGGAAGAAGATTGTCGGGCGGAAGCGGAGCATCGTCACCGACACCATCGGTCTCCTGCTGGCCGTGCTGGTCACCGCGGCGAGCGTGCAGGACTCCGTCGCCGGCACCCGGCTCCTGGACTAGGTCGCCGCCGAACACCCCGACTCGTCGGGCACGGCGGGCACCGGCCGGCACACCGCCGCGTCGACCAGGTTGAGCGGGGCGCAGTCGTCGAAATCGGCGCGCTTCATCCGGGTCCAGTCGCGGCCCTGGGGTATGGCGGTCACGTGCGGCCTCCTGTCTGCGCTCGCGGTCGGGGTGCGGGCGGCGCGCCCGGCGGCACGTGGGTGTCCGGAGCAGTGCCGTGCGGTGCTCGCGTCCCGGCGGCGAGCCGCCGCGCCCCGGCGGCCGTACGGCGGACACGGAACATCGTCTTCGCCCACCATCGCTTTCCCTTCCCGGCGACATTCTTTCCGCCGAGCAGGCCGCCAACGGGCCGACCATGCTCATCTGCTGTGCCCAGACCTTGGCGGTGTCGGGGGATCCGGGGGCTGGGGTCGGATGCGCAGGAAGGTGCAGTGCTTGGTGGTCGGGTTCAGCACTGCGACTTTCAGCGGGGTGCGGGCGGCGGCCTGGATGCGGGCGAGCCAGGTCTGGCCGGGTACCAGGATCGTCAGCTCTGCCGGCCACCGGTCGTGCTTGAGGATCGGGGCACACCACACCGGCGAGCCGGAACGCCCGGCCCGGGTGGGGCCTGCTGTAGACGAGCAGCCCGTTGCCGTGCGCGGGACTCTGGCCGCCGTACTCGACCGTCTTGCCGGAGACGGTGCGCACGAGCTGCGCGAAGGCGGGCCACACCCCGGCATCCATCCCGGCGTGTTCGAGGAAGGCGGCCAGACGTTCCTGCTCGGCCCGCCGTTCCTGTGCCTGCAGCAGGGCCTCCTGCAGACGCCGTTCGGCGGCAGCGGCATGCCCGGCGGCAGACCGGCGGGCCTGCCCGGCGGCCCGGGCACGCGCGGCAGCGTCAGCCTCCGCCTCCAACCGCGCCCGGGCGGCCGCCAGTTCCACGTACGCGGGGGCCGTCCACCACACCGTGCCGCCCGGCCCGGTATGAGGCTGCACACGCCCCTGGAGGATCCACCGGATCGCATCGCCGAGCGGGCAGGTGATGTGGGTCCAGCCCGCCTTCCCCGCCAGCGTGCGCGGGGCCCAGGTGTAGCGCGCCAGGCCGTGCCGCACCGTCCAGCCGGCCCCGCGTTCTTCGGGGTACTCCACCCGCAGCGACGGCACGGCCCGTTGCCACGGCCGCCCCTGCAGCCCTACCCAGCACACCCCGATACCGTCGCGCGCATACCGGTCCGTCCGCATCCGCGCATCCTCCGGCGTCATCGGCGACAACTGCGCTTCCAGGGCCATGAATGCACGGCTCTGCTCATCGAAGACCAGCACATCGGCACGCCAGTTCCCCGTCTCGCTGCTGACCTCGAGCTCTGCCCTGAACCCCGCGGCCCGGGCGGCCATGGCCAGCTCCAGCTTCAGCAGGTGGTGTTCCGGGGACTCGTTCGCCAGCTCGCACTCGGGCGGCCGCTCCTGGTGGTAGAAGTGCCGGGCACGGCGTGAGGAGACCCGTGCGAACATCCGGCCCCCACATTCCGGGCACGCCAGGTGCAGCCCCTCGACCCGATGGACGTCCTCCCAGGCACGGCCACACCCGAGATCGTCCAGCGAGGCATCCAGCCGCCCCCATTCGGCGTGGACCGCAGTGAACCCCATCCGCCCTCCCCAGGCGCGCGGTGTCTCAGCTCGGTGCCGGTAGTTCGCTGGGCCGCAGATCGAAGGGGAGCAGCTGCCGCACGTCGCTCAGGCTCTCCCCCTCACTGGCCGGTGCTGGTTCCCTTTCTGCCCTCATCCGGGCCGGCGGGGGGGCACGCACAGCAGTTCACGAGAAGAAGCAGGTCAGGGCTGTGCATGGCGCATCAACGATGACGGCTTGGAGTCGTGTTGGAGCTGCCCGGATCATGCGGCTGTCGCCGTGGTGCGTCGGGTGGCTGCAGCGCGGGTGCGGGCGATGTCGGTGGGGTGGATGCCGTAGCCGACCGGATCCAGGCTGATCAGGTCGCGGTGCAGGCGGCGTATCCGCAGGGCCAGGTCGAGGTGGAGATGGGCGCGCTTGTCACGGACCTCGGCGATCGTGCGTGGGTTGACGTCGAGGCGTTGGGCGAGTGTGGTGGCAGGCCATCCGGCGCGCGCCAGGTCGGCCAGCAGCCGGGATGCCTCGGTGGAGTCGGTCAGGCCGGGGGCGCCGGGGTTGCGGTGGTGGGGGAGTGGGATGCCGAGGATGGCGTCGGCGGAGGTGCGGGCGATGTCCCGGGCGGGGGTGTCTTGCGTGGGGGTGCGGAGGATGCGGCGGACTAGGGTCACGGACAGGCCGGCCCGGTCGGCGATGTCCTGCGCGGACATCCCCCACTCGCGCAGCCGGACCGCCCACCGGGCGGCGGCATGCGGTGGGACACGGGCGGACAGACCACGCAGACGGTCCTGGTCGCGCTGGCGGCGGGCACGCAGTGCTGCCTGGCGGCACTCGGCGCGGGCGCAGCCGTAGTCGGCGCACGATGCCTGGCCGTGCCGGACCGACGACCGCCGCGGCCGACGCTGCCGCACGGCCGGCACGGCGACGGAAACAGACTGCTCCCCGGTGAGTGGCATGGCGATTCCTGCTGCGAGTTGGCTGTGCCGGCCCACGCTACGCGCCCCCACCGACAAAGCAGCCCCGCTG
The DNA here is from genome assembly GCF_040646295.1 of Streptomyces sp. NPDC046197. NCBI lineage: Bacteria > Bacillati > Actinomycetota > Actinomycetes > Kitasatosporales > Streptomycetaceae > Streptomyces > Streptomyces sp. NPDC046197. The sequence goes on along the minus strand of NZ_JBEYZY010000056.1, from coordinate 31,950 downwards.
CGCACCGCGTGTGAGGTCCACAGGCCCGGGCAGCAGCGCACGCCGCGCCCGTCCTCCAAAACCGGTCGAGACGACGGCGGCGTAACCGCCACAGCGTGCAGCCGGGTTGACCATGCAGCAGGTCAGCGGTGCTTCCCGAGAGACGGTAGGCCGCCAGGGACAGTCCGCACACTGCTCCCCACCCGTACGACGCGCGCCGGTTGCTCGGTGGCTTGCTTCTCTGCCTTGGCTTTGTCGGACGCGGCCTCCCTGGCGGCCGCCTGGCGCGCCATGAGGTTGCGTGCCTTCTCCCTCCGTGCCATGACCGCTTTGTGTCGCGCCATGGCCTCGGCGGCGGACTCGCCCGTCGTCGGTCTGGTCATGATCCCCCCAGAGAATGCGCACCTCACCGTCTCGCCATAGTCGATGCAAAAGCCCTGCCACGCCATGGGAAAGCCCGAACAGGCCCGAGCTATCGTCCGGCGCAAGCCGACGGCCTCGACCCGGCTCAGTCCGGGCCCGGGACCGATAGTGCAGACCCCTGCACTGGCTGCAAAGAGGCCCTGGACGCGGAGCACTTGCCGCCGCCGGGCGGAGCAAGGCGGGACCTGCGCCGATCTCCGCTCTTCGTACGCATCGCGTACGCCAGTCGGGCGCGTGCTTGTCTCGTCTCCGACGGCTCAGTGCTGGCCGCTTCCCTGATGGCTCACGCGGGTGCTGTCGCTGGAGCTGGGCGCAAGTGACGCGAGCGGCGACCTGCCTACGAAGCGGTGGGCGGCTTCCTCGCCGAGGAGCTGGCGCACGTGCCAGGGGCCGGTCAAAAAAAGGGGGATCCACACGGGCCCCTCGCCGGTCGACCGCGGCCGGGCCGGCTCGAAACATCACCTGATCACCGATGGGCGCGGCACCCCGCTCGCGGTCCTGCTGACTGGCGGCAACCGCAATGACGTTACCCAACTCCTGCCGCTGCTCGACGCGATCCCGCCGGTCCGCGGCCGGGTCGGCCGTCCGCGTCGCAAGCCGGACTCGCTCTTCGCCGACCGCGGCTACGACCACGACATCTACCGCGACCAGGTATGCGCCCGAGGCATCGTGCCCGCGATCGCCCGGCGCGGCACCCTGCACGGCACCGGACTCGGCACCTCCCGCTGGGTCGTGGAGAGGAGTTTTGCCTGGCTGCACGGCTTCCGACGCCTGCGCATCCGGTGGGAACGGCGAGCCGACATCCACGAAGCGTTCCTCAAGCTCGCCTGCTGCCTCACCCACCGACAACTCGGCTCATTGTGTTAGCCGTTGTGAGCGAGAGAAATAAAACCCCTTCCCAGGCAATCTGGGCGGGGCTCTTTCATTTACGCGCACAGCATTTGGCCAGGCTCGCGAGACGGTAGATGCGGTCAGGTGACCGTGATCCTCGCACTCTGCGCATTACCGTAATACGACCCGTTGTACCAGTACCCGACCTGAATGACGTACGTACCAAGGTAGCCGCCACCATCATCGGGGTACTCGCCAGGCGTGTACCAATCGACGTCCCCAATTGACGGTCCCGCGCACTTGTAGTCGTAAGCCCAGTTCGTACTTCCATCGTCGTGCACGCGCAGCAACTGGGCGCAGACGTAAATCACAAGCCTGTTTGGGTTCTGGACCTTAACCTCACCCATGAAGGCCCCCTCGGCGCCCAACATTGAGCACGCGTCGAGGAGTACACCCGGCGTCGTTCCTGCCCAGCCTTTAAGACGGCATCCGCCGCCCCTCACGTCTGCCTGAGCGGGTGTAGCCGCAATAAGTCCGCCCGCGAGGACGGTCCCGGCAATGGCTGATGCGAGAGCCATGCGTCTCTGCTTGCGAATTGCGTGTAAGAACCTCATGATTCCCCCACTCTGAGCGACTGCGACCATGCGTCATACATCGTGGCCCAGCCTTTGAGCTGATGCAAGGTCTGTACTGCCTCCCCGCGTAGACGACTTGAAAACGGTGCTGGCTGTGGCAGCCGCCCCCGGAACACCCCGAAGCCGCGGGGCTTCCCGCCCAAGCGACACCGGAGGCGTGATCGGCAGTCGTGCTGGAGATCCTGTTCACCCTGCGCCGGGGGCCTGCAGCATCTCCAGGACGTCACGCTGCGCTCCGAACTCGGCTACCAATCGGCCACCGGCCGCAGGGCAAGCGCCTCAGAGGTGCGTGCGTACTCCCACACGACGATGCCGTCCTCGTTGAGCGGGCTGACCGCGGCGTCGAGGCAGACGCCGCTGCCAGCCCCGAACTTCCAGTCCACGTCGGGCAGCTCCTGCACGAAGACGAACTCCCCGAACCCGCCCCCGGACGTGACGTACGGCAGCGGCTGCAGGTCGGCGTCGAGTAGCCGCATCTCGGCACCCGGCAGGTCTGTCGCTGGCCGGCGACGCCGCCGGGGCTTCGGGACAGCGGTCGCCCGGCCGCAGGGGCGGCAGACGGCGCCTGGAGCGGCTTGACGCCCAGCACGGTCAACCGCTCCTGTTGCTCGGGCAGGAGCCGCGCCCAGGTGCCCGGCTGCTTCTGCTGCTGGACCCACTTCGCCGACATGCGCATCAGCCGCCCGAACACCATCCGCGCACTCAGGGCACTCGACGGCGCAGTGCATCAAGAACCTTCTCCGTCCGATGAGCCGGCCGCACGCGCCGCCCGGATCGCAGCGCAGTCCCGTGAACGCTCCAAGACCACCGCACCCGCCGCACCACGCACCCATCCCGCCGCGGATCAGGTTCGCCAGGCCCACGACTCCTCCGCGCAGCAGCACCAGCCGGGCGTACGCCCAGCCTGACCGCCCAGGGGTGTCGGCGCCCCTCTGGTCGCCGGACCCGCGCCGCCCCCACTGCGCGTGTCCTGCTGAACGGCGACCGCGAGGTAGAGCCACGCCGCGCCCTGGCCGCCTTCCTGGACGGCTGGGGCGCGGCGGGGGATCGACGTCTCAGTGCTGGCCGATTCCCTGGAGGCTCACGCGGGCGCTGCCGCTGGAGCTGTGCGCAGTGACGCAAGCGGAGAGCGCCGGCCTTTCTCGACCGCGCGCAGCTTAGGAACAGTTGGACTGTCTCAGAGCTGGTGCCGTCTCAGTTGAGACGGCGGCTCTAGGCGTTAGCCCCGACTGGACGACCGAGTGATCTGTCTCAGAAAGAGTTGAGCAGCTTCATCCCTTCGTAGCGGAGCCGAGAGCACTGGTTGACGAAATGCGTCAACCAGTGCTCCGTGCCGTACGCAGCGGGGACGCGGCGAGCGTGTCTGAAAGATCGTGTAAGTCCGTGATGTGGCAGGCTGGCCGAGGCCCGGCCTCGGGCCCTGGTCAGCCGGGACGGACACAGCATGACGGACAAGGAGAAAGCCCCGGCCGTCGAGCCGGTCGAGGACAAGCTGGTGGACGAGGTCGTCGAGCGGCTGATAGACCGCGCCGACGCCTCTGGGGCGGCCCTCGCTGACCAAGACGATCGCCCGCTACGGCCGTGCCGATCTTTTGGGTATCGGCGAACTCGGCTGCATGGAGCTGGACAAGCACGGCGCCGAACTGCTCTTCCAGGCTCTGACCGGGCGGGAGGAGAAGAACAGCGTCGCCATCGCCTCTGATGAAGCCTTCGGCGCGTGGACCGACACCTTCACCGGCCCCCGGCTGTGCACGGCCATCGTCGACCGGCTCACTTTCAACGGCACGATCATCGAGACCGGCACTGACTCTTGCCGCCTCGCTCAGACCCGGGCGAAGGCCGAACAGGCCGCCACACGCTGAACAGGAGTTATCGTCCAATTTTCTGTGGACCAGGAGGTGGATCTCCTGCTGCTCCTGTCCTCCGGAAGGAATCGGCACGATGCTGGAGGGCTTCTTCTCGTTGGTGCGCTCCCGCCCGAGCGAGACCGGGATCGGTGATCGAGTCGTCGACCCGGATGAATGGGCGTTGTGCCGCGGCTTGGACGAGGGCTCGGGTCTTCCAGGTCAACGCGCCGACCTCGCACTCCGGTGCGTCGCCGAGTTCATGAGTCTGCTCGCGCTCGGCGACGCCCGACGGTTGCGGTGGTCAGGCCGTGTGGGAGCGGGTCGAGGTGATCACGACGGATGTGTAGGGCATGGTGACGTGGCCGCCGATCTTGTCGATCGCGGTTCCGGCGCTGTCCAGGACCTCGGCCATTTTGTCTGCGGGGAGTTGGGTGAGGCCGCCGAAGGTGGGGAGCTGGTCGAGCCACTCTTCTCGGGAGTAGGTGCGCTCCCAGGCGAAGCGCCACTGTTCCGGCTCGCTGAAGCTGCCGGTCTGCCGGATCCCGTCGGCGATTTTCGCGAACAGTGGCTGGTATGCGTCCACGGCCGAGCCTCTCAGCAGGCCGGGGTTGAACGGGGAATCGGGGGCGGCCTGCTGGAGCGCTGCGGTGAGGGCGTCGATCACTTCGGCCGGGAGCTGGGGGACGTGATGGAAGGGGGCGAGTCGGCCGCCGGGCCGGAGCACCTGGGCCGCCTTGGCCGCGCCGGCGACGGGGTCCACCCAGTGCCAGGCGGTGCCTGCGATGACCGCGTCGAACTGCCGCCCGGCCGGCTGCCAGTCCTCGAACCTGGCGACCTCGACCTCGATGCGGCTGCGTCGCGCAAAGGCGGCCATCCGCTCGTCGGGCTCGACACCGAGCACCGTGCAGCCGGCCGCCTGGAATTGCCGGGCCTCGATGCCGGTCCCGGCTCCGACGTCGAGGACGTGCCGCCCGGGGCTTGCCTCGACGATCCTGTCCACCAGGGCCTGGGGATACGGCGGTCGGGCGCGGTCGTAGCGTTCGGCGTCCACGCCGAACGACTCGGCCGTCTGCCGGTGGTGATGGGGCTCGGGCGCGGACTTGTCCGGCTGTCCCTGCGATAAAGTGGGCATGCGCCCACACTAACGGGCGCATGCCCACTTGTTGAGGCGGAGCGGCGCGGAAAAGGAGACAATGCCGTCAGGGGTGCACATCCACAACGTGCGCGGCCAGTTGTTCGAAGCCGCCGAGCGCGTCCTGCTGCGGGACGGGCCCGACGCGTTGACCAGCCGGGCGGTCACGCAGGAGGCGAACTGCGCCAAGGGCGTGCTGCACCGGCACTTCACCGACTTCGACGCTTTCCTGGCGGAACTGGTCCTCGACCGCGCCCGCGGCATCGAGGACCGGACCACGACTCTGCGTGCCGCCGCCGGCACCGGAAGCGTGGTGGACAACCTCGCCGACGCCCTGCAGGATCTTTTCGGGCCCGTCACGGTGGCAATCGTCGCGCTCATCACCTTCCGCGACGGCCTGCGCGCCCGACTGCGCGAGGCCGGTCTGACCGGCATCCCACTGGCCGTGCAAGGCACCGCCATGATCGCCGCGTACCTCATCGCCGAGCGGGAGCTGGGACGCCTGGCCGGTGACGCCGACATCGACACACTCGCCCCCACCCTCGTCGGGGCCGGGCACCTGCTGTTCGCCGACCGGACAAGCGCCCCGCCGCAGACCACCGCCATCCGCAAGATGGTGACCACCGTCATCGCCGGCGCCTTGCGACCACCTCGGCCGTGACCTGAGCGCCTCGGTCACACGTCGCCCCGTCCGCCCCTGCCCGGCTCTGGTAGACCTCCACACGCGGGACCTTGACCTCGACCGGCCCGACGTCGGTCAGCACGGTCTTGGCCCGGCCCCCGTTGCGGGAGTTGCCGCTGCCCCGGCCGGCAGCATCGTGCTTCTCATGGCCGAGGCGATCGGTTTCTCACCCTCCAGCGCAGACTCCAAGACCCGCTCGGTCAGCTGCTGCAGCAGCCCACCCTGCCCGGTCAGCTGCAGCCCCCCCGACCGGGCCCGCTCCACCAGCATCGCGGCCAGCTGCTCATCGGACACGGGCGCAGGCTGCCCGGGCTGGGCACTCTCGACCGGCTCCACAGCCTCCAACTCCACGGCGGCGTCGGTCGCTTGACGCCACTTCCATGATCGTCGGATCCGCCGTTGGATGTACACTCCCTCCACACCCGCTGAAGGGAGCCCCGCGCCGATACCCGAGGACCAACTCCGCGCCAGAGCGAACTGCGCGAGATGCACGTTGGCTGCCGAGTGCCCCCGATAGGCCGGCCCGGAACTGAAGCGCTACAAGCCGGCCAGCCGTGTCGTCAAGGGCAGACCTGTGGGTGGCGCTGGGATGAAGGGGTGGTCTGGGAGGCGTATCAGGCAGCCGAGGTCGCCGAGCAACTTCTGCCCGACGCCGAGATCGGTGATCCCCTGCTCTCCTCGCCCCTTGAGAAGACGCGGTACGCCACGTCCGCATCAGCTTCCTCAGCGCGGCCGACGGGGCAGGTTCCTGGATCTGGGCGAACCAGGACACTGCCCAGGCCCTGCGGGAGGACAAGGAGGGCACGCTCCACGCCCTCCAGAGCGGCGGCATCGGCGCGGCCTCCGTCGCGGCCGTCGGCGGCCGCGTACGGGATCCTCGCCCGCAAGCGCCGCGAGCTGATGCGCGAGTGGGTGTGCCGCTGCACCAAGCGCTCGCCGTGCCGCTGGGCATCCCGGAGCAGACCGGCCCGCGCCGCTACCTCCATGGTCTTGTCAACGTCAACGTCAACGACGCCGACGCGGCGATAGGCATCGACGTGGCCGCCCATCTGCGGTTCAACGAGGACCTGGTGGCCGACCTCATCGTCAAGAAACGCGCCCTGGAGAACGTCTCCTTCACCTGGCGCCGAGCTGGGAAGGACCCGCACGTCATCGTCAAGAAGCGGCACATCCCGCCCAAGGCGCTGCGCCCCTCCGACCCCGGCATGTGCGAGATCCTCGCGAAGATGCCCAAGTCCGCGCCGCTCATCGGCCTGGGGGCGGACAAGAAGAAGGTCTCCGTCGACCTGGACCACGACTCCCCGCATGTCCTGATCTTGCGGTACGTAGCCTTGCTGAAGAAGACCACCGGTAGGTCGGGTCCGCCGTAGGTGAGGGATGGCCCTGTCGGGACGGCGGGGCCTCAGGCTACCGTTGCTTACGGGCTGCGGCCGTTCGCCCTCAGTGCGAATGAGGGCGAACGGCCGCAGAACCCATGCTGAGGCGCAAGGTCTCAGGAGGTTGCCTTCCCTATGCAAAACCACACAGTTCCGGCTCCGAGGCCCCCAGCAGCGGTGATGCATGGCACACATGCTGCACCAGCCGTTCCCACGCACGCGGCCGCACAGGCGGTCGCAATCAGCGCGAGTGTCCAGGACGAGACGCCTGCGTTGGCGAGGCAGCTGTTCAGCTTGTGCCAGCTGAACCCCTTGGCAGCAATCTGCGGCTCCTTGGTGGGAGCGCTCGGAAGGTCGGCGGCCTTGATGATCTTGTCGTTCGTCAGGGAGCCGTTGCGCCAGACCTGCGCGTGACCGGTCTTGTCATCGTGGGTGAGCTGCATCTCCAGCGTGTTGTCCAGCTTGCCGCAGGCGTCGTAGACGGCGTTCAGGCTTGCGCCAACGACTTGGCCACTGATGGGCACGGCGACCTGCGTGTTGCCGTTCTTGAAGGCGTAGACGGTGGCGCGCTCGAACGCCAGGGATGAGCCCGCCTTCAGATGAGCGGATATCTCCTTGCGGTCCACCGCGGTCTTGACGCGGTTCACCCACGCCTGTGCCTGCTCGCCCTGCAGGACGGAGGACTGGCTCTGCAGCTCCTGGACCTTGTCGACAAGCGCAGCAGCTTCGGGGGACAACCCTCTGTCGGCCGAAACGGAAGCGAAGGCAGCGGGGGTGTATGCGTTGCTCTGAGCGGCGGTAGTGCCGATGAGAGCCAGGCCGGCGAGGGCCGCAGTGGCAAGACGGTAAGAGAGTTTTACGGAACCGTTCTTTCTAGCTGACTGCCAGATACAGCCAGCACGAGGGACAGAGATGCATTGGGCGCTAGCGGCGGCCAAGGATCACGAACAGAACAAGCAGAGAACTCGCGGCGGCCGCTGCCCAGGGACTAGGGCCGTTGTCCCAGGTCGCCACGGTTGCCGCCAAGGTCAGCGCCACATTGAAGGCGGCAACTCCCACAGCAACGCCAGGTGTTCGCCTCTCCCTCATGACATGTCCTAACTGGCTATGCGCCACGTAAACGCGATCATGAGAGACCATAGCAGAACCTGTATAAACAACCTGACGATCATTCAATTCTCAATAATCAAAGGTCTTTGCATCCCCGCGCCGTGGAAATGAGGTGCCGAGCCCGGTCCCGTCAACCAGGCAATGCGTCGCGCCCTTGGGTCGGCCACCAGCCGGTTCAGCGCCAGAACACGCTTGCCGTTCGGTGAGCCCTCTCCCGCTCGTAGTGCTCCGCGACGGGCACATGGCCTCGCTGCCCCCGCGGGTAACGCCGTTGGCGAGTGAGCACCGCATCGCTGCACGGTGGACGGCGACGCCTCAAGGGGGCGTGCTGGGCATTTCGTCACTTTGGCGGCCACGTGCGGCGGGAGGCGATAGTCATGGAAGCTGACGTCGTCGCCGAGCTTGGCGCACAGCCCGTGCAGGCATGCTGGTGTGGTCGGGGGGTGGGGGTGTGGGCCTCGCTGTGTGGGGTCTGGTCTGCGGTTTTTTCAGGTAGCGGGCTGGGTGATCAGGTCGTGTCACTTGCGGTGACCGGTGATCAGGATGAGTGGTTGTTGGTATGGGGTGCGGTCCTACGTCTGCCGGGTGGTGATGCGGCAGGCGAGGCATGCTTTAGGGCTTCGGGGGCCGTAGCGGTGGATGGGCGTGGCGCACAGCATGCAGGGTCCGATTTCCCAGGGCGGGCATGTGAGTTCTGCTGCGATGACGAGGCGTTCGCGGGGGGACAGGCGTAGGGCGATGGGTCTGGTGGGTTGGAGCAGGGTGTCGTCGGGGGCGTGGTCGAAGGTGTGCAGGCCGGTGGCGGAGGACGTCTCGCGTCGCGGGCGTGGGCTGCTGGTGTGGGGGCCTTCTTCGCCGTAGCGGCAGGAGCTGTCGAGTTCTTGTTCGGTGTAGGTGACCGGTTCGTCGTCGGGTGGGCCGGCCTCGGGCGGGGTGTTGGTTTCGCCGGTGATCTCGTGCCAGCGTTTAACGTCGCGTGCCAGAGCCCACAGGTAGGAGGTGCGGTGTGGGTCGTGCCGGCTGCGGGAGCGTACGGGCAGGTGCTCGCCGTCGGCGCTGGTGACGATGAGTTCGTCGAGCGGGGTGGCGCGTTCCTGGGGGATGCACAGGGCGGGCAAGAACCAGCCGCTGTGCCACTTTCCGCAGGTCCTGCCGTTTTCGGGACATGAGCGTTCGCTGGTGGGGGTGCATTTCCGGATCTGCAGGTGGCGGACGCCGCCGCGGATGATCAGGGCGAGCGGGGAGATGATGCGCTGCCAGGGCACGTCGTCGACGCGAGTCCAGGGGGCGCGGTCTGTCAGGGCGGAGGTGGCGTCTGCGGTCACCCACAAAGGCGCGATGTTGCGCTCGCGGGCCTTGGCGGACCGCCGTCGCACGGTACTGGCGGTGATGGGGGAGTACTGGGCCTCCCATCCCACGCGTGCGCCGGCGCCGGTCACCAGCACGTCGGTGATCACTCGCCCGTCCTCTGACCGCGCTTCGGTCTGCACGTGAAGTCCGTGCCGTGATGCGTTGCGGGCGATCCGCTCTTTCATCGCCTTGTGCTTGTCGGGTGATCTCGACGGCGTGGTGCGGCGTCACGACCGTGCCGCCCGTCGGGCGCGGCCAAGCCCGGGACGCCGGACGGGGGCGGGCAGGCGGGTGTTGATGTGCTCGTGGTGGCGGAGCGGGTCAAACGGCTCCCACTCGGCCACCGCCAGGTCGGCGGCCGTGGGGGTGGCGGCGTGCTGCAAGCAGCGCTGGGCGCGCCAGCGCAGCTGTTCGGCATAAGGGACTCTGCTGAGGTCGTAGACCGCCATGACTTCAGTTGGCAGGGCCAGTTGTGCGTTTGTCTGGGTGGCCGGTACCAGTGCCCAGGTGCCGCCCGGGGTGCCGGTGGTGAGCAGCGGGTTGGTGCAGCGGTGGCGGCGCCGGGTCTGGGCGAGGCACTGGATCTCATCCACCGGCCGGGCAGCGAGGTAGCGGATGTACAGCAGCTGCACGATGGGCCGGGCCGGGCGGCAGACGGCCGGCTGAGGTGCTGGCCCGTTCGGCGAGGCCGGGGGAGGGGTGAAGGCGCCGGTGTCGATCAGGCGGCGGGTGTTCACGGCCAGCGACCGGCGCAGCTCGGCCAGTTCGGGAGGGGCTGGGGGAACGTCTCGGGCGGGGCAGACGACGGCGTGTGGCAGACGGCACCAGCTACTGCCGTCTCCAGCCGGGTAGGCGACACCGGAACTGACGTGCCAGCGGCACGAGGCGGGTACGCGGGCGGCCGGTAGTTCGTGCGGATGAAGGCGGACGGGTTGCCGCTGAGTGCCCCGGTGGTACCACTCGATCCGGTTGCCGCACTCGCGGCACCGGTCGCTTTGGCCGCAACGCAGGAGTCGGCTGACGCCGTCGGGGGAGACGTGCAGGGAACGGCGTACGCGGTGGCTGACCAGGCTGCCGTCCCAGCGCCGGGCCGGGGGAGGGGGTGTGGAGGGCATGCGGGCGAACCTGCCAGCCAACACGCCGGATCCGTGGCAGTAGCTCTCCGGGATCGCCCGGTCAGCCTCGTACGGTGCTACTGGAGTGCGAAAGTGTGATCGCGTGTTCGAGGAGGTCTCGCCGTTCGGGTGATCTGCGGCAGGGTGCCCGGAGGGAGAGTCAGTCCCGGGTCGGCCCGGGCAGGTCGTGCCCGCGGCACAGGGTGCTGAAGAGCTCGTCGAGTGGGGTGTCCAGGGCGTGGGCGAGAGCGTGCCAGGTCTTCAGGGTGCCGATGGTGCGGCCCTGCTCGATCTCGATGACGGTGCGTCTGGCCAGGCCGCTGCGGGCTGCGAGCTCGTCGTAGCTCCACCCGCGCGCGGCCCGCAGACGCGCGAGTTCCAACCGCAGCGCGTCGAGGTCCGGATCGGGCGGCAAGATCGTCACCCGTCCATCCGACGGTGCAGACCCCTGCCCTGTCAGTGCAGACCTCTGCCCTATTTCCCCAGGTGACGCCAGTCGCGGAGGGCAGAGGTCTGCACTACGGTGGGCGGCCGCCCCCACGACCAAGGGCACGACCAGCGCGGAAACAACTGGAGGAACACGCGTCCATGAGGCTGCGCACAGCATGTCCGGCGACGCCGCGCGCCTGGACCGTGGAACTGCGCTCGCATGCCGGCGGGCTCGTTCTCATTTGCCAGCACTGCCCACACGGCATCACACCGGTCACCGCAGTCTCTGCTCGTTCGGCTGCCCTGGCCCACCTCGCGCGGCATGCTCGCGGTGACTTGCGTCCCCCGCACCTGCGGATTTGCCAGTGTCACGAACGCGGCTGCCGCTGGCACGCCCGCCATCGCGGTTGCGCCGGCCCCATCCGTCTCCTCCTCGCATGTGAACGCGGCGGACGGCTGTGGCGGCTCGTCGACGCCTGCAGTGCCTGCGCCGCAGCGACCGCACAGGCCGCCGTCGTACCCGACACCGCCCTCGCCCACGCACCTGGGCAGCCGGCAACCACCCGGCGGCACAGGCACCCCAAAGGGCCCGGTGAGAGAACCCGGGTCTGCGAAATGCTCAGCTACCTCGCCGCTGCCCTCCCGGCAGGCACCTCGGCCGCCGCGCGCCTGCTCGCGCTGCAGTGCGCGCTCCGCATGAACGCCAGGATGCAAGTCCGCCTGCCCAAGGGGGTACTGCGCAGCCTCCGCCTCAACACCACCCCGGATCCATGGCGCGAGTTGGAGCAGGCGCAATGGCTGCGCACGGCCCCCGGGAACGCAGCCAACGAGATCGCCGCTGAACTGCTCGATGTCACAGTGCTCGGCCAAGCCCCAGCCCGCCCCGACCGAAGGCACGCGGCGGACTGGGCACTGCGCGCCGGCTCCTCCTGCGCAGCAGGGGCGATCGGAGCGCTGCCTCAACTGGCAAGCGTGTACCTCGCAGCGCACACGGACCCGGAATCCAGCAGTGGCCTGGGCGAACTCGACCAGATGGCGCGCGCCTGCGGTACCCAGCCCGCGAAACTGCCGGCCACGCTTGACCGACTGGCGGCAACAGGACTGCTGGGGTCATGGCAGGCCTGCACGGACTCGGGAGATCTGCAGTGGACCCTCGCACGCGGCACGGGAATTGGCGTCGGCGATCACCGGCGGGAAACGGCCCGAGGAAACCCGCATGGGGCGGGCCGGTGCCCCTGAACGCACCGCGCTGCGACGGGCCAGGCTCCGTGTCATGCGGCCGTCCCGGCTACTCGTCGACGTATCGCCGGTGGCCCCTCTGGATCTGCGACCGTCCTGATGGAGATCCTCTTGCGATGGTGATGCCCTTGGTCAGTGATGAACCGGCGCCTCAGAACTTGCCCGTGAGCTGCCGCGTCCGATGACCCGTCTGGTCGGCTGTTTCCGCGATGAAGCTCTCGGCGAAGACCGGGGCAGTCGGTGATCACCGTCCTTGCAGCGCAGTGTGGGCAGGTTGTATGGCCACCCCCGTGCGTGTCCGTGCCGTGGCCCTCGATGTAGCAGGCCCTGATCACCCCCTCCCTGCCCAGCCATGCCACCGACCTCTCCGGGGATCCGTACCGCCCGGATGCGGGTGATCCCCTCGAAGGAAAGTCGGCCTCCTCACTGAGGTGAGGGCCCGGACGAGGCGAGCAGCTCTTGCAGGTCGCGTACGAGGAGCAGCTCGTAGCGGTCGAGGGCGGCTAGGTTGTCGAAGATTCTTCGCGCAGTGGCCTCCTGACGTTCCAGGTTCGAGTCGAAGTCCCGGACGGTCAACAGCGAGTCGTAGCGCTCGAACGACATGCCGTGGTCTTCCTCGTACTCATGGGTGAACTCGAGCTCGACCGCCGCATACCCCAGGTTCGCCGCATAGTCGACGAACTCGGAATCCACAGGCCTCATTTCGGCGCCGCAGGCCGCCGCAGCATCACGGATGAGTCGATCCCGGGGAAATCCGGGACGAATGAAGATGTAGTGATATTCACTCACGAAGACTCCTAAGGCCATCGAACATCGTAACCATCGCCAATGATCCGGACGGAATTCATTCGCCCAGGGGGATTGTTCCGCAGGAATTTCTCCAGTCCCTCGCGCGCCCCACTCTCCTCGAGCCCGCTGCCCCGTGCGTCGACCACAGCATCACGCGCCTGCTTCTTGGCCGTGTTCAGGGTGTTCTTCACGGAGTTCGGGGCTGCTCCGGGGTCCAGGGTCTTGAACTCGGTCGGTACTCCGTCCACGACAGCGTCAGGGGTCTTCCGGCCGTCGACTTGGGACTCTTTCAGCGCCTTTACATTCTTCCCTTCCGACTGCAAGGTCTCAGCTATTCTCCGCTCCTTGGGGCTGAATACCTTCTCGGACTCATCTATCGAACCACCTCGTGACTCCCCGCTGCCAGCCGTCTTCGACCCACCGTTCCCGTTGTCGCCCCCTGCGTCCATGGCTCCGGCTGCCATGAGAGCTATTCCGGCAAGGCCGAGACGCATGGCGGCAAGAAGCTCCCCCGCGGCGAGTCCTCCGACGGCCTCGCCCCCGGCGAGCGCGAAGCCGGCGCCCGGTGGAAAGAGCGCCAGCAGGGAGAGAAGCAGCAGCGCGAAGCCCAGGTAGGTGAAGAAGTGGTCGAGGGCGTTGAGCAGGTGGGCCGGGGGAATGGCCCGGCCCGCGGGGCCGGCTGGGCCTGCGCTGCGCCACAGGAGGAGGGCCGTCGTCGTTGCGGAGGCCAGGGCTGTGGCGAAACGGAAGCGGTGGGCGGCCAGTTGTTCACCCAGGGCGCGGGTGGCAGTCCGACGCCAGTTGCACAGCAGCGTCGCCAACCGCCAGACGGTCCACACCAGTACGGCCGTTGCGAAGCCCAGCAGGACCTTCGGCCCGGCGCCGGTGGCGAAGTACCTCTGCAGTCCGGCCGTCGTCTCGAACGAGCCGACGCCTAGAAAGAGGGCGGACGGGAGGACGAGCGCGCAGGAGATGAGGACGGCCGGCAGTCGTCTGCGGAGGGGCGCAGCCTTTCGCCGCACCGCTCTGACACGCGCGCGTATGTCGGGCGTCCGCCAGGCCCCCTCGTGGTCGGTGGCATCGATGCGAGCCGCGATGACGGCGACTTCCCGGCGCAACGGCTCGATGGTGTGGGGCGGTGTCGCGGCTGCCGCGTAGCAGAGAGCTCGGCGCAGGCGGACGAACCGCAGTGCGATCAGCGTCGTCCACGGTAAGCACCAGGCCGCGTAGCGAACCAGTGCCGCTGCGCTGTCGCCGTCCGCGCGTTCGGTCTTCAGCAGGATTCCTGGGAGGCTGCTCTTTGCGCGGTGCAGGCACGCCCAGTCGGCTGTCATCGCCAGGAGCAGCGCCACCAGAGGCGCGGCCCACAGTTTGGCATCAAGGGAGTTGAGCCACCGTTCGGGGTGTCCGCCCGGATGCTGGATCACGTAGTTGGTGAGCGTGTGGTGCGCCGCCGCGGCCGCGAACGGCACCACCGCCAGCGGTTTCCACCAGCCCCGCGCCCGCCACAGGATCCCGATCGCCAGTCCCGTCACGGCCGTCCACGCCAGGTGACTGAAGGTGGCGACGGTGACGTCACCGGTCGGGCCGAGGTCCAGCGCGGCGGCCGGAGCAGGCAGCCAGGAGGTGAACACCCCGGCCAGCCCCGGGATGTACGGCGGCGAGAGGCTGTCCGGAACCAGCCAGCCGCCATAGCGGACGAGCGACCGGTCGACATCCAGGGAGTAGCGCAGCAACGCCTCCAGCAGCCCGAAGCCGGCGCCGAGCGCCGCTCCCAGCACGGTAAAGTCGGACAGCCCCCACTGGCGACGGACCTTGGCGTACAGACCGGCCAGCAGGAGCGGTGACACTTTCACCAGTTCCTCGACCCACGGAGCCGTGGTGTACGAGGTGGTGTTCACGACCTGGATCAGCGACCGGTCGGCGGTGTCCGCGAGCATTCGCGTGTAGGCGAGTTCCAGCACGGCCGCGACCGTTCCACAGGCGTAGACGCCCACCATCACGGCCAACAGCACCGTCGAGAGCCGCACCGAGCGCGTGGGCCAGGACACGACGAACAGTTGGACCACCCCGTACACGGCCGCGGTCACCATCAGCACAGTCATGCACGTCCCCCGTTACCCCCACCGGACCGGCATTCGCTAATGCGAATCTCATATTAACGGCTTCCAGCCTACGGATCAACGGCTTTTGGTGCGCTGCATTCACTCACCGGAACACTCATTGCACGGTCACCACCGTTCGGTCGCGCCAGTCGGCTTCAAGGCCACCCGTGCCCGCAAGCCCGCACCCGCCGAAAGGGAGGCCAACCGCGTCCTGGCCGCCGGACGCACCCCGGTCGAACGCGGCTTCGCCCATCTGAAGAACTGGCGGATCCTCACCAAGCTCCGCACTGCTCAACGACGACCGTCTGGCCCGGGCCCTGGATGCGATCGCGCCGGAGCTGGAGCGGATCGCGGGCACCGTGGGGGCACGGGCGATCGCCGAGTTCGGGATCGACGTGTCCCGGCTGCACTGGGACATGACCAGCATGTCCGTCCATGGCGCCTACCCGGACGACGAGCAGGACGAGCAGTACCCGGTCATCGGCTACGGGCATCCCAAGGACCGGCGGGTGGATCTGAAGCAGGTGCAGGCCGGGTTCGCGGTGTCCGCCGACGGCGGCATCCCCGTCCACGCCCGTGTCTTCGGCGGCGGTGTGGCCGAGGTCGGCCAGGTCGTCGAGGCGGTGAAGGACCCGCAAGGCATGGCCGGTGAGCGGACGTTCTTGATGGTCGCCGACTCCAAGCTGGTGTCCTACGCGAACGTCACCGCACTGCTGGCGGCCGGGGTGGATTTCATCGCGCCCGTCCCGGCCGCACAGGTCAAGGACCAGGTGTATGCCGCCTTGGACCTTGCGCAGGCGCAGGCGGTGGACTGGGTGCCCGAGCGAGATACGGGCAAGCCGGCCGGTGAGCGGGAGGCATACCGGGTGCTGGAGGACGTCCACACCCTGGCCGGGCCCCGCAAACGGGACCCGGTGCACCGGGTGCGCCGGATCCTCATCCACTCCACCGCCGTCGCGGCGGGCCAGCGCCAGGCCCGCGAGAAGCGCCTGGCCCGCGCCCGGGAGGAGATGGACAAGCTCGCCGGTGCGGCGGGTGGCCGGCACTACAAGACCCGCGAGAAGATCGCGGCCCGGGCCGGGGTCGTCGCCACCAAGCGCCGCGTCACCGCCTGCCTGCGCTGGAGTGTCGACACCGACGAGCACGACGTCCCCACCCTGGCCTGGCATCCAGGTCGTCCATGACGACGAGGACGGGACGGCCCGCTTTGCGCAGGGCTTCCTCGGCTTTGTGTTTGGCGGCGGATGCGCTCGTGTCGCCGCTGATCCGGTTGCTGACCTCCTGGAGCAACCCCTCTGAGTCCAGGCCGAAAAGAGCAGTGATCTTCCCCAGAGGGCTGATGGCCTGTCCGAAGCCGCCGATCTTCTGCCGCGCCTCGGACCACCGTTCGTCTTTGGGGAGGGCTTCGCGGATCTCGCTGAACAGCGCCAGGGTCAGGGACTCCAGGTCGGAGTACAGCCATGGGTTGAGTTCCGCGATCAGCCAGCCTTGGCAGCGGACCGCCGGGCGATGCTGGCGTTCGACGGACGACTCATCGGGCAGACCTCCTTGTGCGCCCCGGGGCGGAAGCGCATGGAAGTCGTCTCTCACGGGTCATTCAGGCATGTCGAAGTCAAGGAGCGCTGACCAGTGCCGCGAGTAGGAGCGACTGAGGGGCGGGATCCGCCGACGTCTGCGACAGAAACCACGAGCCGTTAGGGACCGTCAGGCAGGGGTGGCATTCACCATTCCCATTGAGTCTGGGAGGTCACCTGACATTCCCTGGTCTTCCACCAGCAACCGGAGGAGAGTCATGAAATTCGGACCGCACACCCCAGCCCAGTGGGAGACCTGGCGCAGCTACGTCTCTGGAGACGAAGGGGAGGATCTCGCCTTCGTCTTAAAATACGTACGCCGCGACGGGTCATTCCCCACCCAGATGAAGTGGGCCCGAGCGCCTTGGACACGTACATTCTGCGACCTCGGGCTCTACCTGATCTACCAGCACCATATCCAGCGCACCGAACGCCGCCACACAGACCAGAGTCGAATCTTCGCCAACGTCAACGCCAGTGCCCTGCAGGAGCTGGCCCTCTCGGGGTTCTTCGCCACCGAGGAGGAAACCAAACAGCTCAACGTGGACCGCTTCAACGACACCTGGGGCCAGCAGTCGGCATACTGTCGAGACCTGATCCATTACCTGTTCCGGCCAGATCCCTATCTGCGTCGACTGCGCGCCATGCACCCGAAGCTGCTGCAGGCGGCTCACGAGATGCCCCTTGGGGAATGGGTGCGCTCTACCGCGACGACGGAAATTACGTCGGTTCTGGGCAGCCCACTAGTCTCACTGCACACCTTCGTCGAGACCGTCCTGCCCACAGATGAGGACGTACGGGGACACGTGCACGACCTACGTCTGCGACGGTTGCAGACTTGGGCGGACCTGTACGAGAAGGTGTTTACCGCGTACGGCGCTCCGATCGCGACGATCTGGACTGGCCGAGCCTCGCGGAGCGGTTCTCGACTATGGCGGGAGGAGCGTTCGTACGAGCCCAGACCCGGGCAGCCGATGAGCCGGTCGATGCCACTCTACTGGGACAGATGGTCGTCGAGTTGCTCCCGTCAGTTCTCGATATCTCTCCCAACGAGATTGAAGCGCGCCCTCTCCGAAGTCCGCTCCCCCTGAACGCCAACCTGGCGAGTTGACGCGGCCGCGAAGCACCTGTAGCCCCTCCGGGTGACAGTGAGACGCCGCAGACCACGGTGGGGTGTGGATCGACGAATTCTGCCGGCCGCCGCCTTGGCCGCGGGCTTGGGGGAAGAGGGCGCGGCGCTGCCAGCACTGGCAGCAGGCTCGACTGGCGCCGCTCAGCCTTCGGACGCCTCGGCGCGTTGCTCGTCCAGGTCGAAGCCCAACCGCTCGGCTTCGACCATGACGTCTGTCCACAACGCCAGTGGTGTCAGCTGTGTCCATTTCTCGCCACGCGCGGGGTCGTTGAGCAGCACGGTTTCGGTGTAGCCGTCGCTCCAGTCCTCTCCGCGGGCCGCTCCGTTGCTCCAGCCGCGTTCTGTGAACCACAGCCGCTTGATGGCTTTCTCCACCAGCCGTGCGTGTAGCCCCACAGCAAAGGACCGGGTGTAGACGACCTCCCAGCCGTTGCGCATGTGGACCTTCAGCCGGGTGTTGCGTGCGGAGTCTTCGCAGATGCCGATCTTCGCCATGGCCGGGTCCGAGACTCGTTGCACCAGATAGACGAGCTCTGGTTCGCTGTCCTTGAATCCGGTGAGCTTGCAGCTGCGGGAGTTGCAGGCCCCCTGGCCACGGTAGAGATTGCCCAAGCAGGGGCTCACCGGCCCCGAACCATGCAGGTGCCCTCCCAAGGGGTGTTGGTGCTCTCGAAGGCGTCCGGGACGTGCGGGCGGAACCGATAGGACATCGCCCTGTCCCACGCCTGCTCCTTGGTCAGCGGGGTGTTCGGGGCGCAGTACTTACAGGTCCCCTGGCCTCGCATGACGTCGTGCAGCCTCGGCTCCACCGCGCGACGGCAGCGCTGACAGATGCCCGGCCACGGCTCATCGACACGCTCATAGGCGGCCGTGGGCTCGACCAAGCCCTGATCGCGCATGATGGCGACGGCCACATCTGGATCGATCGCCCGCTGGGCACAGTACTTGCAGGCCATAGCGCCCCGGCGGACCGCCTTAATCAAAACCTTGATCGGTTTGCCCTGGCGCGGGCAGCCCTCGTTGAGGCAGATGCTCTCCACCCGCGTCCTATTGTTGGTGTAAGGCTCGAGCAGCTTGATGTTGGCCTGGGCGATCGTCTTCGCCAACTCCGCCTCGTCCAGCCGGTACTTCTCCGCCCGCGCGCGGTCGGCGCAGTCACGGCAACCACGCGGGGCGTCGCCGTGTTTCTTCGCTGCCGAGGCGATGCTGTCGTACGTCGGGGCGATGTCCGCCTCGCACCTCTCACAGATACAGGGCCACTCTGCCTTCACGGTAGTGAAGGCGGTCTTCGGCTTGCAGCCGTTACGCAGCATCAACTGCCGCGCCTCTTCCGGATCGACCGGTCGTCCCGACACCAATGTGACCACCCTACGTGCCCGGTAACTTCGCAGCGACTGTATGCGCCGACACTGACATCCCGTCTCGGGGTCGGTTTCCTCGTGGTTGCGCAGCGGCAGCATGGGGGAGCGCCGGATTACCGATGAGGCGCTTGCCTTCGGCAGGATGGGCGCATGACCGAGATCCGCACACCTCGTCTCCTCCTCCGTAGCTGGCACGACGACGACCTCGCGCCGATGGCGGACATCCATGCGGACCCACGGGTTATGCGCTGGATCGACGACGGCTTGGTGCGCGACCTGGACCACACGGCCGAGGACATCGAGCGGTGGGAGGAGGAGTGGGACGAGGAGGGCTTCGGGCTCTTTGCCGTCGAGCTGCTGGCCTCGGGCGAACTGATCGGCTTCGCGGGGCTGTCCGTGCCCGAGTTCCTGCCGGAGGTGATGCCTGCCGTGGCGATCAGTTGGCGGATCGGCTCACAGTTCTGGGGCCAGGGCTATGCGTCCGAAGCCGCCCACGCCACGCTCGAGTTCGCGCTCCAGGACCGCGGCCTGGACCGCGTCATGAGCATCAACCGGGTGGGGGACAACGCCTCCGAGAACGTCATCCGCAAGCTCGGCATGGTGCCCGAGCGGGAGACGGCACACCCGGTGTACGGCTACCCCCTGCGCGTTCACGCCATCGATCTCACCGAGTTCCAGGCTTGAACCGACCGAGCCGTCGATCATCATAAGACAGCCGACCACTGGCCCTACGTCCCTGAGCGCATTGATCGCGACGGTACGGACACCAAGGGACGAATTGGTGTCTTCGAGTCGCTTACCTGCGCTTTCGCGGAGCTGCGGCCAGAGGAAGATTCAGATGCGCCATCACCATCTCGCGCCTTCGGACCCGACTGCGGTTGCTGGCCGGTCAGCTTCCAGGTCACCTCGTTGATGTCCCGGTCGTGATGCCAGTAGGCCAGTGCGCGTGTGGCGACCAGCCGGTCGAGCAGTTCGGCGGTCTGGTGGGGTGAGTGGCTGACGCTCGGAGGGGGGCTTGTTGGTGTACGGGGCGAGGGACTGTCAAACGAGTTCCCTTCGGTTCCTTCGTCGCGCCCTTGGCCGCCGGGGCGGGAGACGGCGCTTCGGTGGGCTGGATGCCCAGCCGGGACAGCCGTTCCTGCTGCTCGCTCGCCAGTTGCGCCCAGGTGCCGGGTTGTTTCTGCCTCTGAAGCCACCGTCCGATGTCGTCGCAGTCCATTTCGGCGCCTGGTGGCGGACCGGTGGGCCTTCCCCCGGGGGCCATGCGGTGACATCTTGGCGTCTGCGAGGGCGGCCGCCTCCCCCGTGGCGCTGCCCGCAGGTCGGAGGGCTCAGTTTGTCAGTGGTGGCTGCGACACTGCTGGTGTGGCCGGAGACTCACAAGGCGCTTTCGACGACGCGGTGCGGGTTGGGAACGCCAACGCGCAGCTGATCGAGATGGCTCGGCGTCACTGCTTGCGCATGACGTTCACCCCATGTGGCGGGCAGGGGTACGCGGAGGCCGTGACCGGCCTTCCGATCAACATGCGCCAGGTCGGCTGCCCGGTGGCTAACGGCGGCGCGAGTGTGAACCTGGAGCTGGTCGTGGGGGAGTTCTACGACCAGCACTGCGTCGGCTGCGAGCAACGCGCCCCGACCGGTGACGTGCCGAACCTGGCCACCCTCATGGACGAGCAGAAAACCAAGGCCGCTCAGGCGAGGGCCGCGGCCGAGCAGCGCACGCGCCAGGCGCACGCCGGCTGGGAGCAGCGGGTCGAGCGCCGGCGGAGTCTGCGAGTCGGCGCCGATCCGGCCATGGCGAGCGCCCTGGACGACATCGGTGTCCTGGACGCCGATCCGGCCGCGGACTTCGACGTCACGGCACGGGACGGGGCCAGGCGACGGCTGAACGCGCTCGCGGAGCGCAGCGCGCACATCTTCACCGCCCCCGTCATCGACGTGGCGGTGACGCTGGTGGTCGATCACCGCGTCGACGACCTGCTGACCCCGCTGCGGCACGTGGCCCGCCACGATGCCGACATCGCCCCACGCGTCCTCGCAGCGGCGATGACCGCGCTGCGGCGCGCCCCGGTCCCGGACGCCGGCCGCTGCCTTGCCGACCTCCTGCCGTCGGCCGGGACAACGGACCTGGACGAGAAGGTGATCGAGGCCTTGGTCCGCCTGGCCGAGCCGCTGCAGGATCACCTCACCTCGCCACGCACCGGCGGTGCAGGGGACGCGAGCGGCCTGCGCGCGGTCGCGGACGTCGCGCCGGAGCGGGTGGCGGCGGTGCTGGAGAGCATGCTTCCCCAGCCTGTCCCACCGGCCGGATTCATCCTCCCGCCGGGCAGCGCCGCTGCCCCGGCCCCCGATGCCGCAAGCAGGGACAGTAAGCGCTGTGCGTCCTCCAGCGCGATCACGGCGCTCGCCCACACCCATCCGACGCTCGTGGCGCCGCTGGTGAGGCCGCTGCTTCTGAGCCTCGGTGTGGGCAACGCGGACCGATTCGACCAGCAGCCCATCAGCACCGCCCAGCAGGCGCTGGCGACCATGCTCGCCTTCGAAGTGGGAGACGTGGCCGACCAGGTGGAGGCCGTCGGCCAGGGTGCGGGAGCCGAGCACCGCGAGCGCCTCTTCGGGGTCCTCCAGCGGGTGGAGCGCCTGATCGACCCCCGTGACCGGTGGCGTACCTCACGCGACCCTGTCATCGAGCCGCAACGCCACCGGGCTATCTACGACGCCCTGCTGTCCAAGGCGTTGACCCGCGCCGGCGGGGACTGGGGAGACGAAGTACGCACGGGCGCCGCGCAACTGATCAAGGGCCTCGCCGACCTGCACCCCGAGTGGGCGCGCGACCAGCTTCCGGCGCTCCTCGGCGCCGTCCTGCTCCTCATAAGTTCCGACGAGGATCGGGCCGCGGGCACCGCCGGGGCAGCCCTCCAGACCGCTACCAGCCCCTCGGCGGCCGTGCTGCACCACCTGGAGCGGCAGTCCCGCCGGATTGCCTTGCGTTCGACCGGGCAGCGCCTGCTCCGCGCGATCGAGTGCGTCGCCCGCGTGGACGCCGCCGGTGTGAGCGCCGCCCTGATCGAGACGATCGCGGACGAGCGAGCCAGCCAGCGCGGCAGCGCCGTGGCGTGGTGGCTGCTGCCCGTCCTGGGAGATCTCGGGCAGCGACACGGGCAGGAGCCGGCCGTCCTGCACGCCATCCTCCCCGTGCTCCACTCCTACCTCGTTGACGCCGACGCGTCGCTGCGCGGGGCCGCCCTGTCCGCGTGGGCGAAGATCGGGGCCAGCCACCCGCTCCCGTCCAGCCTGGCCGACCTCCTCCCCGCACTGCTGACGGACCGCCACATCGTGGTCATCGACGCCCTCCTCGGCGCCTCGGTCAACCTCGAGTGGAGCGACGCCGACCGCTACCGACTCCTCCGCTACGCTTGGGAAATCTGCCACGGGGTCGACGCCCACCAGCACACGGGGACGCTGAAGAAGGCGATGGACGCGCTCTCGAAGCTGGCCCGAACCGGCAGCGAGGACCTGCGCACCGGCGTCGACCAGCTCATCCTCGACCGCGCCGCCGACCTCGACGGCTACGACCTCGAGGAAGCCCTCCAACGCCCCTGGCTGCCCGCGACCACGCGCACCACCGCGATGGCCGGGCTGCGCCTGCGCCAGGCCCGCGACCTGAGGATCAACGACCGCTTCAACAACGGCGACGACGACGAGCTGTGCGCGCTGCTGGACTGCGGCCCCGGCCTGGACGGCCTTCCCGTCGACGACCTGAAGGCCGCGGCCATGGAACTGGGCCCCGAGCGCCCGCTCGGCGCCGCCGAGTTCGCCGAAGTCGCCTGGCGGGCCGCCCGCACCGCCGACGCGGCCGTCATCATGACCGCCGTCGTGGCAGCAACCCCTTCCACCCCCGCCTACCGCCCGCGCCGGGCGGTGATCCAACTCCTCGCTGCGGCAGCCGCGTTCGACGCCGCCGTGGCCGACGGGCCGGAGCAGGTCGACCAGGTGGCCACCGCCCTCGCCCAGGCAGCCGACGCCGTCCCCGGCGACGATCTGCAGCTCGCCGCCCAGGCACGCACCCGCATCACCATGCGGTACCTCCTCTTCGGCCGCACCGTCCCGGCCGCACTGACAGCGACCGCAGGCGGACCGGGCCAAGACCCGGCCGCAGCCCAACGCCACCGCGCTCAACTCCTACAGAAGGCAACCGCCGACCTGAAGGCCTTCGCCCCGCACAACACCGCCACGGCCGACTACCTCCGCCACTTCGCGGGGCTCACCGCCTTGGCCTGCCAACTGCTGGAACTCGACGCCGCCGAACTCGACGCCGACCACACCACCGTCACCGCCCGCGCCCAAGCCGTACGCCGCCGCGCGGCGCTGCTCACCGACCAGGTGCGTGAGCGATTCGACGAGCAGGACCCCCTCGCCGGCCCGCTCCTCGCCGCCCTCGCACACGCCGCCACGATCACCGACGGCAGCGCCGTCCAGGCCACCCTCGCCGCCTGGGCAGCCCTGCCGTTGCCCATCTCCGTCACCCGCGGGCCGCGACAGGTTCGCATATCCCACCAACCCGCCCCCGCAGACGCCCCACCGGCCGAGGTGGCCGTCGTCCTGGCCAGCATCGACGACCACCTCATCACCGGTCCCCAGGTGCTACGCCAGTCCTGGGTGTACGAGTTGCGGCTCGACGTGCAGCCCGGGCCGTGGCCGGACTGGGCCCAGGTCCTCGAAGCCGACCTGCTCAGCCAGTTCACCCCGGCCGAGGCGGAGACCCCCACCTACAGCTGGCAGCGCCCCGCCGACCTGGCGCAGGACACCTTCAGCGCGACCGGCACCCTCATTCTGCGGTTCGGCCTTTCCGCGGGGCAGCCCGCCCCGCCTTTCCTGGTCCGACTGCGCTGGCGCGGCACCAAGGACGGACAGCCGATCCTCGAGGAACTCGACGTCGCCGGCCATCGCGAGATCCGCTGCCGGCCCTTCGACGCTTCCACCGACTTCCTGACCGACTTCCCCGTCTTCGACGAGCGCCTCCTCGCCCTGTACGAGCGCCTCCGCGAGGCTGACTACGACGACGCCCACCTCCAGGCGTTCTGCCGCTTGTTCACCGCGATCTGCCGCGCCGGCCTGAGGATGACCTGGAGCAAGCAGTACAAGCGCGGCACCTACGTCACCGAGCGGAAGTTCCACGACGACCTCTACACACAGTTGCAGGCGGAACCCGAACTCGGCGGCCGGCTCGAACGCGGATCACCCCTGGCACTCGGCTTCCTCGACGTGCGCCACGACGGGATCACCGCAGAACTAAAAGTGGAACGCAAGACACCCGTCTCCCAGGCCACAGCGCCGAAGTACATGGGGCAGCCCACCCAGTACGCGGCGGCCGACGGCGCGCGCCTGTCCATCTTGTGCATCTTGGACATGAGCAAGAAGTCCTCACCCATCGGAGTCCCGGAGAACTACCTGTTCACCCTGCAGCCAGCCCTCCACGGGCTCGACAACCTCAGCGGCAGGAAGCCGAGAGGTACGAAGCGATGCCAGCCAGGCGCGTCAGGCCCTCGCGACGCTGAACACCCTGACGCGGTTACGCGACGGGGCAGGCTCAGCCGATCGAGAAGTCAGCGAACTCGACGTCGCTGAAAGAGACATGCAGACCGTGGGCCCGGCGGCCCCAATCGCGAAAGTAGGCGTGTCCCAGCGCCCGGGCCAGGATCACCGTCTGCTGCTGCTCGCCTGCGCCGGCGTCCCGGGCGGCGAACAGCTCCCGGGCGACCTCTCCTGACAGGTCCTGGGTGATCCACCGCACCCGCGGATCGTCCGACGACCCTGCTGGCGCGGCGAACCCGAATCGCGCCCTGGTGTGGAAGACGAACCCGTTAGCTTCGGCTTGTGCACGCCGACGGGCCCGTACACGGGGCTGCCACCGCGCCAGGACCGCTTCCTCGATCGCCCGGACATGCAGCGAACCCGGCGGACGTCGCGCTCCGGGCTTCTTCGTCACCCACCGCTGCACGGTGCGCTGCGACACCCCCAGCACGACGGCCACCTTCCGGGTGGAACCCTTGTGCGTCGCCAGCAGAAACCGCAGACGGGCCTCGGTGCTCGAGGGAACGGGCCGGGTGCGCAACGCCTGCTCCAGCCCCTGCTCGATCTGCCCCACGTCCGCCTCCCCCAGCGGCCAGCCGACAGGGCCAGCTGACAGTCTGCGGGGAAGTGTCAGCTGGGTATCGTCATGTGAGTGTCAGTGGCACAGAGTCAGTGACCTGGTGGTTGGCACTGACGAATGGTGCTCACCTGTTGCTGACGTGGGTGACGAACGGCCAGTTCATTCTCATGCCGACTGCTATAGCGGGTGCGGGGTTTGTGCTGGTCAGAGGTGTGAGGACCGTACTGTGGGGGCGTGGGTGTCGCTGGCCGGTGGCGGGTCCTGGTCGTGCACGCCGCCGGGATAACGGCACCTGCACCGTCCGCAGTTGGGGTCACTTGTGCGGCCCGCACCGAGGCACAAGGCGCCGGCCCGGGACAGCAAGTCCGCGATGAGGGGCTGAAGGGGCCGAGATCCGGGAAACGCCCGCACGTTGGAGCAGCATGTCCCGGAAGGCCCTCCAGACCGCCCCCACGCTGGGCGTGCCTCGGTCCGCCGAGGTGGTCGCGGACCGGCTGGGCCGGCGGGGCGGTGAGCGGGGACGAGTCTGCCGGGATGCAGGGTGTCGGGCAGGCTTGTTCCGCAAGGCCGTTGGATTCCGTCCTGGCGCCAAGGCGTCGACTGCGGGGCGGGCGGGTGCTGTACGTGCGGGCGCTCTCTCCTCCCGTCAGTTCTGTTGGCCGTCGCAGCGAAAGTCCGCGCGGTTACGCGGGATCGTGTGGGTTGGGCTGGTCTGGCGACGTGACGCCGTCGAGGCGTCTTCGCGTGCAGCCTCACCCTGTGATGCTTGCCGTCCTGCGCGGCAGCCCGCGGTGAACTACGCGCCGTCACCGTCGCGTTGACCGGGCGGATCCGGCCCGGCAGCGCGAGGACACCCGCCCCGGCCGCCGCTACCGACCGGCGGCCTTGCCCGCGTCGGCCGGCCCGGCTGCTGGCCCTCGTGGTCACGGCATGGTGAAGAAGATCTTGAGGGCTTTCACGTGCGTCTCGCAGTCCAGGCCGGCCAGAAGCCGCAGAACGATGGGACCAACCTGGTCGGCCGGGGTGATGCGTTGCACCGTCGTCACCAGACGCTGCACGACCTCCTGCAGCAGGTCCGCCTCCGGAGCGACGAGCCGGACGGTGTGCTCTG
Organism: Streptomyces sp. NPDC046197; assembly: GCF_040646295.1. Classification (NCBI taxonomy): domain Bacteria; kingdom Bacillati; phylum Actinomycetota; class Actinomycetes; order Kitasatosporales; family Streptomycetaceae; genus Streptomyces; species Streptomyces sp. NPDC046197. The sequence continues at coordinate 5,576 of NZ_JBEYZY010000056.1, read as the reverse complement.
CTTCGTCGAGGAGCAGGGGAAGAGCGGATCCATCGGCCAGTTCGAACAGGGTCCAGGCCACGAGCGTGCCGGCGACGGCGGGCACGGTCGGTGCAGTGGCAACCAGGCACAGGCCCCGGAGCGCGGTGAGGCACCAACCCGCGGCTCGTTGAGGATCCTTCTCGGGCAGCGCTCTGATCAACGCGGTGTAGGTGCGCCATCCGTCTGCCAGGGGCTGCCATGTCGAGGTGCGGGTGAAGAGGAAGGCCGCGTAAGCGTCGGGATTCCACTGCTCGCTGCGGGCGATCGTGATCAGTCGGTCGCGCACCGGCAATTCCGCTACGGGCAGTGCCATGAGCCGGCGGTAGGACTGCTCGAGGGCGTCGGCGGGAAGCGCCTCGTCCTGGACGAGGGCTTCCAGAAGGTGGAGACTGCCGAACGCGGGTATCCCTTGGCTTCGGGCGAAGGCACGCAACGCGGCGTCATCGGCGAGCAGGCTGTCCCCGAGTTCGCGCGCGAGACGGATCGGCGCGCTCCACGCCCGCAAGTCCTCGTCACCGTCGTCGCTGGGCACGTCGGGCAGAACGTCACACGCGTCGACAGCAGCCGCCAGGGCGTGAGCCTGATCGCTCCAGGACCGGGTGACCTCCTCGGAGTACTCGGTGAACGTGGGCCGCTCCGTTCGCGGATCCCACCCGAGCCAGCCGGAGCTCCGCATGCTCAGAGCGGAACGGGCCCGCAGGACGTCGTCGCGTTGCGGGGCGGCGACTAGGAGCTGCTCGAAGTGAGCCGTCAGCTGCGTCGTGGGCTTCAGCGCGATGGCGGAGAAGAACAAGGCCGAGGTGTCCACGACCACCGACGTGTCCAGTGCGCGCCGGGCCGCGGCGATTTCCTGGGCGCAGACGTCCTCATCCGGGTCGCGGATCACGTAGCAGCCGATGGTGTTGCGGATCAGCATGTCCGCGTGACTGCGGCCGAGCGCGCCGGCGCAGGCGCCGATCGGGATCTGCCCGGCAACGGCCGCCCGCTGCATCTGCTGCACCGCGTCCGACACCGGGGCCACGCGAGCCCGGAGAAACTCCTGCAGGCCGGTGAGGGCATCATCGACCGGAACCCGTTCGATCAGCTTGCTGTGCGGGAAGTGCTCGAAGAACTGCTGGTGCAGTCGGCGGGCCCGGGTCAGCAGGCGGTAGTCAGTGTCCTCCCCCGACGGCATCAAGAAGGCGGTCATGACGGCGGTGGCGACCAGTTCCTCGTCGTCCGGGAAAGCCTGCGCCGCCTGGGCGGCAGCGTTCAGGATCTCCGCCTGCGTGATCGGTGGTGCGCTAGCCCTGTCCGTCTCACCTTCCTTGCTCACCGACGGCGCGATCGTACGCAGCACCGAGGCGATGAGCCGTGCTTGGTTGCGGTCCGTCGCCTCCAGGGGCGGCTCGGCACGGATAACGTCGTAGGCATCGTGCATCCGGCGAAGCTGATGCAGGGCGTACACCTGGGCCCACCGGTACTTGATCAGGCTGGCGTCCCGGTTCGGGTCGCCTTCGGCGATCTCGTGGTCCGCGATGAGCCGCTGTGCCTGGTTCAGGACGGCGTTCCAGTCCTCTCGGCGAGACGCTGCCTCGAGGAGGATCTCCCGGGCGGCTCGCCGGCGTGCGGCATTGGTACTGGCGGCGAGGCCGGACGCCAGACGCTCCGCGTCGTCCAGGGATGCGCCGGTGAGTGCCAGGTGCGCCGCTGAGAGCAGGTGGCGCTCGTCGTGACCGTGGCGCCGAGCCCAGCGCTCCAGAGCCTTGACGGCGTCGGCGGCCTTACCCTGGTGCATGAGCGCCTGGACACGGATGTGCAGCGCCGCATCGGAGTCGGGATAGCGGCGGGCGAGGATCTGCGCCTGTGTGACGTTGCCGACAGAAAGGTGTTCCTGGGCGCGGACCATGTCGGCGCTCTCCGGATCGAGCGCTTCAAGCTGAGACAGTTCGTCTTCGTCGAGGGGCGCAACAAGCGACAGACCGAGCAGGACCCGAAGCTTTTGGTCCTCCCGGCCGCTGGACGCGATCTCGTCGAGCGCGGCACGGAATTCGGCAGCAGCCTCGGGATGAGTCTCCTGCCGTGTGGTGAGCGCGAGCGCGGTTGCATGCCGTCGATCGACGGGGTCGTCGATCTTCTCGGCCAACTCAAGCGCCAAGCCGGTGTCCCCGACGTGCGCGGCCAGTCCCGCTGCTGCTTCGATCACGGCGGCGGACATCGCCTCCCCGGCCTCGGCGGTCCCTGCCGGTGGTGGCAGAAGCATGGCCAGGGCGCCGCGTGTGTCGCCCTTGAGGGCTCGTGCCTGCGCGGCAAGTACCAGTGCGTCGGCGGTGGGGCCGCCCCAGTCCTGTCGGCGACCGCGCGCGCTGAGCGCGAGGTCCTCCGCACGGGTCAGTGCGGTATCTCGGTCGAATCCTGAGAGCCGACTGACGGGACCAGCGGCCTTCGCCGACAGAGTCCTCGCCAGCTCCATCTCCACCCTGGAGGCTCTCGGCCCGGTCAGTCCCGCGACCGCTGACATGCTCGCGGGATGGCGACCATATGCCGGGAACCCGGCCGCGATGTCCTCCAGGAGGACCTGGGCGGCATCGATCTGATGCGGGTTCTGACACAGGAGCATGGCCGCGGTCAGCGTGGCGGTCAGCCTGGTGGACTCGAAGAAGGCCGGATGGAGCTCGGCGAACTCCTCGACGAATGCCGAGAACGCGTCGTCCGGCTCAGGAGGTGCCGACGTTGCGCCCAGGCCGGCCAGAACGGGCCTCGGCAACGGCAGTTCGAGCGTTCCCGCTACCGCCAGCAGAGCCGGGGCCACCGCGGTGGTGTCGGTGCCGAGGCCAGCGCGGTAGAACTCCCACAGCGGGCCGCCGGCGGGCTCGGCAGCCTCAGCGCGAGCCAGCAGCAGTGTGCTCTGTTCCGAGTCGCCGTCGCGTGCGGCTGCCACAGCACCCTCGCAATACAAGTACGCCGACAGCAGGTGTCCCTGCCAGCGCTGCGCGGCCTGCTCGAAGAACCAGGATGCGGCCGGATGCTCATGTGCGGCGGCGAACTCGGCCACCAGAACCCACAAGGCACCGCTGTCGGGCTGGCGGAACTCCGGGGGCGGGCGGTGTCTGAAGCGGCTGAGCCAGGTGGCGGGCTGACCGCCCAACGCCACCAAGTCCTTGAGGACCGCAGTGGCGCGAGCCCCGGCCAGCGGCTCGGCCCACTCGTAGGCGAGCGCCACCAGGGGAGCCACGCGCAGCAGCAACTGGACAGGCGACAGACCAGTGGAGGGCGTTGACTTGCTGACCGGGGCGGACGAAATGCCTGGCTTCGGCAGGTCCTCCGGCTCGGCCCGGCGCAACAAGGCGAACGCGAAGGCGGCCGCGTGGTGCGCTGCGCGCGGCTGCCATTCGCGGTCGGCGTCAGGGGTCTTGTCCTCGATGCAGTCGGAGATGCCGCGGACGGCAAGCGCGGGGTGGCTCTCCTTGTGGGCGGCCTCGTACAGCCCGAGCGACTCCATGTCCACCGCCGCCACGTCGTTGAAGTGCCGGCGCAACTTGTCCATCAGGGCCGACCGGCCGTCGGCGTGCACGATCGAGCCTGCGGCGATCGGCTTGATCTCGACGCACGGTGCGGCTCCGCGAGCGTTGAGGGCCTGACCGGCACTCAACTCGGCTACCCAGTCACTGCGTCGCACGTCCCTGGCGAGCTGCACGACACCGTTGGCGGCGGGGTAGGACAGCGGCCGCGTCAGGTGAACCGACCCCTGTGCCTCGTCCCTGACGTCCTTGCCGCTATGCAGGTCATAGACCCGGTCGGCGACGACGACGTCGCCGAGCACCAGATCATCGGGCTTGACAGAGGCGGCGACGCCCACGAAGAGCACCAGGTGGGGATGGAGCGCCGCGATCACGGTGGCGGATTCGATGGCCGTGCGGTTGTTGCCCGCGCCCAACTCCGTTACGTGCACGCTCCAGTCCGCACGGTCACCAGCAAACCCCCCCCACCTCGAAACGCGTCGTGCCCACACGGTCGGGCACCCGATCGGGAAGGTGAGAGATAACTGCCTCGTACTCCAGCTGCAGGGCGGTGAAAATCACCGCCGTCAGGCGGGGACGCACCCGGTGTCCGCCTTGTTCCCCTCCCGCAGCCCCGGCCGGCTCGTGCAACCAGTTGTGCATCATCGGGTTGCTCGGGTCGACACGCCACAACTTTGCGCGACCCTCCGTGCTCGCCACCACGAAGCCGGCCTTCTGGAGCACCTGGAGCGTGGACATGGCGGTTGTGGGTGCTACCCGGAGCGCGCGCGCCAGGGCGCGGCCGCTCACTGCAGTGCCGGACCCGGCGAGCGATTCCAAAGCGCGGAAGGCCGTCTCGCCCAGCAGCGTGCGGAGTTGGTCAGCGGTCGAGGCCACTCCCTCACACTAGCGTGTCCAGTCATTCTGGACACCCTTGTTGCAAACGTTGGCTGTGCCGCCGCGCAGGTCCGGGCAGGGCGCCCGCAACCCCCGGGCGCTGTTGTTGCCGCATTCACTCGCAGCAGGGCCAAGTCCGGCCGTCGTAAAGCTTGGCCAGGCGCGGACGGTGTGTCCGTGCCAAAGAAGAGCAGAAGAGCTTCTACGACGCGCTCTCGGCGTACACAACGATCTGTGCGGCAAGGACGGCCACCGGCACCAACTCCAGGAGGGAGGCGGTCACAGGGAGAAACCCGCCGGCGCCGTAGAACCAGAAGGCGACAAGGGCGGCCAGGGGAGCCGCACTGAAAGTGATCAGATCGACCGCACACTGGATGATCTTGCGCTGCTTCCGGCGGCTGTCGCTGCGGTGGACCGCCTCCCATCCGAAGGGGCTCCCGGGCTCGCCGGCCAGATCGCCCAAACGGGGCCCGAGGTCAGTGCGGACGTAACGGCCGATCGCGCTGATCTTCTGGTCGTTGACCAGATATGTCCATCCCAGGACACATGTGGCGACAGGCAGGGCCAGAAGCAGTTCGAGGTGGTGAGCCTGAGCCGCACCGAACAGCACCGTCACCATGGCAGCCAGGGTCACGTAGAGCAGGTTGTCCCGGAAACCTATCCGAGTCTTCTGTTCCTCCTTCACTCTGTCGTACTCAGCCATCAACAACTTGCCGATCGTGACGTCGCCAGTCGGTGCCATGCTTGTCCTCGTCGCTGAATGATGATGCTGACCAGCCATTCTGTACTGGGACACACGGCACGGGTAACCGTCCCCGGTGAGCAGCAGGCGGCCCGACCCCAGACGAAGAGCAGAGTCAAAAGGGGGCGGCAGCACGCGGAACACGTCGGCGCAAGTCCCGGACCCGGGCCCTGGACGGCGTGTGCCACCCTCGGCGCAGCAGACGATAATTGGGATGTCGATCGAACGCGCCCTCCCGGCAAGGCAGTCCACCAGGGCCTTCCCGGCGCGGCCGAACTGTGAACACCGGTGTGCCGGGGGCAGGTGCTGAAACCGGAGCGCCGTGATCGACGAGGTCATGTCCCGCGGGGTGGTGTAGTCACGGCAGTTGTTTCGGTTCCGGTTGTGGGGTGATCTCGGGTTCGGGTTCGGTTGGCTTGGTGGTGAAGAGCTCGGCC
>NZ_JBEYZY010000055.1:0-36887 GCF_040646295.1 Streptomyces sp. NPDC046197 | reverse complement strand
CCTGGGCGTCCTGGCGGCGAGCGAACTCGTCGCCAACTCCCTACGATCGTGCTCAGCGCTTCGCGCCTCCGCGCGTTCGCCGTCTCGACACCGGCGCGCCCCTTCGGCTCTCTCGCGGTCGGCGCGTGGGGGTGGTGGGACTTGGTGGGCCCTTGCCCTTGGGCCGTGTCGGGGCAGGCGCAGTCCGCCCCCGACACCAGCGCCCGTCCGGCACTCAGCCGGGTCCGGCACCGGCGCGCCCCTTCGGCTTCCTCGCGGTCGGCGCGTGGGGGTGGCAGTGGGCGGGGTTGGGCCCTTGCCCTGGTTGCGGTTGAGCCTGCTTGGCGGGGCTACGGTGGTGGGCGTGATGGACGTACGGCGCGCTGAAGAGCGCTACCGGGGTGGTGACGCGGCGGCCGGGATCGAGTCCTGGCACGCCTTCTCCTTCGGCCCGCACTACGATCCCGGCAACCTCCGCTTCGGCGCGGTGATCGCCTGCAACGAGGAGCGCCTGGTCCCGGGTGCCGGCTTCGACGAGCATCCGCACAGCCACACCGAGATCGTCACGTGGGTGGTCGAGGGCGAGCTGACCCACCGGGACTCGACGGGCCACGAGACGGTGGTCCGCCGCGGCGACGTGCAGCGGCTGAGCTCGGCGGGTGGCGTCCGGCACGTCGAGCGCAACGACGGCACGGGCCCGCTCACCTTCGTGCAGATGTGGCTGGCCCCGCTGCGGCCCGGCGGTGACCCCTGCTACGAGATCGTCCGCGGCATCGCGGACTCCACCCCGTACGCGGTCCCCGAGGCGGGCGCCATGCTGCACGTACGCCGCCTGACGGCGGGGGAGCGCACGGCGGTACCGGACGGGCCGTACGTGTACGCACACGTCGTACGGGGTCAAGTGCGCCTGGACGATGAGACGTTGGGGCCGGGCGACGCGGCCCGCATCACCGGCGCCGAGGACCTGGAGGCGGTCGGCGTGACGGACGCCGAACTGCTGCTGTGGGAGATGCAGGCGCCACCGCGGGCCGGCGAGACCCCCTAGCCGCGCAGCTCGGCCAGTACCGCGTCGGTGAGCGGCGGCCAGGCCTCGGCCGCCCACGGGCCGAAGGCGCGGTCGGTCAGTGCCACGCAGGCCGCGTGCGCGTCCGGGTCGATCCACAGGAACGTGCCCGACTGGCCGAAGTGGCCGAAGGTGCGCGGCGAGGACGACGAGCCGGTCCAGTGCGGGGACTTGGAGTTCCGGATCTCGAAGCCGAGGCCCCAGTCGTTGGGGTTCTGGTGGCCGTAGCCCGGCAGCACGCCCTTCGTGCCGGGGTACTGCACGGTCATCGCCTCGGCGACCGTACGCGGATCCAGCAGGCGCGGCGCCTGGACCTCGGCGGCGAACCGCAGCAGGTCCTCGACCGTGGAGACGCCGTCCTTGGCCGGGGAGCCGTCCAGCGTGGTCGCCGCCATCCCCAGCGGTTCGAGCACCGCCTGGCGCAGGTACTCGGCGAAGGGAATGTCCGTGGCCTTCGCCACATGGTCCCCGAGCTGCTCGAACCCGGCGTTGGAGTACAGCCGCCGCTCGCCGGGCGGGGCCGTCACCCGGTGTTCGTCGAAGGCCAGGCCCGAGGTGTGCGCGAGCAGGTGACGGACCGTCGCGCCGGGTGGGCCGGCCGGCTCGTCGAGCTCGATCGCCCCCTCCTCGTACGCGACGAGCACCGCGTACGCGGCGAGCGGCTTGGTGACCGAGGCCAGCGGGAAACGCCACCCGACCGGGCCGCGGGTGCCCAGGACCACACCGTCGGCCCGTACGACGCCCGCCGCAGCGGTGGGAACCGGCCAGTTCTCGATCGACGCCAAGCTGTGCAACGACATGCCATCGAGCCTATGCGCTCAGCGCGTCGGCTCCGGCAAGGGGTCCGGTTCGGACCCGCCCGCGGGTACCGTGTCGTGCGCATTTCTTACGGGATCCGCTTGCTTGGAGTGCACTCCAAGGTCATAGCGTGGGGGCCATGACGGTGATGCAGGCCACGGCCGTGAACCCCGAGCAGACCGAGGAAACCCCCACGAACGCCGATGTCTGTACGGCCCCGCCCCGCCGGCGCCCGCGTCCCGACGGCGAGGACAGCTACACGATCAGCGAGGTCGTCGCCTTCACCGGTCTCACCGCCCACACCCTGCGCTGGTACGAGCGGATCGGTCTGATGGCCCATGTCGACCGCTCGCACACCGGCCAGCGCCGCTACACCAACCGCGACCTGGACTGGCTCGACCTGGTCGGCAAGCTCCGGCTCACCGGCATGCCGGTCGCCGACATGGTCCGGTACGCGGAGCTGGTGCGGCAGGGCGAGAGCACCTACGCCGAGCGGCACGAGCTGCTCGAGGCGACGCGCCGGGACGTCCTGGAGCGGATCGCCGAACTGCGGGACACGCTCGCGGTACTGGACCTGAAGATCGGCTTCTACGCGGACGCGGGACGCCGCAAGACAGATAAGACAGATAAGACAGGCAAGATCGGCAAGACGGAGAGGAACCGATGACGGACAGCAGGATCCCGGCGGTACGGCTCGGCGAGAGCGGACCGGAGGTCGGTGTACAGGGCCTGGGCTGCATGGGGATGAGCTTCGCGTACGGCCCCTCGGACGCCGGGGAGTCGCGCGCCACCCTGGAGCGAGCCCTGGAGCTGGGCGTGACGCTGTACGACACGGCGGACGTGTACGGCGCGGGAGAGAACGAGCGGTTACTGTCCCCGTTCTTCAAGGCGCACCGGGACGAGGTGGTGATCGCCACGAAGTTCGCCCTGTCGATCCCGCCGGACGAGCCGGCGAGGCGCGTCATCCGCAACGACCCGCCGTACATCCGCCAGTGCGTCGAGGCGAGCCTGAAGCGGCTGGACGTGGACGTGATCGACCTCTACTACATGCACCGCCGGGACGTGAACGTCCCGATCGAGGAGACCGTCGGGACGATGGCCGAGCTGGTGCGCGAGGGCAAGGTCAAGCACCTCGGCCTGAGCGAGGTCACGGCCGGTGAGCTGCGGGCCGCGCAGGGCGTGCACCCGATCGCCGCCGTGCAGTCGGAGTGGTCGCTGTTCAGCCGGGACATCGAGGCGCAGGTCGTACCGGCGGCCCGCGAGCTGGGCGTGGCGCTGGTGCCGTACTCGCCACTCGGCCGTGGCTTCCTCACGGGCGGCTTCACCGCCGGCGGCAAGACTCTGACCAGCGGCGACTCCCGGCGCAGGATGCCGCGGTTCCAGGGCGAGAACGCCGCCGCCAACGCGGCGCTGCTGGAGCCGGTGCGCACCGTCGCCGATGCCCACGGCGCCTCCCTCACCCAGATCGCCCTGGCCTGGGTGCAGCAGCGCGCGGCCGTTCACGGCCTCCCGGTGGTCCAGATCCCCGGGACCCGCAGGCCGCACCGCGTGGAGGAGAACGTGGCGGCGGCCCGCATCACGCTCACCGAGGACGAACTGGCGCTGCTGGAACCGATCGCCGGGAAGGTGTCGGGCGAGCGGTACGCGGACATGACGTTCGCCTCCGCCGGACGCGAGTAACGCCGCCCCGACGGGCTCGGGCGGCGTTACAGCTGTGCCAGGAGCTCGGCCTTCTTCAGCGAGAACTCCTCGTCCGTCACCAGCCCCGCCCGGTGCAGCTCCCCGAGATGGCGGATCCGTTCGGCGATGTCGGCGGGGTCACGGCGCGCCGCCGGTATCGGCACGGGGGCCGGCGGGCCGCTCGCCCGTACCGCGGCGAGCACGGCCGCGGCGAACGGCAGCGACTCGTGTACGGGGCCGTAGCCGCGCCCGAACACGACCGCAGCCGGATCCTGGTCCGGCTGCGGGGGCTGCGAGGTGCCCGGGTCGCGGCGCAGCAGCCGCAGATGCCCCTCGAGGGCCTCCGGAGAGCGCCATTCCACCCCGCCGAGGTCGGCGACCGAGAAGCTCTGGTCGCCGGCCTTCCACTTCGCCGAAGACGCCCCGGTCCAGGACCACCGGAACCGCACCGCCGTACCGTCGAAGGACGCCTTCCCGTCGTACGCCTTGAACTGCAGCGGCAGTTCGGGCGCGGCCACCAGGTGGCGCTCGGCGGGCCCGGACTCCGTCAGCCGCGCCCGCAGCTCGTCGGCGTAGTGCTCGGCGAGGGTCTTCCGCTCGGCCGGCAGCACCAGCCGGTAGGGATCGGAGCCCTCCTTGAGCTGTCCCGCGGCCGCCTCCATCAGCGGATCGGCGCCCGGCCGGGGCTCGGCCCGCAGGACCACGGTCCCGCGTCTGCCCGGAGTGAGTGTCACGGTCCCGAGCGCCGCCAGTGGAACCCGGCGTTCCGTAAGTGCCTGGAAGAGCTTGGGTGTTCGAATCCCCCGTTCGTAGCGGATGAGCACGGAATCGGACTCGAACTCCCAGGCAGCATGAAATCCGGCCAGTACGTCACCCATGCGGCTCATCGTAGGCGGCACGAGCTTCTCCGTCCCTCCCTGCGCAGACGGCAGTTCCTGCTGTTTCTACGCGCGTCCGGCCGTCACGGTGCCGGACAAACCCGCCCGGCAGGCGTCGTCGTCATGGGCGCACCGCACCGAGTCGTAGGCGCCGACCCCGATCTCGGCGAAGTTGGTGAGGCTGTCGGTGCCCGGCTCGAAATAGCCGGCGTGTCCCTTCGCACCCTGCGCCGACAGCACCCGCGCCCCGAACGCCGAGGAGACCGGGTCGGCGCCGTGACCCAGGCCGCCGAGCTCCAGGTACGGCACGTCCTGGATCCAGTCGGTGGCGTCCCGCATCGCCCACACCCGGGCCGGGGTGCCCAGGTGCGCGGCGTTGCGCACCCGCATGCCCGGGCTGGCGGCCACCGCTATGTCGGCCACCCGGTGCGGCAGCGAACGGGCGGCGACACCGCACACCACCGAGCCGTAGCTGTGGCAGAACAACGACACCGGTGAGCCGCCGGGCAGCCCCCGCAGCAGCGCGTTCAGCCGGACGGCGCCCTCCTCGGCGCGCATCGCCGTGGCCGCGTCCACGCCGAGCCCGCTGGGCGCGGTGTAGTCGGCCCAGGCGATCACGGCCGTACGGGTCGAGGGGCTCGCCGTGTGCTCGGCCGCGTAGAGGGACTGCGCCATCCCGACCGGCGCGGAGTACGGGCGGTAGGTCTTCTGGAAGGTGAGCAGATCGGTGTCGACGCCGGGGACGACGACGGAGATCCGCTGGGCCTTGCTGAGGTCGCCGAAGACCTCGGCGACCCGGCCGGAGCCCTCGGGGTCGAAGGACAGGATCTGGCGGTCGCCGGTCATCAGCGCGGCGTAGCGGTGCATGCGCCGCCCCGCGTCCTGCTGCCCGCCCGGCGAGAGCCGGCTGTCGTGCATGCGCTGGAGATCGGCCTTGCGGGCCTGGTCCAGCGCGATGCGGTTCGCCTGGTAGCGCAGCTCGGCGGGCGCGCCGTTCATGTTGCCGACCGCGAGCGGATAGCGGTGGGCGAGACGGCCGCGGTCCTGGGCGGAGAGCGAGGCGAAGAAACGGGTGAGCCGGGACGGGCCCGCCTCCGGGTCCGGAAGCCGGTGTCCGTGCAGGTGCCCGTGCTCCCAGGCGGACAGGGAGGCCTGGAGGGCGGTGGATCCCCGCTTGCTGTGCACGGCCGTCCAGCCGGTGGTCGCGAGCATCACGAAGACCACGGCCAGCGCGAGCAGTGCACGCCAGACGTTGAGTTGCGGGGAGGTGTCGAAGGAAGTCACTGGAAGGACACACTAGGAGAACGAGAGGGTCTCGCGTCAACCGAGTGACGGGTATCACGTTTCGGTCGACGTGACGGCTGCCTCAGTTCGTACGCCAGTTCACGGTTCCTTGATCGCGAGTCGCCCCACCGGCCGTTTCCGGCAAGCGAGTTCACGGAGTTTCGAGGTGACGCAGTTCACAGCCCGCTGTCCGTGAGGATCCTCACGATCCGCCGCCCCGGCGCCGGTTGGAATCAGTCGTTCGGCCGCCAGTTCCCGGTCAGCGCGGGCCCCACCTGGTCGAGGTACGCGGCCGTGAGCGCCCGGATCGCCTCCAGGCTGACGTCCTCGCCGGTGCTCCACTGACGCCCCGTCACCCGCATCACCCCGCCGAAGACGGCCACCGCCAGCCGCGGCCGCGGGTCGCGGTCCACGTCCAGTCCCTCGCGCTCGGCGAGCAGGCGCGCGATCTGCTCCTCGGTCTCCACGGACCGGCGCAGATGTGCGGCCAGCAGGACGGGCGTCGACTCGATCACCCGGAACATGCGCAGATACAGCTCGACGGGGACGACCGTCACGATCGCGTCGCTGATCGTGTCCCAGCCCTCCAGCACCGCCCGGCGCAGCGCCTCCAGCGGGGTCTCCGCGGGCGGGCGGGCGCGCAGCGACTCGACGAAGTGCGCCTCCACCATGTCCTGGACCGCGAAGGCGGCCTCCTCCTTGCCGGCGAAGTAACGGAAGAAGGTGCGCTGGGAGACGTCGACGGCGTCCGCGATCTCGTCGACCGTCGTCTGCTCGTAGCCCTGGGTGGTGAACAGTTCCAGCGCGGCCCGAAGCAGGGCGTCGCGGGTGCGCCGCTTCTTGCGCTCGCGCAGCCCCGGACGTGGCGCCGTTGGGGCGGTCCCCGCCGTCTCCATGAATCCCCCGGACCTCTCTGTGAACTCTTTTCCCAGCTCAGACTATAGGGGAGTGACGTGTCAGTTGCCGACTTGTGAATTGATTTGTCGTTTGTCAGCGACTGTCACTAACCCCTAGCCTTGGAAATATGACTAGTCAGACCACCATCGACACGACAGGGCCGGGGGACAAGGCGCCGGCAGCCCCGTCGGAGCTCGCGTCGGCCCCGGGGCTGCGCGGGCACCCGTGGTTCACCCTCATCACCGTCGCCGTAGGGGTCATGATGGTGGCCCTCGACGGCACCATCGTGGCCATCGCCAACCCGGCCATCGCCAAGGACCTGGGCGCCACCTTCTCCGACGTCCAGTGGATCACCAACGCCTACTTCCTCGCCCTCGCGGTCTCCCTGATCACCGCGGGCAAGCTCGGTGACCGCTTCGGGCACCGGCAGACCTTCCTCATCGGCGTGACCGGCTTCGCCGCCGCCTCCGGCGCCATCGGGCTGTCGAACAGCATCGCCATGGTGGTCACCTTCCGTGTCTTCCAGGGCCTGTTCGGCGCGCTGCTGATGCCGGCCGCGCTCGGTCTGCTGCGGGCCACCTTCCCGGCCGAGAAGCTCAACATGGCGATCGGCATCTGGGGCATGGTCATCGGCGCCTCCACCGCGGGCGGCCCGATCCTCGGCGGCCTGCTCGTCCAGCACGTCAACTGGCAGTCCGTCTTCTTCGTCAACGTGCCCGTGGGCGCCCTCGCGCTGGTGCTGGGTCTGCTGATCCTGACCGACCACCGCGCCGAGAACGCCCCGCGCTCCTTCGACGTCCTCGGCATCGCGCTGCTGTCCGCCGCGATGTTCTGCCTGGTCTGGGCGCTCATCAAGGCCCCGACGTGGGGCTGGGGCGACGGCCGCACGTGGGCCTTCATCGGCGCCAGTGCGCTCGGCTTCGTCCTGTTCTCCTTCTGGGAGACCCGGGTGAAGGAACCGCTGATCCCGCCGGCGCTGTTCCGCTCGGTGCCGCTGTCGGCGGGCGTGGTCCTGATGGTCCTCATGGCCATCGCGTTCATGGGCGGTCTGTTCTTCGTCACCTTCTACCTGCAGAACGTCCACGGGATGAGCCCCGTCCAGGCCGGCCTGCACCTGCTGCCGCTGACCGGCATGATGATCGTCGGCTCCCCGCTCGCGGGCGCGCTGATCACCAAGCTGGGCCCGCGCGTCCCGCTGGCGGGCGGCATGCTCGCCACCGCGATCGCCATGTACGGCATGTCCACGCTCAAGGCGGGCACCGGCAGCGCCACCATGTCGCTGTGGTTCGCCCTGCTGGGCCTCGGCCTCGCCCCCGTCATGGTCGGCGCCACCGAGGTCATCGTCGGCAACGCGCCCATGGAGCTCTCCGGTGTCGCCGGTGGTCTGCAGCAGGCCGCGATGCAGATCGGCGGCAGCCTCGGTACGGCCGTGCTGGGCGCGGTGATGGCCTCCAAGGTCGACCACGACCTGGCCGGCAACTGGAAGGACGCCGGACTCCGGCCGCTCACGCCGGCTCAGCTGGACCAGGCCTCCGAGGCGGTCCAGGTCGGCGTCGCCCCGGTGCCCAGGGGCACGCCCGAGGCCTTCGCCGCGAAGATCGCGTCCGTTGCGCACGACACGTTCATCTCCGGTATGAGCCTCGCCTCCCTCGTCGCCGCCGGGGTCGCGGCGGTGGCCGTCCTGGTCGCGCTGCTCACCAAGCGCGGGCAGAACGCGGAGGCAGGGGCGGGCGTGGGGCACATCTGAACCGCCCGGACTCGCCGCCCGGAGTTCGCCTATCAGGGTGACCGGGCGGAAGATCGCTCGCTCCCGGAGCGCGCCGCAGGTCACAGTGGGTCATGCCCTCCGCAGGGATGGAGGGACCGGCTGCGGCGCGCTGCTGGAGGGGGGCAGCGCGCAGGCAGCGGGACACGGGTCTGCGCGCAGGACCGCCGAAAACCGGAGGACTTGACGGACAGAACCGGGGTACCCGCACCAGAAGAACCCACAGGAACTCCAACTCGACCAGGGGTTAAGGGAGTTGATGATGGCGGGCTTCGGACGCGGAACGCGCGGGTACCCCCGTTCACGTAGCCGGACGTGGTCATGGAACGGGCCGGATCGCGCGACGCTCGGAATCATCGGAGTCATCTGCGCGGTCGCCGGTTTCTTCGCGCTGGGCATCGTCCTCGGCCCGGTGGCGGTCGTCTGCGGCTGGCTGGCGATGGGCCGCACCTGGACCTGGGCGGGCGACCGTCCGGTCCCGGCCCTGGTCGCCCTCGTGCTGGGAGCCATCGACACGCTCCTGGCGGTCATCTGGCTGGCCGGGGTGGCGACCTGGGGCGGCGCGGTGTTCTGACCCGGGCCAGTGAGGGACGGGCTCCCCGGCCGTCGGCCGGGGGCCCGCTCGTGCCGTCAGTGCGGCCACCTCGGCGCGCAGCGCGCGTACCTCCTCGGCCAGTGCCTCGATCGCCTCCGTCTGCCGCCTCTCCGCCACGTCGTCGCGCTCGAACCGGGAGATGAACCACGCGGCGATGTTCGCGGTCACCACACCCAGCAGTGCGATTCCGCCCAGCATCAGCCCGACGGCCAGGATCCGCCCCAGTCCGGTGGTCGGTGCGTGGTCCCCGTAGCCCACGGTCGTCATCGTGGTGAACGACCACCACACCGCGTCACCCAGCGTCTTGATGTTCCCGTTGGGTGAATCCCGTTCCACCGACAGCACGGCCAGCGACCCGAACATCAGCAGTCCCACGACGGCTCCGGCGACGTACGTCGTCAGCCGGATCTGCTCCGCCATCCGCGCCCGCCGCCCCACCAGCATCAGTGTGGAGACCAGGCGCAGCAGCCGCAGCGGCTGCAGGACCGGCAGCACCACGGCACACAGGTCCATCCAGTGGGTCCGTACGAACTCCCGGCGCTGCCGCGCGAGTCCGAGGCGCATCAGGTAGTCGACGGCGAACGACCCCCACACCACCCACTCGACCACCGTGCACGCCGCCGTCACCGGCCGGCTCGCGGAGCTGTCCACGATCGGCACGGCATAGGCGGCGGTGAACGCCACCGCGAGCGCCAGCAGGGGCCGTTGAGTGCGCCGTTCCCAACGCGCCTGTGCCGAAAGTTCCGCCATGACCGCATCGTAAGGAAGCGGACCGGAGCGGGGGCGGCGGAGCACTCGGCCCCGCCGCCCCTGTGGGCTTGCCGCCCCCTGAGTTCTACGGCGCCCTACGCGTCGCCGCCGGCCGTTCCGGGGTCGGCCGCCGTCACGTCGAGCAGCTGGTAGCGGTCGACGGCCTGCTTGAGCAGCGACCGGTCGACCTTCCCCTCGCGGGCCAGCTCGGTCAGCACGGCCACCACGATCGACTGTGCGTCGATGTGGAAGTACCGCCGGGCCGCCCCGCGGGTGTCCGCGAAGCCGAAGCCGTCGGCGCCCAGCGACTGGTACGTCCCCGGCACCCACCGGGCGATCTGGTCCGGCACCGACCGCATCCAGTCGGAGACGGCCACGAACGGCCCCTCGGCCTCGCTCAGCTTCCGCGTCACGTACGGGACCCGCTGCTCCTCCTCCGGGTGCAGCAGGTTGTGCTGCTCGCAGGCGACCGCCTCGCGCCGCAGCTCGTTCCAGGAGGTCGCCGACCAGACGGAGGCCCGCACGTTCCAGTCCTCGGCGAGGATCCGCTGTGCTTCCAGGGCCCACGGCACGGCCACGCCCGAGGCCATGATCTGGGCCGGGACGGAGCCCGAGGTGCCCTCGCTCAGGCGGTGGACGCCCTTGAGGATGCCCTCGACGTCCACGTCCGCCGGTTCGGCCGGCTGCTGGATCGGCTCGTTGTACACGGTGAGGTAGTAGAAGACGTCCTCGCCGTGCGGGTGCTCCTCGGAGCTGCCGTACATCCGGCGCAGACCGTCCTGCACGATGTGGGCGATCTCGTACGCGTAGGCCGGGTCGTAGGCCACACAGCCGGGGTTGGTCGAGGCCAGCAGCTGGGAGTGGCCGTCCGCGTGCTGCAGACCCTCACCGGTCAGGGTCGTACGGCCGGCGGTCGCGCCCAGTGCGAAACCGCGCGACAGCTGGTCGGACATCTGCCAGAACTGGTCGCCGGTGCGCTGGAAGCCGAACATCGAGTAGAAGACGTACACCGGGATGAGCGGCTCGCCGTGGGTGGCGTACGCCGATCCGGCGGCGATCAGCGAGGCCGTACAGCCCGCCTCGGAGATGCCGTCGTGCAGCATCTGCCCGGTCGGCGACTCCTTGTAGGCGAGCAGCAGGTCGCGGTCGACGGACTCGTACTGCTGGCCGAGCGGGTTGTAGATCTTCGCACTCGGGAAGAAGGAGTCCATGCCGAACGTGCGGTATTCGTCCGGCGCGATCAGCACGAACCGCCTGCCGATCTCCTTGTCCCGCATGAGGTCCTTCAGCAGCCGGACGAAGGCCATCGTCGTCGCGATGGACTGCTGACCCGAGCCCTTCTTCACACCTGCGTACGCCTTGTCGTCCGGCAGCTGCAGCGGCTTGGCGCGTAGGACGCGCGTCGGGACGTACCCGTCGTGCGACTTGCGCCGGTCGTGCATGTACTGGATCTCCTCCGAGTCCCGGCCCGGGTGGTAGTACGGCGGCGGGCCGCTCTCCAGTTCCTTGTCGGAGATCGGCAGGTGCAGGCGGTCGCGGAAGTGCTTGAGATCGGTGACCGTCAGCTTCTTCATCTGGTGGGTGGCGTTGCGGCCCTCGAAGTTCGGGCCGAGCGTCCAGCCCTTGATCGTCTTGGCCAGGATGACCGTGGGCTGGCCCTTGTGCTCCACGGCCGCCTTGAACGCCGCGTAGATCTTGCGGTGGTCGTGTCCGCCGCGGCCCAGCATCAGGATCTGGTGGTCGGTCATGTTCTCGACCATCGCGCGCAGCCGGTGGTCGTCACCGAAGAAGTGCCGGCGGATGTACGCGCCGGACTCGGTGGCGTACGTCTGGAACTGGCCGTCCGGCGTGGTGTTCATCTTGTTGACCAGCACGCCGTCCCGGTCCTGCGCCAGCAGCGGGTCCCAGGTGCGGTCCCAGATCAGTTTGATCACGTTCCAGCCGGCGCCCCGGAAGACCGACTCCAGTTCCTGGATGATCTTGCCGTTGCCGCGCACCGGGCCGTCCAGGCGCTGCAGGTTGCAGTTGACGACGAAGGTCAGGTTGTCCAGGCCCTCGCGGGCGGCGATGGACAGCTGGCCGAGCGACTCCGGCTCGTCCATCTCGCCGTCGCCGAGGAAGGCCCACACGTGCGAGCGGGAGGTGTCCGCGATGCCGCGCGCCTGCATGTAGCGGTTCATCCGGGCCTGGTAGATCGCGCCGATCGGGCCGAGGCCCATGGAGACCGTCGGGAACTCCCAGAAGTCCGGCATGGAGCGCGGGTGGGGGTAGCTGGACAGGCCGTGGGGTGCCTTTGACTTCTCCTGGCGGAACCCGTCCAGGTTTTTTTCGCTCAGCCGGTCCAGCAGGTACGCGCGCGCGTAGATGCCCGGTGAGGCGTGCCCCTGGAAGAAGACCTGGTCGCCGCCGTCTCCCCCGTCCTTGCCGCGGAAGAAGTGGTTGAAGCCGACGTCGTAGAGCGAGGCGGAGGAGGCGAAGGTGGCGATGTGGCCGCCGACGCCGATGCCCGGGCGCTGGGCGCGGGATACCATCACCGCGGCGTTCCAGCGGGTCGCGTTGAGGATCTTGCGCTCGATCTCCTCGTTGCCCGGGAAGAACGGCTCGCTCTTGGTGGGGATGGTGTTGACGTAGTCCGTGCTGCGCATCTCCGGCACGGCCACGCGCTTCTCACGGGCCCGCTCGATCAGCCGGAGCATGAGGTAACGGGCCCGCTCGCGGCCTCGCTCGTCGACGGCGGCGTCGAGCGAGTCGAGCCACTCCTGGGTCTCTTCGGGATCGAAGTCAGGAACCTGACTCGGAAGGCCGCCAATGATGATCGGGTTGCGATCGGATCCGGAAGCCACGCTGTTCCTTACCTGTCGGAGGGCGACTTTTCTGGGGTTTTTCTCGGTTTTCCTACTTGTGCCTGCACCGTTCCCCATCGTGTACCTCGCGAGAGGCAAACGTCATCTTTACCGGTGGGTAATCGCCGGACTCCGTGGGGATCTCCCGGCTCCGCAAGGTTCCCAACCGTGCAAACCGGGCACAAGGGTGTGGTGTGTGTCACCCCTGATCGCGATACCGTGTCTGGAGTTGCGGCGACACAGCCGGGATCGTCACCGTTTCGGCGGTCTGAACCGCCGGGTACTTGCGCGATCCGCCCCGCCCGTGTGGACTACGGCCAACGCTTCGCGCACGCGCGTGGCTGAAGACCCAAATCGCAACATCATCAGGAGGCAACCCGTGAGCGCGACCGCGGACCACGCGGAGGAGCGGACTAACCCGGCCGGCAGGCTGGGATTCCAGCCCGGGCAGGTGGTCCAGGAGATCGGCTACGACGACGACGTCGACAAAGAGCTCCGCGAGGCCATCGAGGAAGCGATCGGCAGCGAGCTCGTGGACGAGGACTACGACGACGTTGCCGACGCCGTGGTGCTCTGGTTCCGCGACGAGGACGGCGACCTCACGGATGTGCTGGTGGACGCCACCACGTACATCGAGGAGGGCGGCGCGATCCTGCTCCTCACGCCGAAGACCGGCCGTTCGGGCTACGTGGAGCCGAGCGACATCTCTGAAGCCGCGACGACGGCGGGTCTGTCGGCGAGCAAGAGTGTCAGCGTGGGCAAGGACTGGAGCGGGTCGCGTCTGGCCACGCCGAAGGCCGCGAAGTCCAAGAGGTGACGTGCCGCTCCGCCGGTGACCGTTTCTCTCCGGTGACCGTCGGCCGCGGTGGCCGGCCCCGGGGGCTGCGCCCACAGCCCCCCCCGTCGGGCCCTCGGATCCCCCGGTCGGCCTGACGGCCTCGTCCTCGAACGCCGGACGGGCTGGTTCGTCCCCAGCCCGTCCGGCGGCCCGCGGTGATCGCTGCGTAGGGTGGGTCTCACCCGAACAGCTCCTCCGAAGGGATGCAGCACGATGGCGATCCAGGTCGGCGACAAGGCCCCCGACTTCGAGCTCAAGGACAACCACGGGCGGACCGTGCGGCTGTCCGACTTCCGCGGCGAGAAGAACGTGGTGCTGCTCTTCTACCCGTTCGCCTTCACCGGCGTGTGCACCGGCGAGCTGTGCGCCCTGCGCGACAACCTGCCGAAGTTCGTCAACGACGACACCCAGCTGCTCGCCGTCTCCAACGACTCCATCCACACCCTGCGCGTCTTCGCCGAGCAGGAGGGCCTGGAGTACCCGCTGCTCAGCGACTTCTGGCCACACGGCAACACTTCGCGCGCTTACGGCGTCTTCGACGAGGACAAGGGTTGCGCCGTGCGCGGGACCTTCATCATCGACAAGGAGGGCGTCGTGCGGTGGACCGTGGTCAACGGACTGCCGGACGCGCGTGACCTGAACGAGTACGTGAAGGCGCTCGGCACCCTGTGATCCGACACCCTGATTCGTCGGCACCAGGGCCTGCGGGGGGCGGGAACCCGTCACTAGGATCGACTCGTTGATCCCATATCCGATCCACTACGGGGCTCCCCGCCCCCGAACACCAATGGAGGACTCGTGGGAGTCAGCCTCAGCAAGGGCGGCAACGTATCGCTGACGAAGGAGGCCCCGGGCCTGACCGCCGTCATCGTCGGTCTGGGGTGGGACGTCCGCACCACGACCGGTACCGACTTCGACCTCGACGCCAGCGCGCTGCTGCTGAACAACTCCGGCAAGGTCGTCAGCGACCAGCACTTCGTCTTCTTCAACAACCTCAAGAGCCCCGACGGCTCGGTGGAGCACACCGGTGACAACCTCACCGGTGAGGGCGAGGGCGACGACGAGGCGATCAAGGTCAACCTCGCCACCGTCCCGGCCGACGTCGAGAAGATCGTCTTCCCGGTCTCCATCTACGACGCCGAGAACCGCCAGCAGTCCTTCGGCCAGGTGCGCAACGCCTTCATCCGCGTGGTCAACCAGGCCAACCAGCAGGAGATCGCCCGCTACGACCTGAGCGAGGACGCCTCCACCGAGACCGCCATGGTCTTCGGCGAGCTGTACCGGCACGGCGCGGAGTGGAAGTTCCGCGCCATCGGCCAGGGGTACGCCTCCGGCCTGCGCGGCATCGCCCAGGACTTCGGCGTGAACGTCTGAGGCGTGCACGTACGAGACCTGAACGCCTGACCGTCCGGCGCCGCACGTTCTTGTGCGGCGCCGGACGCACGACACGACAACCAGAAGCACCATCTCGGGGAGGACCAGCATCATGGGCGTCACGCTCGCCAAGGGAGGCAACGTCTCCCTCTCCAAGGCCGCACCCAACCTGACCAATGTCCTGGTCGGGCTCGGCTGGGACGCGCGCTCCACCACCGGCGCGCCCTTCGACCTCGACGCCAGCGCGCTGCTGTGCCAGGGCGGCCGGGTGATGGGCGACGAGTGGTTCGTCTTCTACAACCAGCTCAAGAGCCCGGACGGCTCGGTGGAGCACACCGGCGACAACCTCACCGGTGAGGGCGAGGGCGACGACGAGACGATCCTGGTGGACCTCACCAGGGTGCCGCCCCAGTGCGACAAGATCATCTTCCCGGTCTCGATCCATCTGGCCGACGAGCGCGGCCAGACCTTCGGGCAGGTCTCCAACGCCTACATCCGGGTAGTCAACCAGGACGGCGGTCAGGAGCTCGCCCGCTACGACCTGAGCGAGGACGCCAGCACGGAAACGGCCATGATCTTCGGCGAGCTCTACCGCTACCAGGGCGAGTGGAAGTTCCGGGCCGTGGGGCAGGGGTACGCGTCAGGGCTGCGCGGCATTGCCCTGGACTTCGGGGTCAACGTTTCGTAAGGCGCCACTCGCGCAGAACCGCGTCCCGGGGGACCACCGCTGGGACCAGCGGTGCCTCGGCCGGGGCGGCCCCAGGTATTTCGGAAGGGGCGGGCGCCCTTAGACTCGTGGTCAATGTTGAGTAAAGCCGAGTGCGGCGCGGGGAGATTCCGCCCAGACATCGTCCGGGCGGGCCCCCAACACATGATGGGGTAGCCAGTGCTTCTGAAAACCTTCGGCTGGTCGTTCGCGGTCACCGCGGTCGGCTTGGCCGCGGCGGTCTTCTACGGGGGGTGGACCGCCTTCGGCATCGTGGCGATCCTCTCCGTCCTCGAGATCTCGCTGTCGTTCGACAACGCGGTGGTCAACGCCGGAATCCTGAAGAAGATGAACGCCTTCTGGCAGAAGATCTTCCTCACGGTCGGCGTGCTCATCGCGGTGTTCGGCATGCGGCTGGTCTTCCCGGTCGTCATCGTCGCCATCACCGCCAAGCTCAACCCGTACGACGCGGTCCACCTGGCGCTGACCGACAAGGACCGCTACCAGCAGCTGGTGACCGACGCCCACCCGGCGATCGCCGCCTTCGGTGGCATGTTCCTGCTGATGATCTTCCTGGACTTCATCTTCGAGGACCGGGACATCCAGTGGCTGCGCTGGATCGAGCGGCCGCTGGCCAAGCTCGGCAAGGTCGACATGCTGTCGGTCTGCATCTCGCTGATCGTCCTGCTGATCACCTCCTTCACCTTCGCCACCCACGCCCACCAGCACGGCGGCGCGCACGTCGACAAGGCGCAGACGGTCCTGATCGCGGGCATCGCCGGCCTCATCACCTACATGATCGTCGGCGGGCTCTCCGGCTACTTCGAGGACCGGCTGGAGGAAGAGGAGGAGCGCGAGCACGAGGAGGAGGAAGAGGCCGCGCGCACCGGCAAGCAGCGCTCGGCGGTCATGCTGGCCGGCAAGGCCGCGTTCTTCATGTTCCTCTACCTGGAGGTCCTGGACGCGTCCTTCTCCTTCGACGGCGTGATCGGCGCGTTCGCCATCACCAACGACATCGTCCTGATGGCGCTGGGCCTGGGCATCGGCGCGATGTACGTCCGCTCCCTCACGGTGTACCTGGTGCGCCAGGGCACCCTCGACGACTACGTCTACCTGGAGCACGGCGCCCACTACGCGATCGGCGCGCTGGCCGTGATCCTCATGGTCACCATCCAGTACGAGATCAACGAGGTGATCACCGGCCTGGTCGGTGTCGTCCTGATCGCCTGGTCCTTCTGGTCCTCCGTGCGGCGCAACCGCGCCCTCGAGGGGACCGAGGGAGGGGCTCAGGGCTCGGACGACAAGACCGAGGTCTCCTCGGGGGTGTGACAGCCTTCCGGGTGAGGAACGCTCTGTGCGGGGCGGCCGACGAGGACAGCGGTTCGGACCGGGTCCTCCGAGCCGCCCCGCGGCTTTGGGTGCTGGTGAACGCGGTGGGGGCGGGACATGGGGCTCTTCGACGGGCTACTGGGCGGACGTGCGGCCGACTTCGACTCGGGCAGCGCCGCGACGAACGCCATCGAGCTGACCAAACGACATCATCAGGTGTCGCTGACCAAGCAGGGCGCGGCCACCGGGCACCTGCGCATCAACCTGACCTGGCGGATGCGGACCTCCGACTTCGGCGGTTCCACCCGGCAGAGTCTGCTGCGGCATCCCTTCAAGGCGCTCAGGCCGCCGGAGGTGCTCGGGCACAGCCAGAGCATGGTGAACGTCGACCTCGACCTCGGGTGCATGTACGAGCTGACCGACGGCACCAAGGGGGTCGTCCAGCCGCTCGGCGGCTTCTTCGGCGACGTGAACTCACCGCCGTACGTCAAACTCAGCGGCGACGACCGGTTCGGGTCGGCGTCCGGGGAGACGATCTACGTCAATCTCGACCACCGCGACGACATCAAGCGGCTGCTGGTCTTCGTGTACATCTACGACCAGACGCCGGCCTTCGACCGTACGCACGCCATCGTGACGCTGTACCCGAGCAACGGTCCCCGCATCGAGATCGGCCTCGACGAGCGGCATCCGCAGGCCCGCTCCTGCGCGGTGGTGCTGATCGAGAAGGCCAAGGGCGGCGAGCTCGTCGTGCGGCGTGAGGTGAAGTTCGTGTACGGGTTCCAGGCGGAGCTGGACCGGTTGTACGGGTGGGGACTGCAGTGGGGCCGGGGCTACAAGTCCAAGGTGGACGGTTAGCGCCCGAAGAGGCGCGAACCGCACGACCGGCCACGAACCACCGGCACCCGCCGGACGGGACGAAGCCCCGAGCTCCTGGGCGAACCGCCCCCCTACCGCCCGATGAACTGCGGTCCCTGCGGCGGCAACCGGAACCCCGGATCCGGTACGGCCGTCACGGGCGGCGGATATCCGTACCCGGTCGAAGCCGGCGCAGGCTGCGGATACCCGTAGGCGGGCTGACTCGTCGGATACGGATACCCGTACGCCGGCCCAGTCTCCGAATGCGCCGGCTGTTCCGGCGGCAGGGGCTGTGCCGCCGACCGGCCGGCCGACGCGGGCTCCGGCTCGGGCACGGGCTCCTCGGACTCGTCCACCGAGATACCGAAGTCGGTGGCGAGGCCCTTCAGCCCGTTCGAGTAGCCCTCGCCGAGCGCCCGGAACTTCCAGCCCTCGCCGCGCCGGTACAGCTCGCCGCAGATCAAGGCGGTCTCCCGGCCGGTCTCCGGCTTGATGTCGAAGGTGGCCAGCGGCTCCCCGTCGGCGACCGCGGCGTCGTAGAGGAGGATGCACAGCGACGGGACCCGGTCGAAGGTGAGCCCGTCCGCGGAGGCGACCAGCAGGATCTGGCCGACGGCGGACTCGACACCGGCGAGGTCCGTCTGGATCGTGTCGGTCAGGCCCTCGGCGATCCGCTTCTTGCCGAGCCGCCACACCTTCCCGGAGGGGTGCCGGGGCTGGTTGTAGAAGACGAAGTCCTCGTCGGAGCGCACACGACCGTCGGGGCCGAGGAGCAGCGCCGAGGCGTCGACGTCCGGGACTCCCTGCCCGGGCGCCCAGCGCAGCACGGCGCGCACCGTCGTGGCTTCCAACGGGACGTTCGACCCCTTCAGCATCGCGTGCGTCATGCGGTCATCCTGCCCTCTCGGTCCTGGTCACGACAACGCGGGGTGGCGGCTCCCCGGCGCGCGCCCCAAGGCTGCGAGCAGGCGCCGCCACGGCCCAGTTACCAGAAATTCATGCCCGGCGGGAACCCCGGACGTGGATCCCTACGTACTATTACCGGCCACCCTTTGCCACCCTTCACAGGGCCGCATTCCGACGCCACGGGGGAGCTCATGCGTCATTTCGGGCACATCGCCCCTGAGGTGCGGCAGCGCCTCTTCCACCGGGAGCCGTGCGAGTTCACCGCCGACTCACCGGCGCGGCTGCTCTCCGCGGCCCTGGGGGCCACCCTCTACAGCCCGGCCACCCGCCCGTGCCTGGCCGAGGACATCCGCAAGCAGGCCGGACGCGGCGTGGTCTCGATGGTGCTGTGCCTGGAGGACTCCATCGACGACGCGGACGTGGCGCACGGCGAGGAGAACCTCGTCCGGCAGTTCGCCGAACTCGCGGAACTCCCCGTCGGCCCGGACCTTCCGCTGCTGTTCCTGCGGGTCCGCGTCCCGGAGCAAATACCCGACCTGGTACGGCGTCTGGGCCCCGCGGTCCGGCTGCTGTCCGGATTCGTGCTGCCGAAGTTCACCGAGGAGCGCGGCATGCCGTTCCTTGAGGCGGTGCAGGGCGCCGAGACGGAGAGCGGACGGCGGCTGTTCGCGATGCCGGTGCTGGAGTCGCCCGAGCTGCTGTACCGGGAGTCGCGGGTGGAGACGCTGGAGGGTATCTTCCGGGCGGTCGACAAGTACCGGGACCGGGTGCTGGCGCTGCGCCTCGGCGTCACCGACTTCTGCTCCTCCTACGGGCTGCGCAGAGCCCCGGACATGACCGCCTACGACGTCCAGGTCGTCGCCTCGGTGATCGCCGACGTGGTGAACATGCTGGGGCGGGCCGACGGCACCGGGTTCACGGTGACCGGGCCGGTGTGGGAGTACTTCCGGGTGCAGGAACGTATGTTCAAGCCGCAGCTGCGGCAGAGCCCGTTCCTGGAGGTGCAGGCGGTGGAGCTGCGCGAGAAACTGATCGAGCACGCGATGGACGGGCTGCTCCGGGAGATCTCCCTGGACCAGGCCAACGGCCTGCTCGGCAAGACCTGCATCCATCCCTCGCACGTACTGCCCGTCCACGCGCTGTCGGTGGTCAGCCACGAGGAGTTCAGCGACGCGGCGGACATCCTGCGGCCGGAGCGCGGCGGCGGGGGCGTACTGAGGTCGGCCTACACGAACAAGATGAACGAGGTGAAGCCGCACCGCGCCTGGGCCGAGCGAACCCTGCTGCGCGCCGAGGTCTTCGGCGTGGCCAGGGAGGACGTCGGCTTCGTGGAGCTGCTTTCCGCCGGGATCCCGGGGTGACCGCCCCGTCACCGGGGCTCACCACAGTCACCACGGCCGGTCACCACGCTCACCCCCCCTCACCCCCCTCACCCCCCTCACCACAAGGAACACATGAACAAGGCAGTGAACGACGGGGTCTGGTCCGGCACCTGGGTCGCACAGCGGCTCGGGGTCGAACTCGTGGGTGACGACGAGCTGCCGGGCCTGCTGGGGCTCGCGCTGCGCCGCAACCCCAAGCGGGCGCACCTGCTGGTGTCCAACGTGCTCGGCAAGCACGTACCCCAGTCGCCGTCGGTCGTGTACGGCCACGGGTTCGCGCTGGGCCGCAGGGTGCGCGAGCTGCTGGGGTCCGAGCAGGCGGATTCGGCGGTGGTCCTCGGTTACGCGGAGACCGCGACCGGTCTCGGCCACTCGGTCGCCGACGGGCTGGGCTCCGCCCCGTACCTGCACTCCACGCGCCGCCCGGTCCCGGGTGTCGCCCCGGCGGGCGGCTTCGAGGAGTCCCACTCGCACGCCACCTCACACCTGCTGCTGCCGGAGGACCCCGGACTGCTGGCGTCGGACGGTCCGCTGGTCCTCGTGGACGACGAGTTCTCCACCGGCAACACGGTCCTGAACACCATCCGTGATCTGCACGCCCGCCACCCGCGCAAGCGGTACGTCGTGGTCGCCCTGGTCGACATGCGCTCGGCCGCCGACGCGGACCGCCTGGCGGAATTCGCCCGCGAGACCGGCACCCGCCTGGACCTGGTGGCCGCCGCCTCGGGCACGGTACGACTGCCGGAGGGGGTGCTGGAGAAGGGCCAGGAACTGGTCGCCCGCCACGAGGGAGCAGCCCCGGGCCGGGCGGTGCCGCCGCGCACCGAGGTGGCGGTGCCCGGCCGGTTCCAGCCGGGGTTCCTGCCCGCCCAGCGAGGCCGCGGGCGGGTCACGTGCCTCGGACTGGAGTGGCCGGACGGGGTTCCCGACGGGGGGCGGCACGGGTTCACGCCCGCGCACCGGGACCGTCTGGAGGGCGCTCTGCCGGCCATGGCCGCCCAGGTCGCCGAGGCGCTGCCGACGGACGCCGACAGGGTGCTGGTCCTCGGCTTCGAGGAGCTGATGTACGCACCGCTGCGGCTGGCCCACGAGCTGGAGCGGATCGTCCCTGCCGAGGTGCGCTACTCCACCACGACCCGCTCGCCGGTCCTCGCGGTCGACGACCCGGGCTACGCGATCCGCACCCGCCTTGCCTTCCCCGCGCACGACGACCCGGCCGACGGCCCCGGCGAGCGCTACGCCTACAACGTCGCCGGCCAGGGCTTCGACGCCGTCGTCGCCGTCGTCGACTCGGCCGCCGACACCCCGGCCCTGCACGCGCCCGACGGCCTGCTGGCCCAGCTCGCCGCGCACACCCCGCACGTCCTGCTCGCGGTCGTGCCGTCGTACGTCCCTGGGGCCGCGGGCCCGCAGGGCGCCCCCTCCTCCCGAGAAAGATCCGCCATGCTGCCCGAGCCCCTCCGCGGCCCCGCCTTCTCCTCCTACGCGCCGGACGAGGTGGGCTGGCTGCTGCAGGACCTCTCGGACGTGACGCTGGAGGCGCCGACCGAGGAGCGCGAGGAGGCGATCCAGAGCGGCGGCGCGCACTACGCCGAGTCGCTGCCGGTGGAGTACCAGCCGAGCGAGCAGTACCAGGAGCTCTTCCACACCGCGCTGGAGGCCTCGGCGGCCCGCCTCGCCCGTGCGGTCGGCGTGGTCACCGAGACGGTGCTCACCGAGCGGTCACCGAGCCCCGTCCTGGTCTCGCTCGCCCGTGCGGGCACCCCGGTCGGTGTCCTGATGCGCCGCTGGGCCAGGTACCGGCACGGCGTCGACCTGCCGCACTACGCGGTCTCCATCGTGCGCGGGCGCGGCATCGACGCCAACGCGCTGCGCTGGCTGGCCGACCGCTACGCCCCCTCCGACGTCGTCTTCGTGGACGGCTGGACGGGCAAGGGCGCCATCGCCCGTGAACTGGCCCAGGCGATCCGGGAGTTCGAGGAGACCGACGGCGTCACCGGCTTCGACCCGGAGATCGCCGTGCTGGCCGACCCGGGCTCGTGCGTGCGGACCTACGGCACGCGCGAGGACTTCCTCATCCCCTCCGCGTGCCTCAACTCGACGGTCTCCGGCCTGATCTCCCGGACGGTCCTGCGCGCCGACCTGGTCGGCCGGCACGACTTCCACGGCGCGAAGTTCTACCGCGACCTCGCCGGCGCCGACGTGTCGAACGCCTTCCTCGACACCGTCTCCGGGCGCTTCGCCGAGGTCGCCGACGACGTCGACGCCGCGGTGAAGGAGCTGCTGTCCGCCGACCGCACCCCGACCTGGGAGGGCTGGGCGGCGGTCGAGCGCATCAGCGAGGAGCACGGCATCCACGACGTGAACCTGGTCAAGCCGGGAGTCGGCGAAACCACGCGGGTGCTGCTGCGCCGGGTGCCGTGGAAGATCCTGGCGCGGGCCGGGGCGGGCGCGGACCTGGAGCACGTCCGTCTGCTGGCCGAGCAGCGGGGGGTTCCCGTCGAGGAGGTCGACGAACTGCCGTACACCTGCGTGGGCCTGATCCACCCGAAGTACACGCGCGGGGCGACCGGCGCCGACGGCAGGGCGGTGGCGGTCTGATGCCGGTGCTGGTGGCGAGCGACCTCGACCGTACGCTGATCTACTCCTCCGCGGCCCTGGCGCTGACCATGCCGGACGCGCGGGCGCCCCGGCTGCTGTGCGTCGAGGTGCACGAGAGCCGGCCGCTGTCGTACATGACGGAGACGGCGGCCCGGTTGCTGACCGACCTCGGCGACACGGCGGTGTTCGTGCCGACCACGACCCGCACCCGCAAGCAGTACCTGCGCATCAACCTGCCGGGCCCGGCGCCCGCGTACGCCATCTGCGCCAACGGCGGCCACCTGCTGGTGGACGGTGTCTCCGACCCCGACTGGCACCGGCAGGTGACCGACCGGCTGGCCGGCGAGTGCGCGCCGCCGGCGGAGGTGCAGGAGCATCTGCTGAGGGCCGCCGACCCGGTCTGGGTGCGCAAGCACCGCGTCGCCGAGGACCTGTTCGCCTACCTCGTCGTGGAGCGGGAACTGCTGCCCGGGGACTGGGTCAAGGAGCTCGCCGTGTGGGCGGAGAACCGGGGCTGGACGGTGTCCCTGCAGGGCCGCAAGATCTACGCCGTGCCGAAGCCGCTCACCAAGAGTGCCGCGGTGCGCGAGGTGGCCCGCCGCACGGGTGCCGATCTGGTCCTCGGCGCGGGCGACTCGCTGCTCGACGCCGACCTGCTGCTGGCCGTGGACCGGGGCTGGCGGCCGGGGCACGGTGAACTGGCCGAGACCGGCTGGGTGGCGCCGGGGATCAGCGCGCTTCCCGAGCGCGGGGTGCTGGCCGGTGAGCGGATCGTCCGGGAGTTCCTCAGGGCGGCCCGGACGGGCCCTGACGCGCCGAGCCAGGGGGCAGGCCCCGAGGCGCCGAGCCAGGGGGCAGGCCCCGAGGCGCCGTACCAGGACAGGCCCCGAGGCGCCGTATCAGGGGACAGGCCCTGAGACGCCCAGCTGGTTTTCAGCCGCAGCAGCCTCCGCCGCAGCAGCCTCCACCGGCACCGCCGGACCGGGGCGCCGGGCTGGTCGCGGTGCCGCCGACCGCCACCGCCGACAGCAGTTTCACCGTGTCGTCGTGCCCGGCGGGGCAGGTCGCCGGCGCGGAGGACTCCGCCATGGGACGGCTCAGTTCGAACGTGTCGCCGCAGCTCCGGCAGCGGTACTCGTAGCGTGGCATGTGCCCAGGTTAGCGGCCGTGACCGGCTCCACAGAGCCCTGTGTTTCTTATGTGTTGGTTTCTGTCCAGTTCAAGTGCGGAGAAATTGAAAAGATCGCTGATAATTTTGTATGGCCGCGAGAGCCGCGAGGCGGCTGAGGATGAGGGGGCTGGCAGCCGCGTCTGCGGCGGCTGTGTCGACCCGCGCGAGCAAGACGGAGTGCGGAGGGAGACGCGGTCGTGACCGAGGCAGGGCAGGGGGCGGGCGTGCCGGGAGAAGGCCGGCGGCCCGAGAGGCGCCGCGCCGCGCCGAAGCGGCCCTGGCGCCGTTCAGCGCCGGGGGAGGTGCCGGGGGAGGTGCCGGGGGAGGCGGAGACGGCACAGGCCGGTCCGCCGCCGCGTCCGGACGAGACCATGCAGTTGAACGTCGACGCCCTGCGGCGGAATCCGGACGAGCGGAGGCCGGAGGCCCGGAAACCCGAGGCACGGGAGCCGGACGTCCGGAAGCCGGACGAGACCATGCAGTTGAAGGTCGACGACTTGCGCAAGTCGGCCGAACGCCGCCCGTCCGGACCGAAGCCGGACGAAACCATGCAACTGCGCGTGTTCCAATCCCGATCCCAGTCCCAGGCCCACGATCGCACGGCCGGGCAGCGTGCCGACCGGCGAAAGCCGCGTACCGGGCCCGTGCTCGCACTGCCCGCGGCCGTGGCCCGGGTCAAGCCGGTGCTCGCCGCGCGCCTCGCGCCGCTGACCCGCCGACTCGCGCCGCTCGCCGAGCGGCTCGCGCCCTACGCCCGCCGCCTGAAACCGGCCTACCCGCGCCCGGGCCGCACCGGTTGGCGCCGCTGGATGCCCTCCTGGCGGCAGTGGCTGTGCGCGTGGCTGTCGGCCGTGGGCCTGACCGGTGCGTTCCTGGTCGTCGCCTACGCCGCCACGGACATACCCCAGAACCTCAACACGTATGCCACCCAGCAGGACAACGTCTACTTCTGGTCCGACGGCACGCCGATGGCCCGCACCGGCTGGGTGCAGCGGCAGGCCATGCCGCTGAAGGACATACCCCAGGACGTCCGCTGGGCGGTCCTGGCGGCGGAGAACGAGAGCTTCTACACCGACCCCGGCATCTCCTTCAAGGGCATCACCCGTGCCCTGTGGCGCACGGTCGGCCAGGGCGACACCCAGGGCGGCTCCACCATCACCCAGCAGTACGTCAAGAACGTCTACCTCACCCAGAACCAGACGGTCGGCCGCAAGTTCACCGAGGCGATGATCGCCCTGAAGCTCGACAACAGGATGAGCAAGGACCAGATCCTGGAGGGCTATCTCAACACGAGCTGGTTCGGCCGCGGCACCTACGGCATCCAGCGCGCCGCCCAGGCCTACTACGGCAAGGACGTCAGCAAACTCAACGCCAGCGAGGCGGCCTTCCTGGCCTCACTGCTCAAGGGCGCCGGTCTGTACGACCCGACGCTCAACGCGGCCAACCACCACCGCGCCGTCGAGCGCTGGAGCTGGATCCTCGACCGCATGGTCAAGATCGGCAAGCTGTCGCCGGCCGAGCGCGCCACGTACAAGACGTTCCCCGAGCCGCTCAAGCGCAACCCGCTCTACGACACCGGTGAGCAGAGCGACTACCTGGTGGAACTGGCCACGCAGTACGCCAAGAAGGCGGCGCACATCTCGGACCAGCAGTTCGACCTCGGCGGCTACCAGATCTACACGACCTTCGACCGCAAGCGGGAGACCACGCTCACCGACGTCGTCGCCAAGGCCCGCAAGAAGGCGAGGACCAAGGAGGCCGGCGCGGCGAAGACCGTGCACTACGGCGCCGCCTCGGTGGCCACCGACGGCCGGATCCTCGCCGTCTACGGCGGCCCCGACCACCGTACGCAGGGCTACAACGAGTCCAACTCCTCCACCGTCCCGGCCGGTTCGGCCTTCCTGCCGTTCGTCTACGCGGCGGGGCTGGAGCACGGGGTCACCAAGCAGCGCAACGCGCCCCGCGAGCAGATCTCCCCCGACAGCGTCTACAACGGCAATGACGCCGTGCCCGTCACCACGCCCGAGGGGCCCTACTGGGACCGCAGCGGCCGGAAGGTCGCCGCCCACAACGACGGAAAGAAGTCCTGGGGGCAGATCACCTTGCGCAAGGCGCTCGCCGAGTCGGTGAACACGCCGTTCATGCAGCTCGGTATGGACACCGGTCTGGACAAGGTGAAGCAGACCGCCGAGGCGTCCGGCCTGCTGGACTCCAGCATGGGGCCGCAGGTGCCCGCGCTCTCCCTGGGCAACTCCACGCCGAGCGCGATCCGTATGGCCAGCGGCTACGCCACCTTCGCCGCCGGCGGAACGCACACGGAGCCGTACTCGGTGCGCCGTATCACCCGCAACGGTTCCGCCGTCCAGCTGGACATCCCCATCGCCCGGCGAGCGATCGGCGCCCGCGTGGCCGAGGAGGTCTCCGAGGCCCTCGGCGACTCCTTCCAGGCCTCCCGGCCCCCGGCCCCGGCCCCGGTCGGGGTGTCCGGGAAGGCCGGCACGACCCAGGACGACACCGCCGCCTGGTACGCCGGCACCGCGAAGTCCGTGTCCACGGCAGTCGTCGTCTACCGCATGGATCTGGCCAAGAGCCTCCAACCGATGCCGTTGAAGGGCATCGCCGGCACCTCCGCCGACAGCGTCCCGTACGGCATCTGGGCGGGCGCCATGGACCCCCTCGGCTGACCCCGGCGGCCCCGGCCGCACCGCACCCGCACCGAAGACCGTTCCTCGCAGATTGAGCCGCGCATGAAGTCGACATCCGGCCACCGCCGCAAACCGCGAGTGGCCCGCCGCACCACCCGCCCCGAGTTCCTGACCCTGGCGGCCCTCCTGGTCGTCGCGTCGGTGGTGGCGGGCTTCCTCGCGCTGAACCGCCCCGACAACACCGCGCCGACCGCCTCCGCCGGCAAGGACGGCCCCACGGGCGGCCCGGTGAAGAAGACGGAGCCCAAGTGGGACGGCAAGACCCATGTGCTGGGGGACGGCTCCACCTCCTACACCGGGCCGCAGAAGGACGAGTTGAAGCCCGTACCGCTCAAACCAGGTGAAAAGCCACCTCAGTTCGTGGTGTTCTCCTGGGACGGCGCGCTGGAGGGCAGCGACCACCTCTTCTCGCACTACCGGGAGCTGGCCAAGGAGTACAACGCCCACATGACCTTCTTCCTCACCGGCATCTACCTGCTGCCCAAGAGCAAGAAGGCCCTCTACCACGGGCCGCAGCACTCGCCCGGCGACGCCGCGATCGACTACGCCACGGAGGACCACATCCGCGACACCCTGGGCCAGCTCCGGCTGGCGTACGAGCAGGGCAACGAGATCGGCACCCACTTCAACGGCCACTTCTGCGGCGCCAAGGGCGGCGGCGACTGGAGCGTGGAGGAGTGGAAGAGCGAGATCGACCAGTTCTACGACTTCGTGGAGAAGTGGAAGACCAACACCGGCTTCAAGGACGTACCGCCGCTACCGTTCGACTTCAAGCAGGAGGTCACCGGCGGCCGCGCGCCCTGCCTGGAGGGCCAGCCGAACCTGCTGAAGGCCATCAAGAGCTACGGCTGGCGCTACGACGCCAGTTCGCCGGGCGACTTCCAGATCTGGCCGGCCAAGAAGAACGGCATATGGGACTTCCCGCTGGAGATGCTGCCGTACGAGAACGGCAAGTACCAGGGCCTGTCGATGGACTTCAACTTCCTCTACAACCAGTCCAACGGCGAGACCAAGGGCGACCCGGCCAAGTACCCGCAGTGGGAACAGCAGACCGTCGACTCCTACATGGCCGGTTTCAACCGCGCGTACTACGGCAGCCGGGCACCGCTGTTCGTCGGCAACCACTTCGAGGACTGGAACGGCGGCATCTACATGAAGGCCATCGACCAGGTCATCAAGAACGTCTGCAGCAAAAAGGGCGTCAAGTGCGTGTCGTTCAAGGAACTCTCCGACTGGATGGACGTGCAGAAGCCCGCGACCCTGCAGGCGCTGCGCGGCCTGGACCCCGCGCAGTCGCCGGACTGGTCGACCGTGGTCAAGTGACGCCTGCAACCGCTGGGTTCCACTTGTGCATCCCCCCTTCACAAAGGCCACACGCGTCATGCGAAGATGCCGTCGCCCGGTAGGAGTACCGGCGTAGAGGGGAACATCATTGAAATCAAGAAGATTGAGCCGTAAGCGGAGCCGCACCACCATAATCACGGCGGCTGCCGCCTCCGTGGTCGCGGGCGTGGCCCTGCTGCCCAGCTGGAGCGCCGGCGCGGCGGTGACCGACGACCCGACGGTGGACGCGGCCACGAAGGCGACCTTCCAGCGGCTGGCCGACGCGGTCTTCACCGACCGCACGCAGGCGCTGGTGGACGACGCCAAGAGCGAGGCGCAGGGGCAGCACAAGCAGCGCACGTCCGGCTTCTCCGGCAAGGTGCGCCTGTCCGGCACGCAGTCCAGCCAGGAGAGCTCCGCGCTGAACGAGCTGCGCGGCCGCAAGTCCCGCCTCGCCAAGCTCGGTGAGAAGTACAGCAAGGCCGCCACCACGGTCACGCTGGACGCCACCCAGGTGAAGGGCCGCCGCGCAACCGCCGACGTCACCGAGACCACGACGCTGACGTACGAGAAGGTCAAGGGCAAGGAGCCGAAGACCACCGGCTTCCAGGCCCACCACGAGCTGACGTTCAGGGCCGACCGGCAGGGCAACTGGCAGCTGACCGGTATCCGCGACACCGACGACGGATACCTCGCGGTCAACCAGGTCGCCAAGCCGGCCGTCGCCGCCGCCCCGAAGACCGCCGACGACGGTCCGCCCGAGGCGACCCGCTCGGCCACCACGTGGCCCGCGCCGGCCAAGCCGAAGAACTTCTCCGCGACCGGCTACGACTACCAGGCCATGGCCGCGTACGCGCAGAAGTACTGGAACAACTACAACCCGGCCTACCCCGACTTCAACGGGCACGGCGCCGGCGGCGACTGCACCAACTTCGTCAGCCAGTCCCTGAAGGCCGGCGGCTGGAAGCACGTTCCCGGCTACACGAACGACTTCCACAAGTGGTTCGGCAACTC
The DNA here is from genome assembly GCF_040646295.1 of Streptomyces sp. NPDC046197. NCBI lineage: Bacteria > Bacillati > Actinomycetota > Actinomycetes > Kitasatosporales > Streptomycetaceae > Streptomyces > Streptomyces sp. NPDC046197. The sequence goes on along the minus strand of NZ_JBEYZY010000055.1, from coordinate 8,148 downwards.
CGAGATCCAGTCCGACTCGTTCGTCGGCGTCAACGAGTTCTCCTGGTTCGCGCTGTCCTCGAAGCGGGTCACCGGCCTCGCCAACGTCTACCAGCTCGACGTCGGTGACGTGCTGCAGATGGACTTCAACAAGGACGGGTCCAAGGACCACTCCATGATCGTCACCTACCGCAGCCCGCAGGGCGTGCCGTACGTGTCGTACCACTCCACCAACACCTACAACAGGTCGGTGGCGAGCATCATCGCGTCCTACCCGAACGCGGCGTACTACGCCTACCGCACCTGAGCGGTGTCCTCCCGGGGCGGGGACCGGCCGTCAGTGACCGGCTCCCCGCTCCTCGCGGATCTGCGCGACCACCCGGGCCGCCGTCCCCCGCACCGCCTCGGTCTCCGTCAGGAAGTACCAGTAGTCGGGGTGGCGGCCCTCCAGCGTGGTGATCGCCCGCTCAAGCCGGGCCACCGCGTCGTCCAGCGGGCGGGCGTGCCGGGCATCGGGCGTCGTCCGGCCCGTCATGGCCAGCCGCTGGGCGTCCCGGATCGCGAACCGGGTCCGCTCGATCTCCGCCTGCGGGTCCTTCTGCACGGCGTTGAGCCGCCGCAGGCGCTCCCCGGCGGCCGACACGGCCTCGTCGGTGGTGTTCAGCAGCGCCCGTACGGTCGACAGCAGCGCGGTGGCGTCCGGCCAGCGCTGGGCGTCCCGCGCCGTCTGCGCCTCCTTCAGCTTCAGCTCGGCCTGCCGGACGTTGTCGGCGGCCTGCTGCGGCACCTGCTGCAGGTCCTGCCAGCAGGCGGCCGCGAACCGCCGCCGCAACTCGCTGAGCACCGGGTCCACCTGGCCGGCGCGCGTGGTCAGCGCCTCGGCCCGGGTCCGCAGCGAGACCAGCCGGTGGTCGATCTCGGCGGCCTTCTCCGGCAGCCGCCCGGCCTCCGTCCGGATCGCCTCGGCCTCCCGCGCGACCCGTTCGGCGCGCTCCAGGGTCTGCTGCACCCCGTGCTGCCCCGCGCCCTGGTTCAGCTTGGTCAGCTCGGGGGAGAGGGCGGCGAGCCGGGCGGCCAGGTCGTCGGCCCGCAGCCCGGACGCGCGAACGGCGTCCAGGGCGTTGCTGGCGGCGAGCAGCGCCTGCCGGGCCCGCTCGACCGCGGGCGCGAGGCGCGCCAGCTGGGTCTCGGCCTTGCCGAGCAGCAGCCCGAGACCGCTGCCGAAACGGTCCAGCTCCCCTTTGACGCGGACCAGCTCGTCCTTGGCGGCGGTCAGCTCGGCACGCGCCCGGGCGGCGACGGAGGCCTCCAGGCCGTCCCGGTCCAGGTCGTGTGCGTCGACGGCCTGGATGTAGCGCTGACTGGCCTCGTCGATGCGCCGGCCCAGTGCCTCGAAGTCGGTGACCGCGCGGCGGGCCGCGGGCGAGTCGTCGACCGCGGTGATCGTCTCCATCGAGATCCGCAGGTCGCGCTGGGCGGTGTCGAGCTCGTAGAACGCGGCCGCGGCGGCGTCCTTGGCGGCCTGCGCCTCGGCCCGCTGGCTCTCGGCCCGCCCGCCGAACCAGCGCCGGGTGCCGCCGCCGGCGAAGGCGGCGGGCAGCACCAGGGCGGCGAGGACCGGCAGGCTCATCAGGGTGAGGACGTCACGGGCGGCCGTGACGGTGCGCCGGGGCCGTGGAAACGGCGAGTGCGGCCGCGAAGATGTCGCCGGTGTCGCCGTCACATCCCTCTCCCGTGCTGTGGTTCGCCCTGCGTGGAGTCATTGTCCCACCCGGGAAGGACGAACACACGGGCCGGTCAGTTCGCCGTGCGCACCGTGACGTTCCCGTCGGCGCTGCGGGCGGACACGACATGGCGGCTGGTGTCGTCGCGGGGCACTGACACATGGGCGGAGCCGTCGTCGCTCTTCGCCGTCACCCGGTATGTGGCGTGCGGCAGCGCGACCGTGACCGGGCCGTCCTCGGAGCTCGACTCCACCAGGTCGGGTACGGCGCCGAGTTCGAGCCGCACCGAGCCGTCGGCGCTGCTGGCCCGCACCCGGCGGGCGGACACCTCCGCGTGCACGGAGCCGTCGTCGGAGTGCAGCCGGAGGGGCCCGGTGGAGTCGGTGACGTGCACCGACCCGTCCGACGTGCTGATGCCGAGTGCGTCCGTGAAGCCGCGCGCCTGGACGTTCCCGTCGCCGTCCTCGACCCTGACGGTGACCCCGCGCGGAACCTCGATGCGGTGCCTGGCGGCGCAGTCGGCGACGAAGCCGGAGCACTTCATGCGCAGCACCAGCCGGTCGTCCTTCATGGACCAGCTCACCCGGGGCGTGCCGCCCAGTACCACGGACCCCTGGAACCAGCGGGTGACCTCGATGCTCCCCGCCTTGTGGGAGTCCGTGGCGACGATCTCCAGCGCCGAGTCGTCGGAGTCGACGGTCAGCGTGTGCCCGTGCAGTGCGAAGGACCGGTGGTCGGGGTTCTTGTCGTCCCCGGGAGAGGCGCCGCAGGCGGTGGCCGAGGCGGCGAGGACCGCTACCACACCGGCGACGGCGGCGGCGCGGACGGGAACGGTACGGGTCATGACGGATTTCCCCCTGGTCACCCCTGAACTTCCGCCCGAACGGACGGAGAGCCGCTTCGGCTCGACACCGACCGTAAGGGCCCGCGCCCCGGGGGAAGAATCCGGAGCGCTCCCGGACCGGTGGTGGGGAAAACCCCCGTGCCCGGTCGTACGGACCCGACCCGCGATACGCGTTTGCGGGAGAGCGCCTCGGGCAATGTAGGCTGTCGACTCGTCGCGGGTGCGTAGCTCAGGGGTAGAGCGCCTGCCTTACAAGCAGGATGTCGGCGGTTCGAAACCGTCCGCGCCCACCAGTCCCACGACACGAGCGGGGCCCAGGCCGCCGGGTGAACACCCGGAGCCCGGGCCCCGCTCGTTTTCCGCGCGGAGCCGCCGCCCGTCCGGGGTGCGGCGGCCGGGGCCGCGTCAGCTCGCGCCGGGCGCGTCAGCCCGCGTCGGCCAGTCCGGTCGCCCGGCCCTCCTCGTCCCACCGCACCTGCAGCACCCGCTCCACGGCGTCACGGTTGAGCGGCCCGAACACATGGGGGAACGCGGTGCCCTCCGCGACGCCGGGCGGCGGCGCGGGCACGGCCTCCTCCCACTTCAGTTCGGCGGTGAGCCTGCCCTCGTCGAGGAGCAGTGCCAGCAGGGGGCGGGGCGCGGTCCGGTAGAAGGCGTTGACGACGGCGAGGGTCGTCTCCTCGTCCGGGGAACAGTGGACGAAACCGTCCTCGGTCAGGCTGTCCGGCTGGTACGGGCGGTCGGGGAGCGCGTTCCACTCGGCAAGCGGTACGACGTGATAGATCATGCTTGCTCGTCCTCGTCCTCGTCCGTCTCGTTCTCGTTCTGAGGGAGATCATCGGCGTGCTTGAGCCGGGAGCGGGCGTCCACGCGGTCCGGTCCGGTGAACTCCGACCAGTAGCGGTGGGTGCTGACGAACACCGCGAGCTCGTGCTCCCGGCGGCGGAGCTTCTCGACCTCGGCCTGTTCGTCGGCCGTCCAGCCCGGAGAGGCGGGGCGCTCCACCTTGCGCCAGCCCTGGGTGTCGCTGAAACCCTCGAGCGGCTCCACCGACCAGGGCAGCCGCTTGAGGAGGGCCGACAGTTCGGCCCGGACCTGATGCAGCTCCTCCTGACCGGCGAGGAGGTCACTCGGGAAGTCGTAGGTGGTAGCCACGGCGCAATGCTACGCCTGTTCGATTTTGGGGCGCGACTCGCTTCCATGGGTTCATGCGTTCGAAGTCGGCCCGCTACAGGCGTACGGACGCCCCGGGGGCGAGCAGTCGCAGGCGCTCGGTCAGTCCCGCCTCGGCGAACGCCTTGGTGAGGGTGGGGCCGTCCTGCGTGAAGTGGGCCCAGTGCTCGAAGTGCAGGGGTACGACGTGCCGGGCGCCGAGGATCCGGGCGGCCTCGGCCGCCTGCTCGCTGGTCAGCGTCAGCGGGGCGTCCGGGACGAGCGGGGTGCGGGCCGCACCGGCGAACAGCACCGCCACGTCGAACGGGCCCTCGCGGTCGGCGATCCGACGGACCAGATCCAGCGAGGCGTTGTCACCGCTGACGTAGATCCTCGGCAGGCTCCGCGCGGTCAGGACGAAGCCGGTGACCTCGCCGACGAGCGGCTCGGAGCCGACGGGCCCGTGCAGGGCGGGGACGGCCGTGACACGCAGGGCCCCGCCGCCGGGGAGGGGAAGCTCGGTGTGCTCCCAGGGGGAGAGGGCGCGAACGGGGGCGTCCAGACGGGCGTGCGCGGAGGGCGTGGACAGCACCAGGGGAACGCCGTTGAGATGGGCGCGGCCGGAGGCGTCGAGGTTGTCCGGGTGCTGGTCGTGGGAGAGCAGCACGGCGTCGACCGGGCCGATGCCGCCGGGCGGGACGGCCGGACCGGTCGTCTTCACCAGCTTGCGGGAGCCGGCGGGGTACTCGCCGGGGGCGTCGAAGGTCGGGTCGGTGAGCAGGCGCAGGCCGCCGAGCTCGATGACGGCGGTGGGGCCGCCGACGTAGGTGATCTCCACGGTGGTCATGTCGATGCAAGGGGGCAGGGGGCCGGGGTATTCCCACCGGGGGCAGACTGGGGGCATGTGCCGGAGTATCAAGACCCTGCGCCCGCCCGCGTTGCCCGAAGAGGCGACGGAGGAGGAGATCCGCGCGGCCGCGCTGCAGTTCGTGCGAAAGGTGTCCGGGTTCCGGGCTCCAGCCGCCCACAACCGGGACGTCTTCGACCGTGCCGTCGAGGCGATCGCCGAGGCCACGGGCGAGTTGCTGGCGGGCCTGGAAGTGCGCGGAGCGCGGAAGGCCGGGCAGGCCGAACAGGCCGGGCAGGCCGGATAGGAGGCCGGGCCGGCCGGCACCGCCCGCTACGGCGTACGCGTCCGGGCCCGCGTCGGCTTCGGCTCGCGCCGCATCAGGTACGCCGCTCCCGCGCCCGCCCCGAACAGCGCCGCCACCGACACGCCCGTGGCCAGCCAGGCCGCACCCAGCCACCGGGTGCCGAAGTAGCCGAGGGCGACGCTGTAGCTGGCCCAGGAGAGGCCGGCCAGGGCGGACCAGGGCAGGAACTCCCGGGGGCGGCGACGGGTGGCGCCGGCGCTGAAGGAGACGACCGAGCGGCCGGCCGGGGCGAAGCGAGCCAGCACCACCAGCGCGCCACCGCCGCGGGACAGCGCCGCGCCGAGACGTTCCTGCGCCGTGCTCAGGCGGCGCGAGCGGGCGATCGCACGGTCCAGGCGCGCACCGCCTCGCCAGGCCAGACGGTAGGCCACCAGGTCGCCCAGCACGGACGCCGTGGCCGCGCACAGGGTCAGGGCCAGGATGTCCGGGACGTCGTGCGGGACGTGACCCGTCGCGGCGCCGGAGCCCGCGGCCGCCGCCGTGGCCGCCGTGACGATCAGGACCCCGCTGGGCAGCACCGGCAGGAAGACGTCGAGCAGGACGGACAGGGCCACCACGACGTAAATCCAGGGAGTGCCGGTGAGCGACCCCACCCTCGCCAGACTCTCCAGCACCCGAACTCCCCGTGAAACTCCCCCGTGGACGCATCGTGCCGCGATGTCGCGGGGGAGCGGCAGGGGCGGCCTGTGAACAGCCATACAGCGTACGCCCGGGGTGTGACGGCGGGTTCACCGGGGGCTCGGCGCGACGGCGCCCTCCCCGCCGTGTCCGCCGGGGAGGGCGCCGTCCCGATGTGCCGTCAGGCCGCCACCGGGGACTGCTCCACCGCCGGCTGCCGCTCGGGTGCCGACTGCCGGGCGAACAGCCGGTTCAGGCCGAAGGCGCCGGAGCCGGTGAAGACCAGCATCAGGAGGGTCCAGCAGAACAGCACCGACAGCTCGCCGCCGTTCTGGATCGGCCACAGGGCCGCCTGCTGGTGGATGTCGAAGTACGCGAACGCCATGGAGCCCGAGGAGAGGAACGCGGCGGCCCGGGTGCCGAGGCCCAGCAGGACGAGGGCCCCACCCACCAGCTGGATCACTGCCGCGTACCAGCCCGGCCAGGTGCCCGCCGGGATCGTGCCGCCCTGGGTTCCCATCGCACCGCCGAGCACGCCGAACAGCGAGGCGGCGCCGTGGCAGGCGAAGAGCAGGCCCACGACGATGCGGAACAGGCCGATGACGTACGGCTGCGCCGAGTTGAGGCGGCCGGTCAAGCCGTTCATGTGGGGTCTCCTTCGGTCGGACCGGTCGGGGAGGACCGGTCGGGGACGGTTCGAACGAGGGACCTAGGTTAGGTGAGCCTAATTTGTGCTTGCAAGTTCAACATTTAGCCATGGGGCGGTCCCGCTTGCGGTGATATTCGGCCACGGGCCGGTGGATTAACGGTCGAGTCCGGCTTCAGCGACCGTCGTGAGCCGCGGCCGTCCGTCCCGCAGGACCCGCGCCCGTTCCAGCCGGAGGCGGGCGGAACGCCCGTGCAGCGTGAGAGTCATGAGCTGGTTGCCGAACCAGGGGCCACCGGTTTTGCGCCAGTTGACCGTCGGCCGGGGACAGCGCCCGTGTCGCGCGAACCGCCGGCCGAGCACCCGCGCCGCCGCGCTCCACCCGAAGCGGAAGGCGAGCCGCATCGACAGGGGCGCGGAGTTGTGCAGGGGAGAGCAGGTCAGTTGCAGGACCCGGGCGTCCACGGCGCGCGACGGCCACCGCGGCTCGGCGAGGTACGTGTGGTGCACGTCCCCGGACAGCACACACACCGTCGCCGGCGCCCCCCGCCCCGACCCGGCCTCGGCGATCAGCTCCGCCAGCGCCTCGAAGGACGCCGGGAAGGCCGCCCAGTGCTCCAGGTCGGCCCGCCGCCGCAGGCGCTCCGCGAACCGCGTCCAGCGCGCGCCCCTTTCGCCCCCGCACAGCGCCGCGTTCCAGGCCTCGGCGTCGTGCACCAGGTGCGGCAGCAGCCAGGGCAGCGAGGTCCCGATGAGCAGGTGGTCGCAGGTACCGGGACCGTCCAGCACCTGCTCGCGCAGCCATGCCGCCTCGCCGGGGTCGAGCATGGCCCGGCTGCCCTCGTCGAGCACGCGGGCGGCCCGGCTGTCCACCATCACCAGCCGGACCCGGCCGAAGTCCCGCCGGTAGCTCCAGCGGACCGAGGCACGGTCGGCGTCGGCCCCGGCCGCGAAGGCGCGCAGCACGTCGGTGCCGTCGGGGGTGGCCCGTACGGCCGCGTACACGGGGTCGGCGGCCAGCTCGTCCGGCGTGAGATTGCCAAGGTGCTGGTGCACCCAGCACGACATCAGACCGCTGACCAGCCGCTCCTGCCACCAGTCGGTGGCCCGCGCGGCGGCGAGCCAGGCGGCGGACGTGTTCCAGTCGTCGATGATGTCGTGGTCGTCGAAGATCATGCAGCTGGGCACGGTGGACAGCAGCCAGCGCACCTTCGGGTCGAGCCAGGATTCGTAGTAGAGGTGCGTGTACTCCTCGTAGTCCGCGACCGCGCCGCCGGGAGGGTCGGACAGGTCCCGGCGGGCGGCGAGCCAGCGCCGGGTCGCCTCGGAGGTCTCGTCGGCGTACACCTGGTCGCCGAGCAGCAGCAGGACGTCGGGGCGCTCGCCCTCGGGGTCGGCGGCGATCCGGCCGGCCGGCGTGTCGAGGGCGTCCGGGCCGACCGGGTCCGGGCCGTTTTCCGCGGGGGCGGCCCAGCGGCAGGAGCCGAAGGCGACGCGGAGCGCGCCGCCGTCGGCGCGGGCGCGGATGACCGAGGGCGGGAAGCGGGAGCCGGCGGGCGGCCATACGCGGGTGCCGTCCAGGAGGACCTCGTACGACGGCGAGGTGCCCGGGGTCAGTCCGGTCACCGGGACGACGGCGTAGTGGTGGCCCTCGATCTGGAAGGTGCGGGCCTCGCCCCGGGAGCCGTCCGAGCACCGCACCTCGGCGGTGCAGGGGCGGCTCGCCTCGACCCAGACGGTCGCGCCGGCGCCGTCGGAGTACCTGAGCAGCGGTCCCAGGCGCAGTCCGGCCATCGTGGTCCCCTCCTCCGTCGCCCCGTACGGTACGGAACGACGGAGACCTGCGGGGAGAGCCGGGCGGTCAGCAGTTCGCCAGCTAGTGCCGCATCAGACAACGTTCGCCCTGTCGTGACGCGTCGCGGGGTTTGCTGCGCCGGGCGCCGTCGGACGGCGAGAATGATCAGGTGGCTG
>NZ_JBEYZY010000054.1:0-37032 GCF_040646295.1 Streptomyces sp. NPDC046197 | reverse complement strand
TCGGCGCAGTCGGGCTCACTCTTTGGTACTAACAGGAACTCATGGAGGCAGTGGTCCCCGCAAGCAAGATCACGATCTACGGCTGGAGTACTAGGGCGAGGCCTTTGTCGTCGCCACCGGTCTTCCGGTGTCCCACCGTTCCAAATCGGCTGCCATGAGCTGGTACAGGTTCGCCGTCGAGTACGTGGATGCCCGCTGGTCTCAACTCGGCGGCAACAGCCGCAAGAACATCGCCAAGACGCTGACGGCGACCACGATCGCGCTGTTGCGGGCCAAGCCCACCCAGTTCGCACCTGCGTCCGTACGTACCGCTCTGCGTGAGTGGGCGTTCAACACAAACCGGCGACCGGACGCGCCCCGGGACGTGGTGGCCATCCTCAAGTGGGTCGAGCGGAACTCCCTGCCCGTCTCGGCCTGGGAGGACCCGGAGAAGGTCGACTAGATCCTGCAAGCCATCGACACCCGCCTCGACGGCAGGCAAGCGGCGGCCTGGTCCCGGAAGCGCAACCGCCGGATCCTCAACGTCGCCATGAAGTACGCGATCCGGCGGCGCATCCTGCGGGCCAACCCCCTGCCCAAGGGCAAGGATTCGACGGCGGCCACGAAGACCACGAACGCCGTGGACAAGCGGTCCTTGCTGAACCCCGAGCAAGGGGCGGCGATCCTCGAATGGATCCGGCGTCGGCCGCGCGGTGGCAAGCGGCTCCACGCCTTCTTCGCCACGCTGTACTACTGCGGCCCTCGGCCCGAGGAAGCCGTAGCCATGCGCGTGGAGGACGTGACGCTGCCCGAGCCCGACGCCGAAGACCAGTGGTGCGAGCTGCTGATCCACACGGCGACGCCGGAGATCGGGAAGCAGTGGACCGACACGGGGGAGATCCACGAACAACGCGACCTGAAGGGCCGTGCGGAGGGGGAGACACGGACCGTACCGGGGCATCCGGCCGTGACGCGTATCCTGCGGCAGCACATCGAGGACGAACAGCTCCAGCCGGGTGATCTGCTCTTCCAGGGTGAGTCCGGCGGCATCCTCGCCGGCTCTGTCATCCGCCGGGCCTGGCGCAGCGCACGTAAGGCCGTACTGCCTCCGCACGTCTACGACTCACCCACCGGTCGGCGCGTGTACGACAACCGGAACACGCGCCTGACGAAGTGGCTCAACGACGGCATCCCGCCTGCCCAGGTGGCGGAGTGGGCCGGGAACAGCGTCGCCGTGCTCCTGGCGACCTACGCCCGGTGTGTCGACGGGCAGCTGCCGGATCTCAAACGGCGGCTGGAAGCCGCGGGCGACCTCCCGGAGGCGGAGGTGCCGGGCGTTGGCTGATCTTCCACCGGTCGAGAACTTCGACACGTATTCGACACGGCCACCCGCGAAAACCCGGTGACAGCCGGACAGCCCCGGAGTCTGCCCTTGATCATTGAGAGGGCGTCCGGGGCTTCGTCGTGTCGGCCCGCACCCACCCTGACCAGCAAAAAGCCCTCCCACGGGGGAGGGCGGAGACGGGCGCCCCCGGCAGGACTCGAACCTGCGGCCAAGCGCTTAGAAGAGACACGCCTGCTTTCGACAACCTAGGCTCCTGACCTGCTCATTTGCTGAGAAAGGCTGGCCCAGAACGCCCTTCTTTGCCGCGTATTCACCGGAGGGGAGCATTCCGGCAGTGCCTCCGGGCACCTGAGCACCGCTTTAGGAGTTCGCTCGCAGCCCGGTGCGGCCTGCCGAAACGGGGCCTGCTGGTCGCTCATGGATCCGGCTGCAGCCACCGCCGTACGCCATGGTCCCCCTTCGTTGATGTCAGTTGGTGATGTCAGATCGGTAGACGATCTACGCGCTGACATCCAACTCTCGTGCAGGCTGCCGAACTCGCCTAACTCGTCGCGGGATGCGACTCGTTCGCCGGACCGGGGACGCCCAGCAGCCTCGCCGAGTGCAGTATGCCGTCCAGGGAGAGCAGCAGGCCCGTGCCGCCCTGCGACCGCAGCGTGCGGGGGCGCGGCAGTTCCTCGTCCAGGGCGCGGAAGACGGCCGCGACCCGGGCCGTGTCGCCCTCGGCCGCGGGCATGCGCCACAAGGCGAGCTGCATCAGCAGGGCCGCCCCGGAGCGCAGCCACCGGCAGTCCTGAAGGAAGAACAGCGTCAACGGGACGATGGACTCGGGGCGTTGTAGGGACAGCTGTGGGCCGTGGCGCAGCAGCAGCCGGAACACCGTCCGCGAGCAGAGGGCCATCGCGGCCTGCAGGAAGGGATCGTCCGGTGCGGCGAGCGCGGCATCGCGCAGGGTGGTCACCATGGAGCAGACCGCGCCGCCGACGGCTCGCGCCCGGTCGAGCTGGCAGAAGCAGACCGCGTCGAGGATGTCGTGCCGGCCGGCGCGCGACGTCGGCATGTGGGTTGTGAGGGAGCGGCAGTCGCAGGTGTCGCGCGGTGCGGTGAAGATGCCCGCGTCCAACGGGCGCCCCGCGTCGGCCGGGAACGGCGGGGCGGCGCTCTCCTCCGGGGCGTGCTGCCACTCGGGGGCGACCAGTTCGGCTGCGGCGAGCAAGGACTGCTCCTCCTCCCTGAGCATCTGCTCACGGGTGCGCCCGGTGAGCCCGCCCCACGCCGCGGCCGCACGGTCCAGCCGGCCGCGGCGTCTGGTGACATGTTGTGCGGCAGCCGATTCGGCCGCGGCGAAGGCCCGGTCGAGGGCGGCCTCCGTGGCCTCTTCGGGAGCAGGCCCGTCGGGAAGAGGGCTTTCCGGAAAGGCGCCTTCGGCAAGGGCGGCGATGTGGTTGACGTCGGGGTCGGCCGTATCTATCTCGGTGCGGAAGGCCCGGCGCAGCGCCTTCTCGTAGGTGGCATACGGTTCGTCGGCGCTCCCGCAGGAAGAGGGCCGCACCGCGCCGTCCAGGAACATGCCGAGGACCGCACGGTGCGCCGAACGCCCCTGCCCCGTCAGAGGGGCCAGCGCTTCCAGATAATTGACCAGATCCGCGGCGGGCTCGGAACTCGAGCCGTGTCCGCGGCCGAGCCCGTGCCGCGTGTTGCGTGGCAGGAGACCGGCGGTGCGCAGCCGTTCGAGCCGGGGGTAGGTCAGCGCGACACCGCGGTCGGCCACGGCGGCGAGAAGTGCCCGGTCCGTACTGCTCGGTGGGGTCCTCGGCATACGTGCCAGGTTAGAACCCCGCGAAGTGACAGGAGTTGGGCGTGTACCGACCGAGGACCGTGAAGGGCATGAGTGATGTGCATGTGATCAGAGCCCTTCTCGTCCTGGTCGCCCTGCTCCTCGGGGCCCTCGTCGGCACGGTCGCCGGATTCCTCGCCCGGCTCGGCGGCGCCCCGCCCACGGCAGCCGTCCGCCAGGCCGGCGTGGGTTTCGCCGCGACGGTGACCCTGGCCGTCGTCGTCGGCACCGCGCTGGGGTGCTTCTAGGGCTTGTCCGACGGATCAGGTCGGCGTGCCAGATTCCGCGTCCGCGACAAAATCCGCCGGACAGGCCCTAGCCGCCTACCGAACGCCACCGCTTTGTAAGGGCGGACGTGGTCGGCAGCAGAGTTCCCCAGGTCGCTCCGGCGGTAACCGCTGCCCAGGCGAGCGGCGCATCTCGACTGTGGCGAGTCGTCGTTGACCGTGGTTGACCGCACGATGTGGCACGGCTGTGGCACGTCCGGATAACGACTTCTGGCGAGCGGGGACCAGTGAACGTCAACTCAGTTCTCCGGGCTTGGGCATGGTGGTACCAGTGTCGCAGATCCAATCGGGTGACCTGCGGCTGTCGCTAGCTACGACTGTCGTTACTGAGATTCGCCGCGTGATGTCGCTCGCGCGGCACTCGGAGCTGCAGCGATGTCTTATCCGCGAGCGAAACGACTCGGAGATCAACATGTGTAAGCATGACCAGATGATCCTGCCAACCCGGCAGGATCATTCGGGGTCGATCACCGGGTGATCACTGGCTTGGCACCCTGCTCCGGCCGGGATCGTTCCGTCGCCTTTCTGTTCTTACCCCTCCGCAGAGGAGCGCCGATGCGCAGGATTGCCTGCATCGCCCTCGGACTGGCCCTGATCGTCGAGGCCATCCCGCTGTTTGTTCTGCTCGCCGGGACTGCTGTCATCGCTCTGGCCTTCCCCCGCGAGCCTGGTCGCCCCGGCACTACGTGGATCGGCTATGTCTCCTTGGCCCTCGCCTTGTTCTGGGTCGTGGCATGTGTGTGGGGCGCTGCAAGGGCATTCGCCCGTGCATACCGCCGACCCACCGCAACCTGGTCCAGGGACTTCCTTTTCCTCGCCCTCGGCCACCTCGCCGCCGCCGTCCCGACCGCAGCCGAAGGCCTCTCACTCGTGGCCTTCGCCGAACTCGCCTTCGTGCCCCTTCTCCTCCTGGCCGCCCGGCCCTCGCGCTCCCGCACCTCGACGTCTACATTTGATCTTCGAATCGAGCCCCTCGTGTCTGGGCCATCACCGCAGCCCGGGGAGCCGAAGCGAGCGACATCACGCGGCGAATCTCAGTAGTAGTAGTCACCGGTCGTCGCTGAGCAGCCTCGGACGGCCCAGAGACGGCCCGGCCCGCGCGACCGTGCACCCAAGGAGCAACTGTTCGGGGTCGCCCCAGGGCGGGGCAGTTGACGATTCGGAGCCTCAAATCTTGCTCTGCGAAGCGGCCATCAACGGTTCCGGCGACCAGCCCGAGGACATGCTGCTGAGCATGACGCCGAAGACCAAGCGCATCGCGCTCGCAGGCTGCCTCACCCTGTTGGTGGTGGGCTACGGCCTGCTCCTCTGGCACGGCCCATGGTGGATCGATGGTTCGCATCTACGCCGGAAGAATCTTGAACCAGCGGACGGCGTCGTCATTACAGGATTTCGCACGATGCTGGTCGCACTCGGAGCGGGTGCCGTTGCAGCCTGTGGCCTTTATTACACGCACAAGAATCACCGGCACACCGAAATGATGTTTGAGCATACGCGAGCGAAAGACAGGGAGCAGTCGGAAATAGCCCGGGAAGGTCAAGTCACAGAGAGATACGTGCAGGCTATTAAGCTCGTCGGTTCTGAAAGCCTGACGGAGCGACTTGGAGGAATCTACTCACTCGAACGCATCATGCGGGATAGCAAAAAGGATCACGCAACAGTCGTGGAGGTACTGGCAGCCTTCATTCGACAAAAAGCAGAGCCCACAGCGGAAAACATTTCCAGCAAGCCCGTGCCGCACCTCAGCGAGGACATCCAGGCTGCTATTTCGGTCCTCGGGCGCCGTCCGGATTACGACAAGGAATCGATTCTCAATCTAGATGTACGTCGAGTCTTTAACAATGGCATTCACGGCGTAATACTACAAAGAGTGGAGCTAGCCGGAGCACACTTGAACGGTGCACACCTCTCATATGCGAACCTGACGTTCGCCAATTTCACCGAGGCAGATCTGCGACGCGTTGAACTGTCGGGCGCAAAATGTGCCAACGCGAGGTTCAGAAAGGCTAATCTGCAAGGCTCGGACTTGAGTTCAGCCCGTCTAACTGACGCCGACTTCACAGGAGCCAACCTGACAGGGGCAAATCTTTCTGGTGCTAGCCTCAACAACGCTACGTTCCTAGGGGCTAATCTGACGGGAGCGGATCTGATGTGGGCCGATCTCACAGCCACAGACTTTACGCACGAGCGGATTACACACTGGGAACTCCCATCGGACGCCGCCGAAGACAAGAACCTCCCCGAAGCACAGGGGTTGACCGCGGAGCAACTTGCCGACGCATTTGTCTATCGCAGCACAAAACTTCCGGCGGATCTGGCTTCTGATCCGCGCATGCAGGAGGTAATTGAGAAATGCGAAGCGGATCGCGCGAAAACCCCCAAGTCTAAGTAATGCGGCGGATCTAGAAAAGACCGGTGAGGGAGGTATCGGGGTTCCTACAGGCAGGGCCGCAACGTTGCTGCCCAGCTCTTCAGTGCCACATCCGCGGCCGGCACCTCAGGGCCCGTGCCACGCGTACTCATCCGTTGTTAGATGACACTGCCGTCAGACACGCGGTGTGTGGGCCTGACATGCCGGTCTACTGATCACCGGTTCCGCTGACCAGCGAAGCTGAAGAATCACACGGCTCTGAACTGCACGCATGCCGTGGGCTTCTGTCGTTGTTGGTCGACGTTGTGCGGCCTCGCACGGCCCAGAGACGGCCCAGACGATGCGGACTCGCGGTCGGCGACGGGCTCGGCGTCGGCTGACGTTGGACGGCCCAGGGACCGCCCCCGCATTGAGCGCGCCGGTAGGGTTCGAGCACGGATTATCGAACACCAAGGGGATGTCGCTCATGAACGAAGACGAGATTGCAGCCGCCCTCGTTCATGGATGAAACTCGGCCGCACGGCCTTCGCGCGGGCCCCGATATCAGGCGGAAGCCATCTCTCTACTCGTCCCCGGCTGAACCGATTAGGAACATTTGTCCATTAAGACCAGCAGTCCAAGTACCCAGCTCGGTCCTCGGGGCCCAAACCGGTTGCTCGCCCATGCTCTTCGGTTCGTGAAACGTAGACGGAGCAACAAATGGTTTCGCTAATCCAACCGTGCGCGCTGGTTTGAACCCGTTCCTTTCGGCGCTGTTCGCTGAATATGTCGGCCTGTATCCTTCGAGATATGCAGCCAACTTAATGGCTTCTTGCATTGGGCCGTCAACTTGAGCAATCCGAATATAATCCCGCCATTCTCCCTTCTTGGCCTTAAGGTGATGTCCCTCTGCATCGATAATGGCCTCCAGCCATGCAGCCCTCTGCGTACTCGACATCGAGAGTACAAGTTTCTCCGGACCCTCGACCATGACGCCGCTTCGCTCAACGAGCGAGGTCACGTAAGAGCGGCGAAGTCTGAATGTATATGCGGGCAACGTGTTGCCTCCACGTTCCCGCATGCTGATCGCATGAGGTACATCCTTGAGTAGGCGTGAGATCTTTTCCACCATCAGGGGTTTCGACTGGTAAATGGCGCCGTCGTACATGCCAGCGTGTGCTGAAGTCGAGTCCTCGCGTCGGATTCCGTGGGCCTTCGCTCGGTGCACCGCTACACTATTCGCAAGTTGTACTACCGGTCCCCGGAAAGGCTTCCTGTTGCTTCCTGGAAGCCAGCCGCATTCGGGGCAAACCGTTGGCTTTGTCTTGGCGGGGGCGATGTGCCCGTCTCCCTGAAGCCACGCGATCACCTGTGCATCGATCTCTGTAATGTGCGGCAGGCCGTCCGTGGTGGCGGGCGCGGCAAGTCGCAGTCGATTTCCACTCCTAAAGCTGTCGACTCGGACAAATTCGCCGCGATATAGCTGGTCTGCCGCGTTAGGTGGCAGTCCATGGATCTTCGCTCTGTGAACTTGAACGCCTCTTTCTGGAAATTTGGCCCCTCGAGGCTTCCAGCCGCATTCAAAGCATACAGTTGATCCTGTAGTTTTCTTGTAGGTGGTTTCAGACCACCACTGAACTGCCGGAGTTACGTGGGCGTGCCAATACTTGTGACCTATGAGCCACAGTTCGGCGCTGAGGCCCTTGGTGATGCCCGTTACGGGGGTCCATCTTGACCTTCCGGCGATGGTGTCGTACCCGATGGTTTCATCTCCGACATTCACGTCTTCACAGCTAAGCCATCCCCTTCTTGTGAGAATCTGCGTATTGGCACTCACGCACCCTAAGTCGTGGGGGTGTATTGGTGACTTTCCACTCGAGGTCCTATCGATCACAGACGGATGGTACTAGCTGCGGATTCGGCCGGAGTCCGTCTTCTGCATTCCTCCTTCCTGGTGCGTGCCGGCGGTCATAGCCTGGCGGTTTGTCCCCTAGGTCGGTGGGGTCTCAATGACCGAGTCGAGCTCCGGGGCGCCGTCGTCAGTTGAGGACGGCGCCCCGTTCAGTCCTTGCGTCAGACTGCCCCTCGATGCGAACTACGGGCGGGGCGGTCGCTGAGGTCTGCTGGGCTGGTTAGCAGGGCCGATAGCGGCACAGACAGTCGGTGCCGGTTGGCGGGGTTGCTGTACTTCGCTGCTGTACGCCTAGGCCGCGCCGGAGGGCCTCTCATAACGAAGCCACGCAAAGGATGTTGTACGTTTACCAGGCACGGGGGCGTGAAGAGGGGGAACATGGCAGCGCTTGGCGTCTTGATCATGTTGCTGTACCTCGCCGCGGGCTGTTTCATCTGCTTCGCTGCGTGTCGGGCCCAGCGACACAGGGCATTCAAGATCATGGCCCGCGTCTTCCTGACCGCTGGTTCGGCCTGCGCGCTGATACTGGTCGGGGTCGGCGTCCTCGCACTGGTTTCGTATTCGTAGCTGTTCGCACCTCCGCTTCAGCCGGTGCCGCCTCGTACGTGAGGTCGGCGGAACGACTTTGGCCGGGAGCTGCTTTGGCGCGAGTGATCATGGCCCCGTAAGCTTCCGGCGCGTCGGGCAGTCTGTGGACCTGCCCGGTAAAGCACGACGTTGGGGCCATGATCTTCGAGGCTCGCGCCAAAGTGGCTGGCTAAAGTCGTGGAGCCGACCGCCCCAGCCACAGAGGGGTTCTCCCCTTCTCATGGCTGCGTCCGCCGTCCGGCCGGTGGCCTGGTGCGCGGATCAGCGGGCCGTACGAACGCCCGCGCATCTGGCCGCGTCGGCCCGCATGCCGCCGCCACCACGATCCGGCCTCTTTCGGTGACACAAAGCGTCTTTTACCTGCACTGTTGGGGATCACCGTTCGTCCCCGTGCCCGTGTTGGGTTTTGGCCGCTGCGTGCGGCGACGGGCGGGCGGCGACGTGCGCCGGTGGCGGAGACATGGAGGCGGCGCGGCGGCGACCGACCGGCGCCGCCGCGCTTGGCGCGGCCCTCGGTTTGATCCGACCTACTGGTGTAGGCAACCGGGTGGAAAGGGGTGCGCGGTGGCCCCGGAAGCGGGGCGTTGGGGTCTAGCTGCTGTTGCGTCTTTCCCTTCCTGAGGCCGGATCGTGGTGGCGGTGGTGTGCGGGCCGGGAGCGGCCGTTGGTGCGCTTGGGCGGAGTGTGCGGCGGTCGGGTTGGCGATGATCGAAGAGCGCCGTTGGCCGCCGGGCGGGCGAGCGAAGCGAGCCTTGATCAGGTAGGGAAAATCCCTCCCCTCCCGTTTCACCCCGTCGTGAGGCAGATCAGATCGGAAGTCGCCGCCGGCTCCTCCGCCCATTGAGAGGTCGGCTTCGCCGACGGGCTGTAACACCCGACGTCCCCGGGTGTTACAGCCCCTCGGCGACCGGACACCCCGGACAGCGGCTCTTTGGGCTGTCCGGCGCGTTTGCGCAGATGAGAGGCGTAACCGGACAGCCGGACAGCAAGGACACGCCACCAGCTCGGGTGCCCGTGGGAAGCTTGGACGCGACGGTGTCCGAAGGAGGAATGTGTGGCGAACCCCAGCCCTCGCGGGACGTATCAGGTGATCTCTCAGGCGTTGCGCGAGCGGATCGCTGCTGGGGCCTACCTGGATGGGTTGCCGTCCGAGGCCGAGATCGGGCGCGAGTTCGGGGTGGCCCGTACGACGGTTCGGCGTGCTCTGCTTGCCCTCGAAGAGTCGGGGGACATCAAGACGGTCGCTGGTGTTGGCCGCAGGGTCGCCGGGAGCTCCGGGACAGCACCGTACGAACAGATCATGGTGGACTTGTTGGAGCAGATCCGGAAGGGCGAGTTGCCTGCGGGTACGCGTCTTCCGAGCGAAGCGGACCTCGTCGAGAAGTACGGGGTATCTCGCGGCACGGTTCGCCGTGCGGTGCGTGAACTGGAGACCGCCGGCCATGTCGAGGCGCGACACGGGGTCGGCCGGTTCGTCAGCTCTTCTTCCTGAACTCCCGATTGCCTCGGAGGCAGTGGAAAATGCAACTGGCCAAGTGGGCCCATGACCTTGCCGAGTCGCTCTTGGCCGACAGCCTGCCGAAGCGCTGGGCCCACTCGCAGGGGGTCTACTCCCAGGCTCTGACCCTCGCTCCGACGCTGGGCGAGGACGCAGAGCTGTTGGCGGCCGCGGGCATTGCACACGACGTCGGGTATGCCCAGGCCGCCGTAGACACCGGACAGCACATGATCGATGGGGCCCGGTACTTGCGCGACGTCGTGGGGGCTGACCCGCGGCTGTGCAGCATCGTGGCCTTCCACACGTCTTCCTCATGGGAAGCATCTGAACTTGGCCTTGACGATGCGCTCAACGAGTTTGGGCCTGCTGAACCCGAGTTGGTAGACGCGATCACCTATTGCGACCTGACCAGTAGTCCCGTCGGGGATCTGGTGGACCCTGCGGAGCGGCTGTCAGAGGTCCTGGAGCGGTACGGTCCCGAGCATGTCGTCTTCCGGGCGGTATCTGCGGCCAGGCCCGAGCTCCTGGCAAGGGTGGCGCGGGTGCGGCAACGGCTTGCCAAGGCGGTCGCAGTGAAGCTCAACTGATCAGCGGGACTTCACTATTACGGAACCCCTGTTCAAGACGTCGACGGGTGGTCGGCGAGATGTCGAGGGAGTCCAGCTCGGCTCGGGGGACCCATCGCACTGCGAAGGACTCCGAGCTCACCTTGATCTCGCCACCTACCGGCCGGGCTCGGAAGCAGAGCGAGAACTCCTGGCGGACCTCTCCGTCCGCGAAGGCGATGATGTGTCCGGGGTCGGTGAAAATTCCCACGAGGCCGACCACTTCGACCCGAATCCCCGTCTCCTCTAGAACCTCGCGGACGACCGTACCGGCGATGTTCTCTCCGATCTCCTGGACACCCCCTGGCATGCCCCAACGGCCGTTATCCGAGCGTCGCTCGAGGAGCACGTCGCCTGCGTCGTTCACGACGAACGCGGTTACCGCCGGCACGATGCTGTTGGCCTTCGGCGCGGCGGGATCGTTGAAGTAGTCAGTGCGGCGACTCATGAGGACCTTTCGATGGGAACGGCTTCGGACCAGACTTTCTCGAAGCTCTGCTGGTACGTCGAGACCAGCTCGGCGCCGGCGACACGGCGGAGGTGGAGCACCGGGGCCATGGGGGCGCTCACTCCGTATACCTGCGTGTTGACCAGCCACTCGTCATCGGAGCGGTAGAGAGAGTTGTGGAGGGTTGACCTGTGCATCCGGAACTCGATGCCAGGGACCGAGTACAGGGGACGATAGAGCTTCATGACCTCTCGGACCTTGTACGCGACGCCCTCGCCGATCTCTTCTTCTTCCCCGCGCCGCTGGATCTCCGGGCTGTCGGGGTCGCCTAGCAAGATCCGGGCCCGCACGCCGTACGAAGCTTTCTGCCTCAGCAGCTGAGGCCACCGGGGGTTCTCGGCGAGGAACACGCCTGCGTGGACGAGTACGCCGATCTCCCGCTCTGCCCGGGCGAATAGCTGCAACCAAAGTTCCGGGGGGACGTAGGACCGGTGCGGGTACACCTTCAGGACCTCGGCGTCAGCTGCGTCCTGCCGCTGACCGTCGGGAAGGCCGTTCGGCCAGAGGTACGTCTCGTCTTCGTGCAGGAGTGCGGCGACGGTGAGGCGGTGGCGACGGTAGGGCGCACGCCCCTGCGTTATCCAGCGCTCAACAGTCTTCGGGTCCACCCCGACGTGGGCCGCCATGGCGTCGACCGTGATGCCATGCGTCAACATCGCCGATCGTAAGCGTTCGTTCGCCACCCCAACTCCCGGGGACGTCTAGGGACGTATATGACGCAGTGAACGCTAGCGAGGACGTCCCAAGTCGTCCAGGGACGTGGTCACTTCGTCCTGCCTCAGAGCGGCAACCTGATGTCACGTCGCAGGGCGACCCGAAAGCAGCGAAGGACTTGACAGCCGTAATCGGGCGCGCCACTGTGAGAGACACGTTCAAGCATGTATCGCATGGCTGGGGCGGCCCATGGCTGTCCTGACCTGCACGACCCTGCCCGGCGGCGGGACTCCCCAGCAAGGTCGCCCGCCGCCGCGGTTCTCCCTGCTCCTTCGACTCAGGAGAACGCCCATGCACACGTACGTCGGCCATCAACAGGCCGTCTCTGCTGAGGACTTCGTGGAGCTCGCCCTCGGCACCCCGGTTGAGCTGTGGCTCGGGGCTGAGGGCGAGACGGATGAAGAGCGCGCGGCCCGCCTGGACGCGGCGCGCGACATCCTCGCCGACCCCGAGTACAGCAGCCTGCCGGACGACGTGGCCCGCATCGCCGCCGAGGTGATCGAGGCGCACGCCCCGGAACTGTTCAACGTCGTCCCGCTGACGCGCCCGGCGAGGCGCCGGCGGCCGTCCCGGAAGGGAGCCGCGGCATGAGCGACAACACGAACTTCCAGGACCGGATGTTCCTGGAAGGCGAGGCCATCTATCAGCGGATCCTCGACGGCCAGGTCACCGACGTTGAAGCCGAACTCATGGACGCCCACCTCCGGGCTTCGGAGGAGGGCGAGACGGCATGACCATCGCGACTGAGGGCACCAACCGCCCGGAGGTGCCGCCGCTGACGAAGCCGGAGATGGGCCTTGCCGGATTAGGCGCGCTGACCGCGGCCGGTGTCGGCGCCCTGGGGCTGATCGCCTCGCTCGACGCGGTCTCCTCCGCCGCCGCCCGTTGGGACTTCGGCGAGCCTTGGATGCTGCCGGTCGGGATTGACGTGGCCATTCCGGTGTTCACTGTGGCCAACCTGCTGCTGATCCGGATGGACATGGCGTTGGCGTGGGTGCGGTTCGTGCCGTGGGCGCTGACGCTGGTCACGTGCGGGCTGAACGTCGCCGCCGGGCACTCGCTGTGGGCCAAGGTCGCGCACGGCACGATGCCGCTGCTGTGGGTGGTGTTCTCCGAGATCGGCGCCCATGTCTACGCCGTACGGATCGGTGCCGCCACCGGTCGGCGGATGGAGAAGGTGCGGTTCTCCCGCTGGATGCTCGCTCCCTTGTCGACGTTCGCTCTGTGGCGGCGGATGACGCTGTGGGAGATCACCTCCTACTCCGAGGCGCTGAAGCGGGAGCGTGAACGGCAGCTGGCCCGCGCCCGGCTGCGTGAGCGGCACGGCCGGCGGTGGCGGTCGAAGACCCCGCGCCCGGAACGCGTGCTGCTGAGGCTGGGCGAGCTGGCTCTGGCGAGCGAAGACGTCCCGCCCGTGCCGCCGCAGCAGACAGAGAAGCCGAAGCCGGAGGCACCCAAGGCGCCACGCAAGCGCCCTGCCGGCACCAAGAGCAAGACCAAGACGGCCAAGGCACCGCGGACCCCGGCCGAACTGCTCGCCGAGGCGCGCGAGGCCACGGCCGACTGGGCCGATGACGCGATCAACGCGGAAGCCCTCCGGACCACGCTGCACTGCTCGGCTGCCAACTCCCGCGTGCTGCGCGACCTGCTGCTCAGCGACCGGGCCGAAGGACGACGCCTGCACTCCGTCGACGGCGACGACGCCGAGACCGAGGGGGCTGCGGCATGAACACCGTGTTGACCATGCTGGCCGCAGCGGCGCCGGTCGCCTCCGGCTGGACAGCGCACACGCTGTGGCTACGGCGGCGCCTGAACGTCGCCCGCCGTGACCCGCTGACCGGGCTGCGGACGCGCGAGGCGTTCACCCGTCGCGCCACGGCTCTGCTTCGGGACCCGAGGGCGGTCGTGGTGCTGGCCGACGTCGACCGCTTCAAGCACATCAACGACACCTTCGGGCATGCGGCTGGAGACGCGCTGTTGAAGGCGACCGCGCACCGGCTCGCCCACCACGTCGGCCCCTCCGGGGTGACCGGGCGGCTTGGGGGCGACGAGTTCGCCGCCGTCCTGATCGACGACCACGGCACCGCCACCGACCTGCTCACCGTGCTGCATGGCATGCTCGCCCGGCCGGTCGACGGCCAGGACCCTGCCGTACACACCACCGTCTCGCTCGGCTGGGTGCGCGCCGCGGACTTCCCCGGCGACGACCTGTCCGGACTGCTTCGGCGGGCGGATGAGGCGATGTACGCGGCCAAGCAGGCCCGCGCCGGTACCCGCCGGGCGGGGCTGGGGTGGCTGTTCGCCACGGTCACCGGACGGCGCGCCGGCCGCTCCGGGGCCCGGACCGATGCCCCGGTCGTGGGGGTGGCGGCCTGATGTCCGCGTACGGCGAGTGCTTTGACCCGTCCGGCGCCAGGTTCGGGGTCCCCACGTTCCCGTGGCGGTTCGCCCCGGACGGCTACGCGACCCGCCGACAGCTCCGGGCGGCCGGGCTGCGGCCGGGCGGACAGCCGGTCGCCGCGCAGGTGATGCGCCGCCACCGTGGCCGCAAGGCCGGTGTACAGGTCGCCTACCTCTACCGCGTCGACTGCGCGAAGCCGGTCCGGCCGATGACCTCCCGCAAGTGGGGTGCACTCGCCCTGGCGATGCTCGCCCGCCGCACGTGCCCCAAGTGCCGGATCACCTACAGCTACTGCATCCCTACCTCGCTCGGGGTGTGCGTCCTCTGTGCCTACCCCGAGGAACAGCGCGCCGCCTGACCCGCTCAGTCCGGGGCCCGGTCTCAACCGACCAAAGCAGCGGCCGGGCCCCGTCATCCCTCCCGAGAGAAGGAAGCTTCAGTGAACCATCCCGACGACAACGAGCTGTTCAACCGGCTGGAAGCTGAGATGGCGGCTGCCTCCGGCGCCGAGGTCGTCGACCTCGGCAAGGCCCGGTTGGCGCGCGGCGAGTCGGCCGACTCAACTGCCCGACCCGACGCCGACCGGTCACCCGACCCAGGGCCCGACCAGACGGGGGGCGAGTCGGCCGACTCGGACGACGAGCGGCCGCGCTGGGCGGATGGCCCGCAGCCGAAGAACCCGGGCCTGATGGGCCAGGCGGAACAGGCCGCGCGGCGCACGGTGCTGCCGCCCTGGCTGTGCTCGTGGCCGGAGCTCACCGGTGCGGCCCGGTGGCTGGGCACCTACCTGGGGCACATCGTTGCCTTCCACGCGGTGCGCAGCCCGGTGTACGCCGGCCGCCTGGTGGCCCGCACGCCCCGCGGGATCGGGCGCACGCTGCGAGGCTGGCAGCGGTGGGCGTCGGATGCCGAGTCAGCGCCGCTGCGGCATGCCGAGGCGTTCAAGGAGCGCACCGAGGAATACCTGAAACTCTCCCGGCAGCGGGACCGCCGGGTGCGCTGGCGCGGCACGGTCAGCGCCGTGGCACTGCCCCTGCTGCTGACCGCCGCGCTGCTGCTCGCCTTCGCCGCGCCCTGGTGGCTGCAGACGGCCGCGGCAGCCCTGGCCATCGGGGTGTTCGGGGTGGTCGGCTCGCCCGCCGACGCGCCCCTCGTTCAGCACGCAGTGGTCAAGGCCGAGGCACCGAAGCTGACCGCGTCCATGGTGGTCACCGCGCTGGGCGCGCTCGGCAACGACAAGCTCAACGCCGCCATCAAGAACGGGACGGGTCTCCGCTTCACCTCCGAGATCCACCGCGACGGGCCCGGCTGGCGCGCGGATGTCGAGCTGCCGCACGGCGAGACGGCCGAGGACATCATGAACAAGCGCGAGGCGCTCGCCTCCGGGCTGCGCCGCAAATTGGGCTGCGTGTGGCCGATGCCCAACCCGGACGACCACGAGGGCACCCTGATCCTGTGGGTGGGCGACAAGCCGATGAACGAGGCCAAGCGCCCGGCCTGGCCGCTGGCCAAGGCCGGCGTGGTGGACCTGTTCAAGCCCGTGCCGTTCGGCAACAACCAGCAGATGCGCTGGGTGTCCGTGTCGCTGATGTTCGTCTCGATCGTGGTCGGCTCCATCCCCCGGATGGGCAAGACCTACCTGATGCGGCTCTTCCTGCTGATCGCCGCTCTGGACCCGCGCGCCTGGCTGTACATCTTCGACTTCAAGGGCGGCTCGGACTACCGGCCGCTGGAGAAGGTCTGTCACCGCTGGCGCTCCGGCGAGGACGACGAGGACGTCAAGTACTGCCTGGACAGCCTGCTGGAGATCAAGGACGAACTGACCCGCCGCGCCAAGGTGATCAAGTCGCTGCCGCTCTCTCGCTGCCCGGAATCGAAGGTCACCTCCGAACTGGCCTCGGACAAGCGGCTCGGTCTGCACCCCATCGTGGTGTCACTGGACGAGTGCCAGAAGGCCTTTGAACACAAGACGTACGGCGGTCAGATCACCGAGATCTGCGAGGACCTGGTCAGGCGCGGCCCGGCGTTCGGCATCATCGCCATGTTCGGCACCCAGCGCCCGGACAAGGACTCCATCCCCAAGGGCATCAGCGCCAACGCCGTGCTGCGGTTCGCGCTGAAGGTCACCGGCCAGATGGAGAACGACATGATCCTCGGTACCTCGATGTACAAGGCCGGATACAAGGCCACGATGTTCTCCTTCAAGCGGGACAAGGGCGTGGCGTGGATGGCGGGCGAGATGGACGAGCCCACCATCGTCTGCGGCACCGAGGTCGACGCCGTGGGCGCCGAGAAGATCAGCCTGCGCGCCCGCAAGCTGCGCGAGGACTACGGCAACGTCACCGGCTACGCCATCGGCGAGGACGCCATCGCCGACCCCACGGCTGGCATCGACGTGCTCGCCGACATCCTCGCCGTCACCCCGGCCGATGAGGCCAAGGTGTGGAACGAGACCACCGTCGACCGCCTCGCCGAACTGCGGCCCGAGGTCTACGGCACGTGGGCCGAGATGAAGAGCGACGACAAGACCGCACACCTGACGGCCGTGCTGAAGCCCTACGGCATCAAGACCGATCAGGTCGGCCGCCGCATCAACGGCAGCAAGCCCGTCAACAAGCGCGGCTTCACCCGCGCCCACATCGCCACCGCGATTGCGGATCGTGACCGCAAGGGTGACGCGAGCTGACCCTCCGGGGCCGCTAACGATAGCGGGCAACCCTGCTAACCGTTAGCGACCCCGATAGCAGCCCGCACCCCACTTGATCAGGTCGTTAGCTGTTAGCGGCCCACCAGCGAAAACCCCGGAAACATCGCCCCGGAGGCCCCTCATGACCCCCATAGCCCTTGCTATCGCCTGCCTGATGCTCGTCACTCTCGGTTACATCGCTCTGTGTGCGGGCAGCCCGTTCGGCACCTGCCGCAAGTGCAACGGCTTCGGCTTCGCCATGACCACCGACCGCAAGGGACGGCCCAAGCGCGGCAAGAACTGCCGCCGCTGCAAGGGCCACGGCAAGCGCATCCGCGCCGGCCGCTGGCTCTACAACCGCGCCACCCGCATCTACCGCGAAGGCACCCGCTGACACCCAACCACCCACTCCCGGAAGGAGATCCGCCCCATGGCCGTGACCATCTCTCTGCTCCTCATCTTCGGCGCCCTGCTCGCCCTGCTGCTGCGCTCCAAGTCGCTCGGCTTCGGCTCCGCCTTCGTGGCCGTGATGTTCGGCTTCTACCTCGCCTCCAGCGGCGCCGCCCCCACCGTCAACCAGCTCATGCGCGCCGTCGTCAACGCGCTGCCCAACCTGTGAAGGAGAGCCCCAGCCCATGACGCCGTCCATCACCCTCATGGCTGCCGGCGAAGTCCGCGCCGCGCTGGAAGCAGCCACCCGCGGGGACGCGCCCGCCACCGTCCACGCCCTGCTCAGCATCGACCCCGCCTCCTGGCAGGCCATCGAACACCGTCTGACCGTGCTCGGCACCACGCTGCCCGACCTGATCGCCACCCTGCGCGAACCGGAGACGACATGAGCCCCGATGCCATCGCTGCCGCCGTGCTGTTCGGGCCCGGCGCCATCATCGGCGCCGTCTGCCTGGCCGGGCACCGCGCCGCCCGGCGCCACGAAGACGCCGCGCTGGCCGCCTGCGCCTCCTACCGGCCGCCCGAGCCGAGCCCCGAGCCCCCGCCCAAGGGGCGCATCAAGGGCCCCGCCCAGCCCGGACCCGCCCGCCTTGCCAACGTCATCGACTTCCCCTCCCGCCGCAGGAAGCAGGAGGACGCCGCATGATCCGTCGACTGCTCGCCCGGCACCGCCTGGAGTTCTGCTTCCACGCCGCATGGGTTTCCCACCGCGTCGGCAAGCGCCCGCGCGGCCCCCGGCCGATCCTCGCCCTGCACCGGTTACCGGACCCCAACTGCTCCGTCTGCGGCGGCACGGGCGACGTACTGCACGGCTGGCCCGGCTGCGAAGAACCAGACGTGGACACCTGCGACTGCGCCCCGTTCCTCCCGCTCGCCTACGTGTGGCTGCCCAAGTGGCCGCGCTGGGCCCGCAAGCGGTGGATCTGCCCTGCATGCGGCACCCGCTCGCGCACCTGCGGCTGCCACAGCACCCAACCCCCCTTCTAACCCCAACAGGAGAGCCGTGTTCGAGATCCGCATCATCTGCGACCCGGACGACACCGACCGGGTCAGCGCGACCCTGTCCGCCGCCTTCACCACTGGACCCGTACGCCAGCACCCCACCCACGACGGCCAGCGCACCCGCCTGTACATCACCGCCGACCACCGCCCCGAGTCGGAGCAGTGGCCCACGCCGGACGAGGCATACGCGCTCGCCCCGAGCACCATCAGCGAGATCGGATGGACCGCCAGGACGGCGGCCGACAGGCCGTTCTACGACGGGATGAACCGGGAGTTCTGGCTCCGCAAGGCCGCGCTGCTAGACCGGATTGCGCTGAGCGATGAAGCGTGGAGCATCACCAGCGACGCGGCCGACCTCGCCACCCGAGCCGCGCAGCGGCTGATGGAACTGGACGGCACGGCCGTCATCTGCAATCCGCGCCACTACGTCCGCCAGCAGTACGCCGCTTGGGCCAAGAACCAGTAGCAACGCCGCGGCGGCGGGACTCCCCAGCAAGGTCGCCCGCCGCCACGGTTCTCCCTGCCCATCCGCAGACAGAACAGGAGAACCCCCAGCATGCCGCACCTGGACGGCTCTGCCCAGCTCACCGCAGCGCTCGACGCAGCGTCGCGTGACTGGCGTGTCTTCCCCCTGATCCCCGGTGACAAGCGCCCGGCCGTCTCCGACTGGGAGACCCGCGCCACCACCGACCCAGACCGCATCACCCGCGCATGGTCCGTCGCCGCCTTCAACGTCGGCATCGCCACCGGCCCCTCCGGCCTGGTCGTCATCGACCTGGACAAGCCCAAGCACCCCGGCGACACCCCGCCGGCCGCCTGGGCCGAGCACGGCGCCACCGACGGCGCCGACGTGCTCGCCGTGCTCTGCGAGCGCCACGGCCAGCCCTTCCCCGCCGACACCTACACGGTGCGCACGTGGAGCGGCGGCACCCACCTGTACTTCGCCGCCCCCGAGGGCGAAACCCTGCGCAACACCGCCGGGGACAGCGCCCGCGGGCTGGGCTGGAAGGTCGACACCCGCGCGTGGGGCGGACTCGTGGTCGGCGCGGGCAGCACCTTCGCCGGACATCCCTACGAGGTCACCCACCACGGCCCCGTGGCACCCCTGCCGGACTGGCTCGCCGAACTCCTGCGCCCGCCCCGCTGCCCCCGCAGACACCCGTCACGGTCGCCCTCACCGGCCGGGGACGGCACACCGCCTTCCTCCGCTCCGCGATCAACGGGGAAGTGCAGCGGGTCACCAACTCCGGCCCGCACGAGCACAACAACAGCCTCTACATCGCCGCCGTCGCCCTCGGACAGCTCGTCGCCGGAGGCGAGCTGAACGAAGCCGACGTCACCGGCTGGCTCCTCACGGCCGCGCTCCAAGCCGGCCAGGGCGAGCGCGAGGCACAGCGCACCATCACCTCCGGCCTGCGAGCGGGAGCACGTCGCCCCCGGACGGTCGCAGCATGAGCGCCAACCCCATCCCGCCCCTGCACCTGTACTCCGTGCCCAGCGACCCCGAGGCGCCCCCACGGCGCCGCCGAAACGGGAGCGCCCACGGACCGCATGGACGGCCGATCAGCTCATGGCCGCGCACTTCCCCGAGCCAAAATGGGCCGTGCCCGGCATCCTCGCCGAAGGCGTCAACGTGCTCGCCGGACCGCCCAAGGTCGGCAAGTCCTGGCTCTCCCTCGGACTGGGCCTGTCCGTCGCGGCCGGCGGCAAGGCGTTCGACTCCGTACCCGTCCAGGGCGGCCCGGTCCTCTACCTCGCCCTGGAAGACACCCCACGCCGACTCCAGACCCGCATGGGCAAGATCCTCGGAGGACAGCCGGCCCCCGCCGGGCTGACCCTGGTCACAGAATGCCCGCCCTTCCCCCAGGGCGGCACCGAGGCCATCGCACAGTGGCTGGAGCGCAACCCCGACGCGCGCATGGTCGTCATCGACGTGTTCGCCAAGATGCGCGGACAGGCCCCGGCCGGGGTGTCCGCCTACGACGCTGACTATGTCGCCGTCGGCTACGCCAAGCGGCTCGCCGACCACTACGGCGTGGCCGTCGTCCTGGTCCACCACGTCCGTAAGGCAGGCTCCGAGGACTTCCTGACCGAGGTCTCCGGCACCAACGGCATCGCCGGAGCCGCAGACGCCACGCTCGTGCTGAAGCGCGCCCGTGGGCAGGCGGACGGCATCCTGCACGTCACCGGCCGCGATGTGGACGAAGCCGAGTACGCCCTCAGCTTCCAACCCGCCTCCGGCGCCTGGCACCTGCTGGACGGCCCAGTCACCGACCACACAGTCAGCGACACCCGCGCCACGATCCTGCGCTACGTCCGCACCCACCCCGGCGCCAAGCCGAAAGACATGGCGGGCGAGCTGCCGCACGTCGACCTTGACACGATCCGCCGCACCTGCAACCGCATGGCCGACGCCGGCCAGCTCACCAAGGACCCCGGCGGCCGGTACTACCCGGACACCGACACCCGGACACAGAGCGCCCAAGAGGTGTCCGCACTGTCCGGCTGTCCGGGCACCCGCTCTGAACAGCGCGAATACTCCGGACAGTCGGAATTGGAGCTGTCCGACCTGTCCGGCCCGAGCAGCGAAGGGGGCGCCCTGTGACGACAGCACTTCCCAGGTCACGAGACGAAAAGCTCACGCTCGCTGAGGTCTGCAAGGACCTGAAGATCTCGCGCTCCACGTTCTACGACTGGCGTGCGAAGGGGCGCGCTCCGCGCTGCATCAAGCTGCCGAATGGTGACATCCGGATCCGGCGTAGTGACTACGAGAACTGGCTGGACGATCGTGAGGACTGCGCCTGATGGATGGCACGACGTACAACGTCAAGATCTGGGCCATCAGGGTCTACCGGGGCAAGCGCAAGACGACGTACAGCGTGCGCTGGGAACTGGATGGTAGGGAGTGGCGAGCACCGTTCGACACGAAGGCGCTCGCCGATGCCTTTCGCTCCGAGCTGGTGAGTGCCACACGCCGCGGAGAGGCCTTCAGCCTCGCCACGGGGCGCCCGGTCTCCCACCAGTCTGGGGCGAGTGCAGTGAACTGGTACGACTTCGCTGTCCAGTTCTCAGACGCCCAGTGGCACCGGACCGGCGGGAACAACCGCAAGAACACTGCCAAGACACTCATGGCGACCACCGTCGCTCTGCTGCGTGCAGAGCCGACGGCGTTCCGTCCGGTCGACGTGCGCACCGCGCTGCGGGAGTTCGCGTTCAACACGCGCCGCCGCGAGGACGCTCCTCCACAGGTGGCCTCCATCCTGAAGTGGGTGAAGCGCAACACTCTGACCATGGCCGCATGGGAGGACCCCGCCAAGGTCGAGGAGGTACTTCGGACCGTCGACTCGAAGTTGGACGGTACGCGCGCCGCGGCAAGCTCCGTCAAACGCAACCGGCGGATCCTGAACGTGGCCATGGAGTACGCCGTCAAGCACCGGATCTTGCGAGCGAACCCCCTGCCGAAGGGGAGAGGGGCGGCGCCCCAGACGTCGTCCGCCGTGGACAAGAGGTCTCTGCTCAACCCGGAGCAGGCTGCGCGCTTGCTCGGGTGGGTACGCCGGCGTCCACGCGGCGGCAAGCGGCTCCATGCCTTCTTCGCCACGATGTACTACGCCGGGCCGCGACCCGAGGAAGTCGTGGCGATGGGCGTGGCGGACGTTCGCCTGCCGGACGAGGACGCCGAAGACCAGTGGTGTGAGCTGTTGTTCCACACGGCTCAGCCGGAAGTCGGGAAGAACTGGACGGATGACGGCGAGATTCACGAAGAGCGCGGGCTGAAGGGACGTGCTTCGGATGACACACGCGTCGTGCCGGGACACCCGTCGTTGACGCGGATCCTGCGCGAGCACATCAAGGAAGAGAACCTGAAGCCGGGGGATCTTCTGTTCCAGGGTGAGAAGGGCGGCATGCTCGCAGGCTCGGTCATCCGACGGGCGTGGCGGACCGCTCGCGCGGGAATGCTGCATCCGGAGGAATTCGCCTCACCGCTCGGCAAGCGGGTGTACGACCTGCGGCACACCTGCCTGACCAACTGGCTGAACGACGGCATCCCGCCGGCGCAGGTGGCTGAGTGGGCGGGCAACAGTGTCCCCGTCCTGCTGGCCATCTACGCCCGATGCATCTCGGGCCACCTCCAGGACCTGAAACAGCGGATTCTGGCACGTGGCGACCTCCCTGAGCTGTCTGAGACCGGCTGACGGCGACCCGAAGAACTCCTCCGTGTACGCATACACCCACTCGGTGACAGCCGAACAGCGCCGGACCCGCCCTGCGATTAGCGGGGCGGGTCCGGCGCTGTTCTGTATAAACCCGTTGAGATCACGTGTTCCGACGCCAGTAGCGCATGGAGGCATTCTGGCGACTGGAATAGATACGGAGACGCTTTTCGCGGTTAGCCGCTCTGCGTATCTGCACGCATGACGCTGGGGAGACCGGCGCCTTTATGCGATCCTCTGACTTCCATGCAACAAGCGCACCTAGGAGGGCTCCGACGCCAAGCACAATGAGGTCGGTCGCGTGTTCAACCCAAAAGCGCGTGTCCCGGTTAGTACACGTCACCGAAAACTGCCCCTCTCCGCTTAAACTTTGCCAGATTACTTTGTTTTGCGGCTGCCGCTGTCCCTCAGGCGTGATCTCTGATAGGGATTTACCGGACGGGCACGCCTCCGTTGTCTGGAGCCAGTACCAATCGGTCCCGAGGAATTTGTCTTCCCGGAGGGAAACCTGAAGACTGTCGAGCCCTGGCCGCGTAACCCCATCATTGGTTTTGAACGAAAAACCCGCAAGAGATTGCCCTGGTGGAAGTATTACCTGAACATCCGGCGGCGCGCCGCCCTTACGGGCACTTGCCCATCCTCTGGTAATTGATACCGAGAAATCCTTAGAGTTGGAGGGCAATGGAAAGTGGACTACGCATCGAGATGCGATGCCGCCGCTAACTGTGACGTCCTCGGTATACCAGCCGCTATTGTCGAGGGAGGTCGTGACGTACAGATATATTGAATTCCTTTTCATTCCTCCGGTGCAATCAGTGACTGGTGTTATGTTGGCCAATTCCCCTGGGTCTCCGCTAGGACGGTCGGCAACTATGGTGGCGCAGCCCACAAGGATCATGGCAATTGCGAGGATCGTGAAGAAACCTCTCACTATGGCCGGTCTTGGTTTCCAGTGATGGAATCTCTCACGCATGTGAACGTTTCCTCGCCGTCTGATGCACGTCATATGTGACACTCGTATCGAGGCAGTTGTTGCGGAAAGAAGCTTAGAGAATTCGGAGAGAGAACGCGCTTCGCGCTGCGGATAACCGCCCCATCTCCCAATATCACCCACACGGCTCATGGCTGCATGTCGGCAAGGCGCGCAGAGGGTATGACGTTGGGGCCAGGATCTGCGAGGCTCGCGCCAACGTGGTTGGTAAAGCCGTGGAAGCGACCGCCCCAGCCAGGGCGTAACGTGTCGCTGGCCTCAGATGGCTGACTGCTGTGTGCGCGGCCCGGGTGCCGGGCGGGCTGGAGCGGGGCGCAGGCCTGGTTGAGGGCCGGCCGCGCGCGGTGAGCGGAGCGAGCCGCTTTGATGCGACAGGAAAGTCTCCTCGGTCTGCGCCGCCATACGGGCCTGAACCGGCAACCGCTCCTTCCAAGTCGCGGGGATGGTGTCCCAGTCGTAGACCAGACGTATGGTGTTGCGGCCCCCGGTAGAACCGATGTTGGCGCAGCCCCGTGACCAGTTGCCTCCGCCCGGAGCGCTGCCCGGCGGCTTGGTCTTTCAGCCCAAGTTCGACGGCTATCGTGCCCTGCTCTTCACCCCCAGCCTGGTTCTGGGCTCGGCGGTTCTGCAGTCCCGTCGGGGCGCCTTCATTCAGGGGCGCTTTCCCGACCTCGGCCAGGCCGCGGGGAATCTGCCTGATGGCCTTGTCCTCGATGGCGAACTGGTCGTGTGGGATGGCGAGCAGCTGTCCTTCGAGGCGCTGCAGCGCCGTGCGGCTTCCAGTGGCCGGACAGCCGTACGGCTCGCCGAGGACCTGCCCGCGCACTTCATCGCCTTTGATGTCCTGCAAGCCGCCGGGCAGGAGTTGCTCCGTGAGCCGTACGGGCGTCGACGCGAGAGGCTGGAGGGTCTGTTCCGCGAGCATGGGCTGAGTACGCCGTGGACGCTGTGCCCCGAGACAGGCGACGTCCGGACTGCACAGGAGTGGCTGGCCTCCTGGACGCAGGTGCCAGGCCTTGAGGGGCTGGTGATCCGCGGGCGGGACCAGCGGTACCTTCCGGGCGTTCGGGGTTGGTACAAGATCCGCCGCAGGAACACAACTGAGGGCATCGTCGGGGCGATCACCGGCACTCTGCCCCGCCCGCAAAGCCTCTTGATGGGCCGCTATGACCAGGACGGAGCCTTGCATCTGGTCGCCCGTAGCACTCAGCTGTCCCCGGAGGCGGCCCGGCGCCTCGGCGGCAGGCTCACGGCTGCCAGGCCTGGGCATCCGTGGGAGGGCGTGCGATTCACGACGTCGTGGGCGTCTCGGTCACCCCTCGACGTCGTCCTCGTCGAGCCCACGCTGGTTGCGGAGATCGACGTGGACACCGCTCAGGACAGGGGGGTCTGGTGGCATCCGGTGCGGTTCATCCGCCTCCGTGAGGACATGGCGCCACAGGACGTTGCCGCCTTCGGCGAGGGCGCCGTGCCGGCCGCCGGGTGACCGCACGTTCAGAGCTGCCCTGTGCATCTCAAGGCAGCTGTGGAACGTCAAGCAGCGGATCTTGGCGCGAGGTGATCGCCCCGACCTGCCCGAGACCGGCTGACGGCCGCCGGAGAACTTCGCCGCGTATTTGCCGCAGCCACCCGCAGAAACCCGGTGACAGCCGGACGGCGCCGGAGCCTCCCCGCGACCACTGGGGGCGGGTCTGGCGCTCTTCTGTGTGCGGCTACACCCGCTCTGACCAGCAAAAAGCCCTCCCGCGGGGAGGGCTGAGGCTGGGCGCCCCCGGCAGGACTCGAACCTGCGGCCAAGCGCTTAGAAGGCGCCTGCTCTATCCACTGAGCTACGGGGGCCGGGTGTGGTGGCCTCTGTCGTGGTGCCCGGGTCAGGGCTGATCCGTGACGTTGCCGGGGACAAGGATAGGGCTCTTGTGTCCTCGTCCCTGTTGCTTCGCCTCCGTGGCTCAATGTGGAGGTTCGGTGAAGCGGTCCTGATAATCGCAGGCAGGTACGAATCGTGCACCGCTTTTGGCGGCTCACGCACCGGGTGTTGTGCACTCGTTATGCCTGGACTGTGCCCGCGTCCCAGTCATCCCTTCCGTCCCTTGTGTTCTATCGGCGCGCAGACATGCTCATATGCTTCAGAAATCCCCCAAAATTGGGCATTCTTCGCATGTGGTGACCTTGGACGTACGGCCTCAGCTGCTCGACGCACTCTCCGCCCTGCGCGACCGTGTCGCCGCCGCACGCTTCCCGCTGCCCCTCCCGGGGGCTCCACGCGCGCGTGCCAACCGCGACGAACTGCTCGCGCAGCTCGATGACTACTTGGTGCCCCGGTTGACGCAGCCCGAAGCGCCATTGCTGGCCGTTGTGGGGGGATCGACCGGCGCGGGGAAGTCCACGCTCGTCAACTCCCTTGTCGGGCGGCGGGTCAGCGAGGCGGGGGTGCTGCGGCCCACGACGCGGACTCCGGTGCTGGTGTGCCACCCTCAAGATCACCACTGGTTCAGCGGCATGCGTATCCTGCCCGACCTCACGCGCGCGTGGGAGCCCGCACATGACCCCTTGGACGACCTGCTGCCGACCGACGACGACGGCTCCCGAGTCCTGCGCATCGAGACGGTCGACACCCTGCCCGAGGGCCTCGCCCTCCTCGACGCACCCGACATCGACTCCCTCCTCGCCGACAACCGGGCCCTGGCCGCCGAACTGCTCTGCGCCGCCGACATCTGGGTCATGGTCACCACGGCGGCCCGCTATGCCGACGCCGTGCCCTGGCACCTGCTGCGCACCGCCAAGGAGTACGACGCCACCCTCGTGACCGTGCTCGACCGGGTACCCCACCAGGTCGTCTCCGAGGTCTCCCGCCAGTACTGTGCGCTGCTCACCAAGGCAGGGCTCGGCGACGTACCGCGGTTCACGGTCCCCGAACTGCCCGAGTCGGCCTGGGGCGGCGGACTGCTGCCGGCCAGCGCCGTGGCGCCGCTGCGCACCTGGCTCGTCCACCAGGCGCAGGACACCACGGCCCGGCACCAGGTCATGGCCCGCACGGCCACCGGCCTGCTGAACTCGCTGAAGTCCCGGCTGCCCGAGCTGGCCGGCGCCGCAGCCGCACAGTACGCGGCCGCACTGCGGCTGACCTCCGCGGTCGACAGCGCGTACGACAACGAGCTCGCGCGGGTACGGGGGCGACTGCACGCCGGGGCCGTGCTCGCCGGGGACGCCCTGAAACGGTGGCGCGCCTTCCCCCTGGACTGCACCGCCACCGAACTGCTCGACGCGCTCGTGGAGAGCCTGGCGGCCCTCATCCTGTGCGCCGTCACGGCCGCCGACGAACGCATCGAGGACGCCTGGCGGCGCGAGCCCGCGGCGGGCGCCCCCGGGCTGGCCGACCGCGGTCCCGCGACGCAGAACGCCGAGCACCGTATCGGGCTGGCCGTACGGCGGTGGCGGCGGGAACTCGAGGAGTACGCCGAGGAAGAGGTGCGGGAAATGGACCGGAGCGTCACCCCGGATTCCGAGGTCGTCGCCGCTCTGGTCGCCACCAGCCTGCTGGGCGGCCGCCGGGCCCGGGCAGCGGGCGAGAGGCTGGCCGAGCGGGTCGGGGCGCAGGGGGCGCTGCGGCTGCGCGACCGGGCCGACCGGCTGCTCGCCGACTACCTGGACCGCGCCATGCACACCGAACGCGAGCGTCGGCTGGCCCCGCTCGACGCGCTGGAAGTGCATCCGGAGCCCCAGGCCGAACTCATTGCCGCGCTGTCCGTACTGCTGAAGGAGAGGTGACCGGTGACCGCCGTCACTGACCAGGACCACAGGGAACACGCCGATCAGACGGAGGACACGGGCTCCGAGGGCGCAGCGGACACCGAGGACGGTACGAAGGCAGGGGGCCCGACGAGCGCGGTCCGCGACGAGGCCGGGCGCCGTACGGACGCCGGGCACATGGCCGACGACGAGGATGCCCGGCTCACGGAGGGGCAGCCTGCGGACGCCCAGCGGCCCGGGGGCCCCAGGGACGTGATCAGCGACCTGCGCAGCCTTGTGGAGAGCTCTGTGGAGAGCTCTGTCGAGGGCTCTGGGGCGGGCTCTGCGGAGGGCTCCGCCGACGGGCCCCGTCCGGTGGAGGGCACGCCGGCAGAGGCCGCTTCGTCCATGGGTGCCCGGGCAGCGAGTGCAGGTGCCCCGGGCGGGGGCGCCGCCGCCGAGCGGCTTCCCGAGGGGGGCCGGGAGGCAGCCCGGGAGGCAGCCCGGGAGGCGGCCCGGGAGGCGAACACCGAGGGCGGCGAACGCCCTCGACCACGGGCGGAGGACGAGCACGCGCGCGTGAAGAGCGACGCGCGCCGCCGCGACCGCCACGCGCGCGTGCAGAACGACGTGGAGCGCGTCGGCGGTCTCCCGCACACGAAGGGGAGCGAGACCCCGGGCCGTACGGAATCCGCGGACGTCTGGGACGACGGGCTGATCGCGCGGCGGGTGACCGAGGCCACCGCGGCCGAGCAGGTGCCGATCGTCGCGACCAGGCCTTCCCGCCCCCAGCGTGTGGCGCCGCTCGCCTACGACGGGCCACTGCGGTCGCGCCTGGACGCGCTGCGCGAGCTGGTGGGCCTGTCCCGCACCCGCCTGGACACCCGGACGCTCGCCGAGGCCGGCCGCGTCCTGGACGAGGCGGCGGCGCGGCGGCGGCTCTCCGGGCAGCACACCGTCGTCGCCATCGCGGGCGCCACCGGCAGCGGCAAGTCGCAGCTGTTCAACGCGCTCGCCGGCGTGGCCATCTCGGAGACCGGCGTACGGCGGCCGACCACCGCGGCACCCATCGCGTGCAGCTGGAGCGACGGCGCGGCCACCCTCATCGACCGGCT
The DNA here is from genome assembly GCF_040646295.1 of Streptomyces sp. NPDC046197. NCBI lineage: Bacteria > Bacillati > Actinomycetota > Actinomycetes > Kitasatosporales > Streptomycetaceae > Streptomyces > Streptomyces sp. NPDC046197. The sequence continues at coordinate 8,821 of NZ_JBEYZY010000054.1, read as the reverse complement.
CGGCATTCCGGGGCGGCTGCGCAGGCGCCCGGTCCAGGGCTCCGACGCGGACCCGCAGCTGCGCGGGCTCGTCCTGGTGGACCTGCCCGACCACGACTCGGCCGCCGTGCAGCACCGCGAGCAGGTGGACCGCATCCTGGCGCTCGTCGACGCCGTCATCTGGGTCGTCGACCCCGAGAAGTACGCCGACGCCGTCCTCCACGAGCGGTACCTGCGCCCCATGGCGGGCCACGCGGAGGTCATGTTCGTCGTCCTGAACCAGGTCGACCGGCTGCCCGGGGAGGCCGCCGACCAGGTCCTCGACGACCTGCGACGCCTCCTCGACGAGGACGGGATCGCTCTGGGGGAGTACGGCGAACCGGGTGCGACCGTGCTGGCGCTGTCCGCGCTCACCGGGGACGGCATCGGCGAACTGCGCGAGGCACTCGGTCACTTCGTGGCGGAGCGGGGCGCGGCGGCGCGGCGGATCGCGGCGGACGTGGACGCCGCCGCGGTGCGGCTGCGGCCCGTCTACGCCACGGGGCGGCGCGCCGGGCTCAGCGAGGAGGCGCGCGAGGAGTTCGCCGCGCGGCTCGCCGACGCGGTGGGCGCCACCGCCGCGGGTGAGGCCGCCGAGCGTGCCTGGCTGCGCAACGCCAACCGCGCGTGCGGCACGCCCTGGCTGCGGCTGTGGCGCTGGTGCCAGGACCGGCGCGACCCTCCCACCGGGCGGGTCGCGGTGCGGGCGCAGCCGGACGAGGAGGCCACGGCGCGTCAGCGTGTCGAACAGGCGGTGCGTACGGTGGCCGACCGGGCCTCGGCCGGCCTGCCTACGCCCTGGGCGCAGGCGGTGCGCGAGGCCGCCGTGCGCGGGGCGCAGGGGCTGCCCGAGGCGCTCGACGAACTGGCGGCGCGGGCCGGGCTGCCCCCGGGGCGGCCGCCGCGGCCCGGGTGGTGGCCGGCGGCGGTCCTGGCCCAGGCGTCGATGACGCTCCTCCAGGTGGTCGGGGGACTGTGGCTGGTGGGCCAGATCATCGGGGTCGTCACGCCGAACCTGGGGGTCCCGGTGCTGCTCATGGTGGCCGGGATCATCGGCGGCCCGGTCGTGGAGTGGAGCTGCCGGATCGCGGCGCGCGGGCCGGCCCGGCGCTACGGGCAGGATGCGGAGCGCCGCCTGCGGGAGGCGGCCGCGGGCTGCGGCCGGGCCCGGGTGCTCGATCCGCTCGCGGCGGAGCTGCTGCGCTATCAGGAGGTGCGGGAGCAGTACGCACGGGTCCAGGGAGCCGGGGCCGGGGCAGGGGCGGGGGCGGAAGCCGGGACCGGGAGGTGAGCCGGGGGGCGGCCGGGTCGTGGCTCGGTGGTTCGGCCGTCTCCGATCATGAACCGCTCCACGACAGAGTGGCTCAGTGGGCTCGATGGCTTGGTGGCTCGCCGGTCCGGCAGCTGGGGGGTGGCTGAGTTTCGCGGCCTGGTGGTCCGGCAGTTCGGGGGTGGCTGAGTTTCGTGGCCTGGCGGTCCGGCAGCTGGGGGGTGGCTGAGTTTCGTGGCCTGGCGGTCCGGCAGCTGGGGGGTGGCTGAGTTTCGCGGCCTGGTAGTCCGGCAGCTGGGAGGTGGCTGAACTTCGCGGCCTGGCGGTCCGGCAGTTCGGGGGTGGCTGAGTTTCGCGGCCCGGCAGCTGGGGGTGGCTCAGCTCCGTGACCGGGTGGTTGGGCAGCTCGGGGGCGCTGAGCTCCACGTTCTGGCGACCGGACAGCTCAGGGGCAGCTCAGGGGCAGCTCAGCTCCGTGACCTGGCGACCGGGGAACACGGCGGCGGGTGGTGGTCGCATCCTCGGCGTGATGGGGGCGCCCTGTGGACGACGGTCCCTCGTTCGGGTGGCGGAGTTTTCCACAGGCGCGGGCTTGTCCACACCCGTCAGTGGGCTCGGCCCGGCGCAGGCAGTCTGACCACGTGGCGATCGCGACGAACGCGGCCGTCACGGCAGACGCAGCCGTACGGGACGGGCCCGTACGCGCATCACCCGGCGCGAAGCGGCCGGACGAGGGAGGGGTTCGAAATGAACGAGACGTTGGTCTGCACCGTGGGCAATGTGGCGACGCAGCCGGTGTACCGGGAGCTGGCGTCGGGCGCGTCGGCGAGGTTCCGGCTGGCGGTGACCTCGCGTTACTGGGACCGCGAGAAGAGTGCCTGGACGGACGGGCACACCAACTTCTTCACGGTGTGGGCCAACCGCCAGCTCGCCGCGAACACGATGGCGTCACTGAGCGTGGGCGACCCGGTCATCGTGCAGGGCAGGCTCAAGGTGCGCACAGAGGTCCGCGACGGTCAGAACCGGACCTCGGCGGACATCGACGCGCTGGCGATCGGCCACGACCTCGCGCGGGGCACGGCGGCGTTCCGGCGCACGGGCAGGCCGGAGTCGGCGAGCTCCCCTGCGGAGCCGGAGCCGAGTTGGGAGACCCCGGCTGGGGACACCCCGGGCGACGAAGCCCAACGGCGCCCGGAACCAGCCGCGGTGACGTGACGTCAGAGAGACGCCGGCACTGCTCCGACCGAACTGCGGCTTATCGACGAGTGCGCTCCGGAACGACCCAGTGGATTTGTCGATAAGCCCTGCTCGTGGGCGGTTGTTGGCGATAACGATTCCGATTCGGATCAGTCATCCGACGATATGACTGGGGAGCGTGGTGCGTGCCCGGTCCTTAGGATGCCGGGACAGCTCTCGTGGCTTGAGATTCTGCTGGTGGGACCGTACCCCCCACGTCAACGGGTCCTGCTGGAAGGGGAATTCTGTGTGTGCTTGGTTCGCTGCGCCTTCCGCGGGCAGGCGAGGGGCGGCCCGCCTCGCGGCCGCGACTGTCGTGTCCGGGTTCGTCGCGGTCGGTGTGCTGACCGGCGCCGGCCCGGCCGCCGCCGACGGGACACCGCAGAGTCAGGGCGGGGCGACGGCCACCATAGGCAGCCTCAAGACCTATGGCACCGCCGTCGTCCATGACACCGGCGGGGAGTACCAGGTGTCCGCGGGACTGTTCGAGATGTCCGTCGACGGCGGCGGCACCCTGCAGACGTACTGCGTGGACATCCACAACCCCACACAGAGGGACGCCAAGTACCACGAGACACCCTGGAGCGGCACCTCGCTGGGTACCAACAAGAACGCCGGGAAGATCAACTGGATTCTGCAGCACTCCTATCCACAGGTGAACGACCTCGCCGCGCTCGCCGCCAAGGCGGGGGTCGGGAACCTGACCGAGCAGGACGCCGCGGCGGGCACCCAGGTGGCGATCTGGCGCTACTCGGACGGCGCCCACGTCGACGCCCTGGCCCCGCAGGCGGAGAAGCTCGCCGACTACCTCCACAAGAGCGCCCGTAACCTGCCCGAGCCCAAGGCCTCGCTGACTCTCGACCCGCCCGCCGTCTCGGGCCACCCCGGCGAGCGGCTCGGACCGGTGACGGTGCACACCAACGCGAGCAGCGTGACGGTCACCCCACCCGCGGACGCCGCCACCAGCGGTGTGCGGATCGTCGGCAAGGACGGAAAGGCGATCACGTCCGCCAAGAACGGCAGCCAGGTGTTCTTCGCGGTGCCGAAAGACGTTGCTGGGGGCGTCCGGGCGCCGAGCGGCGCGGGAGGCACGGCCGCGCTGACCGCGCAGGCCTCCACCACCGTGCCGGTCGGTCGCGCGTTCACCTCCGACAGCCGCAGCCAGACACAGGTCCTTGCCGGTTCCAGCGAGTCGACGGTGTCCGCTACCGCGACCGCCACCTGGGCCGACAGGGGTCCGATACCCGCACTGTCCGCGGCGAAGGACTGCGCCAAGGGCGGGGTGGACATCACTGCGGCGAACAAGGGCGACAAGGCGTTCACCTTCGAGCTGATGGGCGCCCGGCACAGCATCCCGGCCGGCGGGTCCGAAACGGTCACGATCCCGCTCCAGGAGGACCAGCCCTACGACTTCACGATCAACGGTCCGAACGGCCAAGGGCAGCGCTTCACCGGCGTCCTCGACTGCAAGACCCAGGGCGGCGCGGGCGGCGCGGCGGTCCAGACGCTCAGCGAGCCCCGCCCCGCGACGGTCGGCGGCAGCTCCGGCGGCACGAACCTCGCCGAGACCGGCGGGACCAGCACGACCCCGCTGATCGCGGCCATCGGCCTCAGCCTGCTGGTGCTGGGCGTCACGGCCCTCAGCATCGTCCGCAAGAAGAAGACGGCCCAGGACTGACCGAGGCCCTGGCCCCGGGCTGGAGTGGTCGGGCCGTGCTACGGGTCTGACCTGCTCCCGGGTCTGACCTGCCACCTGGACTGGCGAGAGGGGATCAGCCGGTGTCGAGTGCCTTGCGCAGGACTGCTGTGGCCTGCTCGACCGCGGCCGAGGCGGCCTGCGTCCGTCGTAGCGGGTTGAGCATCATGAAGTCGTGGAAGATGCCGTTGTAGCGGACGGACACGGTGGGAACCGTGGCCGCCCGGAGCTTGGCGGCGTACGCCTCTCCCTCGTCGCGCAGCACATCGTTCTCATCGGTGATGAGCAGCGCCGGCGGCAGGCCGGAGAGGTCCTCGGGGGTGGCATTCAGCGGGGAGGCGGTGATCTCGCTGCGGACCGAGCGGTCGGGGGCGTAGGCGTTCCAGAACCACTCCATGGCCTTGGCCGTCAGCCACGGGCCGTCGGCGAACTGGCGGTAGGAGCCGGTGTTCTGGGCCGCGTCGGTGACGGGGTAGTACATCGACTGGTGCACGAAGACGACATCGCCGCGCTGCTTGGCCAGCAGGGTCACGGCGGCGGTCATGTTGCCGCCGACCGAGTCGCCCGCCACGGCGAGCCGGGTGGCGTCCAGGCCCTCGGAGGCGCCGTCGCGCGTGATCCAGCGCGCCGTCGCATAGGCCTGCTCGACCGCCACCGGGTAGCGCGCCTCGGGCGAGGGCGTGTACTCGACGAAGACCACGGCGGCCGAGACGCCGACCGCCAGCTCGCGGACCAGTCGGTCGTGTGTTCCGGCGTTGCCGAGGATCCACCCGCCGCCGTGGATGTACAGCACGGCGGGGAGCATGCCCTTGGCGCCGGGGGGCTTCACGATGCGGACCCTCACATCGCCGACCTCGGCCGGTACAGTGATCCACTTCTCGTCGACCTCGGGCTTCTGGATCGGCGCCGCCTGGATGTCGTCGAGAACCTTCCGTGCGTCCTGCACGGTCATCTCGTAGAGGAAGGGCGGCTTGGACGTGGCGTCCGCGAGCTCCTGCGCCGCGTGCTCCAGGACGAGTTCGGCCATCACTCATCACCCTCTTCGCGGGGACCTGGGATCTGCACTGCGTCAGCGGGCGCCGCCCCGCTCCTGCTCGCGCCGCGCGTGCCGGTACAGCCGCGAAACCAGAGGCACCCGCGGCGTGCGATCCGCCAGGAATGGCCGCGCCGCCGGGAGTGTGCAGGCCCGCCGGCCGGGCATTGGTTACCTGCCAAGCCTAGGTTGAGGGGCAGGACCCGTCGACCGGAGAGGCGGATGCCCCCGCGGCCCGCCATACCGGCCCCCGCCCCGCCAGGGCGTCACCACCGGAGGCGAAGCCCCAGGTCAGAGCCCCCCGCCCATACGGGTTTCCGCTCAGGGGTGGCGGTCAGGCAAGATGGGGTGTTACTTGCCAGGAGAGGGCATGAAGAGGCCCCTCACCAGCGGTTTCTTCGCCGATGAGGGGCCGTGTCAGGCGGCTCGGGCCGTCTCTGGGCCGTCATCCGTCTTGGGGGGTGTGTCCAGCGATGCCAGTGGTGTAACTCGGTTGTCGGATTTTAGCGGCGGGCGGCCGAGAGTCGTCCGTCGAAGGTGATGTCGAACGCTTGCAGCGCCGGCTTCCACCGGATCGCCCAGCGTCGGCGCCCTGTCCCGGTCGGGTCCAGGCTCATCACCGCCAGATACACGCACTTCAGCGCGGCCTGCTCCGTCGGAAAGTGCCCGCGGGCGCGCACAGCCTTGCGGATGCGGGCGTTGATCGACTCGATGGCATTGGTGGTGCACACGATCCGGCGGATCTCCACGTCGAACCGCAGGAACGGCACGAACTCCGACCAGGACGACTCCCACAACCGCACGATCGCCGGGTATTTCTTCCCCCACGTCTCGGCGAACTCCACGAACCGCTCCAGCGCGGCGTCCTCGGTCGGCGCGGTGTAGACCGGCTTCAGGCCACGCGCGATCTTCTCCCAGTCCTGCCGCCCGCAGTACTTGAACGAGTTGCGCAGCAGGTGAACCACGCACGTCTGCACGATCGTCGCAGGCCAGACCGCATTGACCGCGTCCGGCAACCCCGTCAGCCCGTCACAGACCAGCATCAGCACGTCCGCGGCGCCGCGGTTCTTGATCTCGGTCAGCACCTGGAGCCAATCTTTTGCGCCCTCACCCCCGTCGCCGACCCACGGGCCGAGGATGTCGCGGTGGCCCTCGGCGGTGACCGCTACGGCCATGTAGACGGGCCGGTTGGCGACCTGCCCCTCCCTGATCTTCACGTTCACACAGTCGATGAAGACGACCGGGTATACCGGGCGGTTTCCATCGGTCGTCGCGACAACCCGATGGAGACCACGTCATGCCCAGGTACGCGCCGAACCAGCTGCCGCTGAGGGTGCCTAAGAGGTACTTCGAACTGCGTAGAGGTGGCCTGAAAGGGGCAGCCGCTGCCCGCCAGGTGGGGCGTATCCGTCAGCTGCGGGTCGGTGTGGTTCATCAAGGCTGGGAGCATGATCTTGCCCGACAAGCCTATCGATGCCCGTTATCTGACCCAGGACGACCGGATTGCCATCGCCGATGCTGTGCACGCCGGCCGCTCCGCGGCCGCGATCGCCGACGAGCTCGGCAAGCACCGCTCCACGATCTACCGAGAGCTGAAGCGCGGCCGCAAGGCCGACGGCTCCTATAACCCCTGGTGGGCCCACAACCAGGCGATTCTACGCAGACGACGCCCGAAAATAGGGAAAAACAGGAGCGGGGAGCGCAGTGGGCGCACTCCTCGTCCGGACGATGCTTGGCTAGCGCTCCGTTGCCGTTGGAGCGCACTGTTGGTGCGTACAGCAGCGAAGTACAGCAACCACAGCAACCGGTCCCGTCCCGTGGCGTCCTTGTAGACCCGAAGTGTGGCCTGTATGACCGTCACTGACCGATCTATTTAGAGCTACGGATCAGAAGGCCACCAGCATCCCGAACAACACGAGAGCCCCTCGACGATCTTCGAGGGGCTCTCGCGCATCTGCGATCTACGAAACAACCGCAGGCCAGAGCGCTTCCCTGTTCGGCTTAGCTTCCCAAGCTGGAGCGGAAACGTGGTCAGCCGACCGTATAGCCACGCTCGCAGGCGGGGTACATGTGCCCATCAGGATGGCTCGTCCATTCGAGTGCTGGTCGTCGGGACCTGCCCCTTCTCGTCTAATGAATGCGCCCACCGCTGTTTGATCAGCCGGTGCAGCCGGTCACGACGACTGGACTGCCAGTGCAGTTGCTGGGGATGTTGTTCTTGATTTCGGAGTCCTGGACGGTGAAGGGCACGTTGGTCCAGACACCGCCGGGAGCGGTTGTGGCGTCGTTGCGTTGGACTCTGCTGCGGTCCAAGGTGACGGTGCCGTTGGTGTTGTAAATGCCTCCGCCCTGTGAGTTGGCCGGGCCATTGGCACTGTTGCCGTCCACAGTGCTTTCGTGAAGTGTGAGTTGCGTACCGGTACCGGTGTTGTAGATGCCGCCGCCCTTGCCGTTCCCTCCAGCGACGGTATTGCCGGTGACCTCCGTTCGCTCCAGTGTGAGCGTGGCACCTCCGTTCCAGATGCCTCCACCGGTAGTGCCGGCGGTGATGTTGTTGGTGAGGCTGCTGTCGACGAACTTCACCGTGCCTCCGTCGATGTCGATGCCCCCGCCGTCGAGGCGGGACGTGTTGTCTCTGAGGGAGGTGCGGTGGAACTCTGCTGTGCCGGATTCGTGGTCGACGGCACCACCGAAGGTATTCGCATAGTTGTAGGTGAGGCGGGAATTGTAGACGTTCACCGTGCCATCGGATTGAAGTCCCCCGCCGGTGTCACCGTTGTTTCGGGTGAGAAGACTGTCCTTGATGGTCGCGGTGCCGCCGAGGGCGACATCTACCCCTCCACCCAGGCTGTCCGCGGTGTTGTCAATGACAGAACTGCTCTCGAGCGAGAGGGTTCCGCCTGACTGCACTCGAATGCCGCCGCCGTCGACCGTGGCGTGACCATGCCTGATAGTCAGGTCGTCAATGCGGAGGTCACCACCGGATGCCACGTCGAAGATCCGGAACGGGCCAGCAGTTGGCGAGTCGCGAACGATGGTCGCGTCGCGGCCCCGGATGGTGAGCCGCTTGGTGATGGGCGGCAACCCGTCTCCGTCCACGTACGCCGTAGTGAGGTGGTACGTGCAGTGTCGGGCGAGGATCAGGGTGTCTCCCGCGGCGGCATTGGCGATCGCCGTGGTCAGGGCGGACGTGTCGCAGCTCACTTCGGTCCCGTCGCGGGTCGCGGAGGCGGGAGTGGCCGTCAGGCCGGCGGCCGCGGCAGCGACCGCAGCGGTCCAGCACATACTGACGCGTCTCATGAGGTCTCCTTGCGGGCGCCGGACCGCCTCACTGTGTTGCACGGAGGGGCCGCTCTGGGTGTCGGATACATAAGATGAAACGTGGGACTACCGGCTTGATTGACTGCTGCTCCGCGCCTCACCCGGGCGGAGTAAGCGATTCATCCGAAGGGCGGGAGCTCTGATCACCACTGCTAGTGCCCCGGCAGGCAACGTTCGCCCGTCAAGGAGTGACGTCCGGTGCGTGCTCTCGGCGTGCCGGCCGGAAGTCCTCGTACTGGACGTACTT